>JBEVNO010000051.1:0-72396 GCA_040508085.1 Steroidobacteraceae bacterium
GCGACTACGACAAGGAAAAGCTGCAGGAGCGCGTTGCCAAGCTCTCCGGTGGCGTGGCCGTGATCAAGGTCGGCGCTGCGACGGAAGTCGAGATGAAGGAAAAGAAGGCCCGCGTCGAAGACGCGCTGCACGCCACGCGTGCCGCCGTTGAAGAAGGCGTGGTTCCTGGTGGCGGCACCGCCCTGATCCGCGCGCTGAAGGCGCTGAAGGATCTGGAAGGCGCCAACGAGGACCAGACGGTGGGTATCCGCCTGCTGGCCCGCGCCATGGAAGAGCCGCTGCGCCAGATCGTCGAGAACGCGGGCGAAGATGCCGCGGTGGTCCTGAACGCCGTCAAGGCGGGCAAGGGCGCCTTCGGCTACAACGCCGCGACCGGCGAGTACGGCGACATGCTGGAAGCCGGCATCCTCGACCCGACCAAGGTCACCCGTCTGGCCCTGCAGAACGCTGCCTCGGTGTCGGGTCTGCTGCTGACGACGGAAGTGATGATTGCCGATGCGCCGAAGGACGAGGCCGACCATGGCCACGGTGGTCCTCCGGGCGGCGGCATGGGCGACATGGGCATGTAAGCCTCGGGCTTGCACCAAGTCAGCTACGGGAAGGCCGGCAGCAATGCCGGCCTTTTCTTTTGGCGCCGCTCGAGCGCGGGTGGGTGCTGTCCTACTCGACATCACGCGCATCGGTTATTGGCTCCAAGGCGATGCGGGTTATCTTTAGCCGCTCGCTGCCTCGCCTTGGGCGCGCGGAGGTCAGGCTTGCCGTTCGCCTATGTTGTTCTGCTGCTTGTTGCGGCCCTGATGCAGGGCTGTGCCTCCTCGCAACGTCGCGATACTCCCGACGGGCAGCCCTTGGCCGAAGTCGAAGACAGCCAGGAGCAGAAATCACTCTCCTTCCGCGTCGATGTGGTCAGCGAGAACCGCGCCATGGCCAGGCACCTGGAGCGCTATCTCGATATCCAGCGCTTCACCAGCTTTCCCGACCTGCAGCCCAGTGAGCTGCGACGCCTGCTTGGCGAGGTCGAACGCAATGCCCGCGACCTGCTGGCAGCGCAGGGCTACTTTGAGCCGCAGCTGAAAATGCAGGTGGGAGATGCGCCGGCTGGTGACGAGCGGCGCCGGATCGCCATTGATGTGGATACCGGCCAGCGCGCCAAGGTGGGCGGGTTCGACATCGGCTTCGCCGAACCCATGAACAGCGCCGGCGAAGGTGAGCGGCAGCGCCGCGCCATCATCCGCGACTGGACGCTGAAAACCGGTGATGCCTTCGCGCAGGTGGATTGGGACGCCGCCAAATCCAGCGGCCTGCGCACATTGCAGCGCAATCGATACCCTGCGGCGCGGATCGCGGGCAGTCGCGCCACTGTTGATGCTGCCGCTGGCCGCGTGGATCTGCAGGTGGAATACGATGCCGGGCCCCTGTATCGCTTCGGCGAGCTTCAGATGACAGGCCTTGCGCGCTACGACGCAGAGGGCGTCCGCAACATAGCGCGCATTCCTGCCGGGGCCGATTACAGCGAGGACGCGCTGCTGGACGCGCAGCAGAGGCTGGTCGCCAGTGGCTACTTTGATGGCGCCTTCCTGATGCTGGACACCAGCGGTGATCCGCAGCGTGCCCAGGTGCAGGCGCAGCTGCGCGAGGCGCGGTACCAGAAAATCGTGTTCGGCCTCGGCTTCAGCACCGATGCGGGTGGGACGGTCTCGATCGACCACACGCACAACAAGATGTGGCCGCTGGGTTGGCGTGCGGTGAATGCGGTCGAGATCGGCACCGAGACCCAGTCCCTGTCGACGCAGATGACCGACATGCCAGCGGCCTCCGGCTGGGCCTGGTACACGGGCGCGGCGCTGGAGCGCTCGGATTACGGCGATTTCAAGGCGCGCAGCGTGTCACTGACCGGCGGGCGCACGCGCTCGCTGGACCGCACCGAACGGCGTTACTACGTGCAATACGACGGCAGTGAGGCGGAAGGCGGCGACGCGCCAGGGGCGAGCTCCTCATTGCTCGGGAACTTCGAATGGACGGGGCGCTACTTCGACAATCGTACCAACCCCACTCGTGGGCGCGGCTATGGCCTCGAGGCCGGTGCGGGGCTGACGGTGACGCCGGACCGCGACCCCTTCCTGCGCGTCAAGCTGCGCGCGCTGCAGCTGCTGCCCATCGGTGGCCGCAATGTTGCGGGCAAACGCAGCCGGCTCGCCATTCGCGGTGAGCTCGGCGGCGTCGGTGCGGCCGACGGCACGCGCATACCCGTGACGCTGCTCTACCTCACCGGTGGCGATACTACGGTGCGCGGCTACAGTTACCAGAGCATCGGCACGCGGCTGGATGACGGGCAGATCTACGGCGCGCGCTACATGGCCATGGGCAGCGTCGAGTGGCAGCGGCCAGTCCGGCTGTTCGGCGACGCGGCGAGCTTCGAGCACACCGTGTTCGTTGACAGCGGCACGGCCACCGACAAACCCCGCGACGCGGTGCTTTATACCGGTGTCGGCACCGGCATGCGCTACAGCAGCCCCGTCGGCCCGTTGCAGCTGGATGTGGCCTATGGCCTCAAATCCGAGAAGTGGCGGCTGCACCTGCGCATGGGCTTCCAGTTCTGAGTGCCATGAACGAGCCTGAATCCACATTGCCTGTCGCTGCGCCCCGGCGACGCCGCTGGCCCTGGTGGGTGGGCGGTGTGCTGGGCGCGGTACTGCTGCTGTTCGCAGGCGCCGTCTGGTGGGCGGGCCGTGCGGGTTCACTGCCGCAGGCGCTGCGGCTGGCGCAGCGCTGGCTGCCTGCCGGGCAGACCCTGCAGTTCAGCGATGCCAGCGGTTCGATCCGCGGCGGCGGCCATGTCGCCAGCCTGCAATGGAGCGCGCCAGGCACCAGCGTCGCCATTACCGACCTGACGCTGCAGTGGTCCCTGCCGGGCCTGTTCCGGCGCGAGCTGCTGGTGCAGCGGCTGCAGGCCCAGGCCGTGCTGGTGCGGCTCACGCCGCAGTCTGCACAGCCCCCGCAGCCTCCTTCGGCCCCCTTCGTGATGCCGGCTGAGCTGCGGCTGCCGGTGCGGGTGTCGTTGCCGCTGTCGGTAGGGTCGCTGCAGGTGGAGAACGTGGCCGAGGATGGCCGTATCAGCACCCTGCAGTTGCAGCAGCTGCAGGCGCAATACCAGTACGACGGCACGCGCCATGTGCTGAAGCTCGGTCTGCGCCGTGGGCGCAGCGAGATGCGGGCCGACTTGTCGCTGCACGCCACCGATCTGCTGCTGCAGTCGCAGGTGAGCGCAACGCTGCGCGACCTGGTTGCGGATACGCCGCTGGACATGCAGGCCGACCTTCAGGCCAGCGGCACATTGCAGGGTGGCGATGCAGCCCGTATCGACCTGAAACTGGACGCCCGCGCGGATTCGCAGCGGGGCGCGCAGTTGCACGGCGAGGCAACCATCCATCCCTGGCGCACACAGCCCGTCGAACAGGCGCTGCTGCGGCTGCAGGGGCTGGATGCGCATGCCCTGCACGCCAGCGCGCCGGTGACTGCACTGAGTGGCGAAGCCAGCCTGACGCCCCTGCCAGGAAGTTCTCCGCAGGCCTGGGACATGTCGGTGCAGTTCAGCAACGCCGTACCAGGCGCATGGGATGCGCAGCGGCTGCCGGTACGGACACTGCAGGCCCGCGGACGCCTGGACGCAGAGCGACTGGAGCTCACCGCCGGCCAGGCAGGTCTCGCTGGCAGCCGGATCGATGACCATATCGGGCTCACCGGACGCGTGGCATTCCATGACCTGCAGCAATCGGCTCTGCAGCTGCAGCTGCGGCAGATCGATCTGCGCTCGCTGCTTTCGAGCCTGCCGCGTTCCGCGATACAGGGGCAGGTATCGCTGGCGCCACCTGCCGCCGCCGCTCCGGGCGCAGCGGGCAGCTCGAAGGTTTCTGCCGACATCCGCAACACGCTGCCGGGTTCGCTGGACGCCGAACGGCTGCCCCTGGATGCATTGCGCGCAGAACTTCAATTCGCACCCGAACGCTGGAGCGCCGAAAGCCTGCAGCTGCAAGTGGGCGAGGGCTCGTTGCGGCTGCAGGGGCAGTTCGAGCCCAGGACGCAGAACCTCGACCTGCGTGGCGACCTGCAGCGCCTGCCGCTGCGGCGCATCCATCGCCGCATGGCCCGCGACCTGGCCTCAGAACTCTCCGGCACGCTGTCCGCGCGCGGCAACCTGCGTGAGAGCGTTGCCTTCGAGAGTGCCATCCATGGCAATGCCGCAGTCACCGTGCCGCGCGGTGAGTGGGAAATCCGCGCCGCCGAGCTGCGCGGGCAGTGGCAGCCTGCGCGCCTGCAGGTGGAGCGCATCCACGTGGATGCATTCCAGGCCACCATGGACGGGCGCGGCATCGACATAGCGCTGCCGGATCTGGGCACCATCCGCGCACAGTTGAGCGCCACCGCGCCGGGGCTGCGTGCCACAGCCAGCGGCGACCTGCAGCCCACCGCGGGTGATGGCACGCTCGATGTCGAGGTGGATTCGGCAGGCGCGCTGGCGCAATGGCTGCGCGGTCTGCCCATCGCGGGTGAGCAATGGCCCGCGCTGCGTGCCGCCGGCAGCGCCAAAGCGCAGCTGACCTGGCAGGGCGGCTGGCAGCAATGGCGCGATGGCCTCAGGCATCCGGCGGCGTATCCGCGGCTGCGACTGGATGCCCGCATCGCGGCCCAGGGGCTGGACATCATCGTGCCAGCCACCGCAGCAGGCGCTGCGGACATGCATGTAGAGGTCGGCAAGCTGGCCGCGACCCTGCAGGGCAATCTCGCAGCGGCCAGCGTTGCGGTTACCGGCGATGCGCGCGTCAATGCCATGCAGGGGCTGCTCGACCTGCGCGTGCAGGCGCGCCAGCAGGCCGGCAGCGGCGGGGTGCCGCGATGGAGCGCCGCGGTGGAGCACTTCCAGGCCTCGGCCACATTGCCCGGCGAGGACGATCCCTGGCAGCTGCGCCTGTCCGATGGCCTGCAGGCCACTTTGCAATGGGGTCAGTCGCTGGAGCTGCGCAGTACCGCAGGCACTGCCCAGCTGGTCGCCCCCGCAGGACATGGCGCTCCGCTGGAGCTGGCGTGGGAACCCATGCTGTGGCGGCAGGCCGCCGGCGCCAACATCGTGCAGAGCCGGGGAACCATCCGCAACCTGCAGCCAGCCTGGCTGGATCTGGTCCATGCAAAGGAAGCGCAGGGCGCGCTGACCAACGCCGGCCTGCGCACCGATCTGGTACTCGATGGCAGCTGGGACGTGCAGATGACCGAGCGTCTGGCCGTAGCCGCCCAGCTGCAGCGAGTCAGTGGCGATGCCTGGATGCTGGAGCCCGCCCTGATACCGGGAGAGGAATCCGCCCAGGCGGATCGTGGCCTGGCTGCCGGCATCCGCAAGTTCGCGCTGCAAGTCCGCACGCAGGGTGAAGGCATTGCGGCCACGCTCGACTGGGATACCGAGCGCGCGGGGGTCATCGCCGGCCGCGTCAACGCCGGGCTCGCGCGCAAGGGCGGCGGCTGGACACTGCCGGATACCGCACCGCTGTCCGGCACTTTGCGCGCGCAGATCCAGGACCTGGGAGCCTGGTCAGTGGTGGCGCCGCCGGGCTGGCGCGTCCAGGGCCGTTTCGATGCCGACCTTGCGTTGTCCGGCACCGTAAAGGCGCCGCAACTGCGCGGCACCCTGCAGGGCGATGGCCTGAAGGTGCGTTCCGTGCTCGACGGCGTGGAGCTGCATGAGGGCACGCTGCGCGCAACGCTGGAGGGCACGCGCCTGGCGATCGCCGAGCTCAGGTTTGAAGGTGGCAGCGGCAGCCGTGCATACATCAGCGGCCGCAGTGGCAATCGCACGCGGGCGCCCAGCGAACGCGGCCGCATGGATGCCAGCGGCACCATCGACTGGAGCGCACTCGAGCCCGGCAGCGAGGCGGCGTCGGCCATCCGCATGGATATGCGCGCCACCCTGCAGCGCATGCAGGTGCTGGTGCGCAACGACCGCCAGATGACCTTGAGCGGAGAGTTGTCCGCCGGACTGCAGCAGGGGGCGTTGCAGGTACGTGGCGATCTCAGCGTGGACCGCGCCACCATCAAGCTGCCGGAGGCATCCGCGCCCACGCTGGGCAACGACGTCGTGGTGCTGCGCGAAGGCAAGCCGGCGGTCGCGAATGCTGCCGCGCCGGCAACCGGCCATCTTGAAACGGCCCGCCCGCTCGACCTGGAGGTGAAGCTCAACCTCGGTAGGGATCTCGCCCTGGAAGGCCAGGGCATTACGACGCGGCTGGAAGGTGAGCTGACAGTGCGCAGCAAGCCGGGCGCCGCCGAGCCCTTCGCCGTGGTTGGCGAAGTGCGTACCGTTGAAGGCAAGTATCGCGCCTGGGGCCAGGCGCTCGACGTGGAGACCGGCGTGGTGCTGTTCAATGGCTCCTATTCCAATCCGTCGCTGAACCTGCTGGCCATCCGGCCGGAGATCGAAGTGCGCGCCGGTGTGCGCGTTACCGGCACGCTGACCGCCCCGCGTGTGCAGCTGTATTCGGACCCGGATCTGCCCGAGGCGGAGAAACTCGCCTGGGTGGTGCTCGGCCGCGCCACCGCGGTCGGCGGCGCCGAAGGCAGCTCGATGCAGCAGGCAGCCCTGGGTGTGCTCGCCGGCCGGCTGGCCAGCGGCATGGCAGGCGGCCTGGGGCTGGATGAGCTGGGCCTCACCGAGTCCAGCGTTTCGATCGGCAAGCGCCTCTCTGACGAGTTGTACATGACCTATGAGGCGGGGCTGGCCGGGGCGGCGAGCACGCTGTACATCTTCTATGACATTACGCGGCGCCTGACAGTGCGCGGGCAGACCGGCGAGGCCAGTGCGGTGGACCTCATCTACACCATCAAGTTCGACTGACACTGGTGGCGAGGTTTGCCGTCGCGCGCTAGCCTGTACCCATCCTCCCGGAAGCAGCGTCATGCCTTCGCGTCGCGATTTCCACAAGCTCTCCCTGGCTGCAGCTGTAGCGGCGCTGCCAACGCTTGCCCCCGGCCAGAGCTCACCACCGGCGTCCCTGGCTGCGGTACCGCCCGCCAAGCGCCAGGACGAGTTGCGCACACTGCGGCAGCAGCTGCTGGCAACGCAGGGCATCGTCGCTGCAGGCAGCCCGCACACCGTGGAGGCGGGCACCCGCATGCTGGACGCGGGTGGCAATGCATTCGACGCAGGCGTTGCGGCAGTGCTGGCGGCAGCGGTAAACGAGATCGCGTACTTTGGTCTGGGAGGCGAGGCTCCCGTGCTGGCATTCCCGGCTGCCACAGGCAGGGTTGCCGTGGTCTGCGGCCAGGGTCCGGCACCCAAGGCCGCGAACCCCGCGGAGTTTCGCGCGGCCGGCATCATCCCCGGCAATGGTCCGCGCGGCGGCACCGTGCCCGCCGTGATAGATGCGATGGCGCTGACACTGCAGCGCTTCGGCACCATGACATGGAGCCAGGTCTTGCAGCCAGCGCTGGCGCTGGCCGATGGCTTTCCGATGTATGAATCGTTGCGGCGCGCGATGCTGGTGTACCGCAAGCCCTCCATCCGCTGGGAATGGTCACGCCGCACCTACTACCCGGAAGGCAGAGTGCTGGAAATCGGCGAGTTGTTCCGGCAACCGAACCTGGCTGCCACGTTGCGCACCCTGGTCGACGCCGAGGCCTCCGCCCGGAAGAAAGGTGCTGATCGCGTCCGCGCCATCGAAGCCGGCCGCGAGGTCTTCTACAAGGGCGACGTGGCGCGGCGCATTGCTGCTGCCGTGCAGGCAGACGGCGGGCTGCTCACTTACGAAGATCTGGCCGGTTACAGCGGCCGCCTCGAAGCACCCCAGACAACCCGTTTCCAGGGTTACGACGTGTACAAGGCCGGATTCTGGAGCCAGGGGCCGGCACTGCTGATGACCTTGAACATGCTGGAGGCTGCAGGCATCGAAAAGATGCGCCATGGCGGCGACCAGTACCTGCACACCATGGCTGAAGCCATCAAGCTGGCGTTCGACGATCGCAACGCCTGGTTCGGTGATCCGGATTTTGCAGACATTCCAGCGACCGGGCTGCTGTCGCGCAGCTATGCGGCCGAGCGCGCCGCGTTGATCGGCGTACAGGCCTCGCTGCAGCACCGCTACGGCAATCCATACGCGCACCAGTCGAGCGGGCGCAGGCCAGCCACCGCGTTCCTGCCGCACCGGCTGGACGCTGCGGGCGATCCTCCCAGTGACACCACCGCCATCGAAGTGGTGGATGCGAAAGGCAATCTGTTCAGCTGCACGCCGAGTTCAGGCTGGCTCGTGGGTGGCGCCTATATCGCGGGTGACACGGGCGTGCCACTGAGCAATCGGCTCACCGTGTTCGATCTGGACCCAGCCAGCCCCAACGTGCTGGCAGGTGGCAAGCGGCCGCGCACGACGCTGACACCTACCATCGTGACGCGCGATGGCCGGCCGTTCCTCGCCGTTGGCACGCCTGGCGGCGACAGCCAGGACCAGCACATCGCGCAGACACTGCTCAACATCATCCTGGGCAGGCAGAACCTGCAGCAGGCCCTCGAGGCGCCCCGCATCGAGTCGATGCATTTCCACCAGTCCTTCGACGACAAGGCCGATGACCCCGGATTGCTGCTGGTTGAAGACCGCATTCCAGCAGCGGTGCGGGCTGCGCTCATGCGCCGTGGTCACCGGCTTGAAGCAGTGGGCGATTACGGGATGGCGACGGCGGGCGTCGCGGTGGGAGTGGACCCGAAGTTCGGCACGCTGCGTGGCGGTGCGGACATCCGCGGCGAGCGCGAGATGTTCGGGCGCTGACGCGCCTTGCGGCCTTTCGCAGCACGGCAGGTTATGGCTGCCTGACCGCGCCCTCTGGTATCGATGTTTGACTATCGCTACTCGCACGGAGGTTGTGCGCAGCAGTCCACAAGTCGTATCACGGTGTACCGGATACCGGCGGGCACATAAAAAAACAGCAGGGGGTCTTCATGCAAAAGGATTTGCAAGCATGTTTGCGCGACAGCGTGCGCGCCGCCATCCACGGCCTTCTCTGCGCCGGTGCCTGCAGCGCCTTCGGCGCAGCCGCGCAGGCCGCAGAACCGCCGCCAGCTGATGAGGAACTGGAACAGGTGGTCGTCACCGGCTCACGCATCGCGTCCACCGGGTTCACCACGCCTACACCGGTGACTGTGCTCGGTGCCGATGAAATCGCCGCCATGGGCATCACCAATATCGGTGCGGGTGCAAACCAGCTGCCGGCTTTCCGCGCCACCACCACTCCCACCACCAATGGCTGGGGCAGTTTCAACGTGGGCGCGCAGGTGGTGAACCTGCGCGGCCTGGGCGTCAACCGCAATCTCGTACTGGTCGATGGGCGCCGCTTTGCGCCAGTGACACGCGAGAGCACTGTCGACCTGAACCTGATCCCCTCTGGCCTGGTGGAGCGCCTGGATGTAGTGACAGGCGGTGCCTCGGCGGCATACGGCTCGGATGCCATAGCCGGCGCGGTGAACGTGATCCTCAACAAGAACCTAACCGGCATCAAGGCGCAGCTGGATTACGGAGTGACCGAAGAGGGTGATGGCGAGAATTACCACGCGGCGTTGGCTGGCGGTGCGGCGTTCGCCGGTGGGCGGGGCCACTTCGTGCTGGGCGGTGAATATGCCAAGCAGGATGGCATCGGCGACTGCTTCACCCGCAGTTTCTGCCGGCCGGGCGCATCGGTGAACAACTCCGGAGCCGGCGCGGTTGCCGGCCAGCCGAACTTCGTGCTGGTGAATGGCAGCGGCGGCTTCCTTGCGAACTTCAACGGTGTAATCAACGAGCTGAACAACAGCACCGCGGCTACGGCGGGAATCCGCAACTTGTTCGGCACCGGCGGCGTGACTTTCGATGATGCGGGCAACCCCGTCCCGTACCGGCTGGGGCTGCCTGCTTCCGGCAGCACCGGTGCGGGTACCCAGACGGTGTCGAGCTTCACCACCGCGCAGCTGGAGGTGCCGGTCGAACGCTACGCCACGTTCGCGCACGCCTACTTCAACTTCAACGACAGCCTGAAAGGCTTCCTCGAGGGTTCGTATGGGCACGTGGAGGGTTCCACGCTGCAGACCTACTACTTCGGCGCTCCCATCTCGATCTACCAGGACAACCCATTCGTGCCCGCCGCGGTACGGGCGCTGCTGCCACCGGCATCCGCCACACCGAGCCTGGTGCGGCCGGCGGCCAGCGCGTTCAATCTGGCCGTGCTCGGCCAGCGCCGCGGTGCCTCCAGCTCCGAAGCTGATACCTGGCGCGTGACCACCGGTCTCAACTGGTTCATCAACGACAAGTGGAGTGCCGACGCCTACTACCAGTACGCCAACACCGACCGGCTGCAGCAGGTCGACAACAACCTGGTGGTTGGTGCGCAGCGCGTGATCAACCGGCCGGGCAGCGGTGGCATCAGCAACGCTGGCTCCTTCGCTTACTGGGCCTGGGCCAATGATCCAGTCTACAACCCGGCCGATGCCGCGTTGCCTGCCGCGCAGCGACGCATAGTGTGCCGAGCCAGCATCAGCGCCGACGCGGCGCTGCGTGCAGCGGCGGCCGGCTGCGTGCCCTTCAACCCCTTCGGCCAGAACGCCAGCGAAGCGGCGCTCGACTTCGTGTACGGCACGCTGGTGGAGGACATCGCCATCTCGCAGCACGTGGTGGCGGGCAACGTCACGGGGCAGGTAGCGCAGCTATGGGCCGGGCCGCTGTCGATGGCGGCGGGCCTGGAGTTCAGGCGCGATGCTACGCGCGTGGTGCATGACGACCTGTCGAACCTGTTCGCGTATTTCCAGAACTTCGGCGCGGACTACAACGGCGATCAGGACGCGTACGAGGGTTACCTCGAGGCCGAATTGCCGCTGGCGCGGGACATGCGCGGCGTCCAGGCGCTGAGTCTCAACGGCGCGGTGCGCCGCACGCGCTACGAGATATCCGGCTACGGTGGCTACAACCAGGCCGACGCCTCGAATTCCTTCGAGGCGACCACCTGGAAGGTCGGCATGGTGTGGGAACCGGTCGACTGGGCGCGGCTGCGCTTCACCATTTCAAGAGACATACGCGCGCCGAACTTCTCCGAGCTGTTCCTGGCCAGTGCCAGCGCCTTCACTTCGGTGCAGAACCGCTTCCGCCCCGGCAATCCGTCGGAAAACCCCACGCTGCTCAATGGTGGCAATCCGCAACTGGGGCCTGAGACCGGCAAGACGAAGACCGTGGGCATAGTGCTGCAGCCGCCGTTCATTGAAGGCCTGAGCCTGTCACTGGACTACTACGACATCCAGGTGGACGACTACATCGGCGGCCCGGGTGGGGCGCAGACCGTGGTGGACCGCTGCGCGCTGGACAACATCCAGCAGTTCTGCGATCTGATCACGCTCGGCGCGGGGCAAACGCTGGTGGAGGTAGCCGCCGCCAATGTGAACCTGCAGTGGCTCAAGAACCGCGGGCTGGACGCCGAAATCGCCTACCGCCTGCCGCTGTCACGCGTCAGTTCCCTTCCCGGCCGCTTCGATCTGCGCCTGCTGGCGAACCACGCACTGGAGAACTCCACCAACCTGTTTGGTGTCGTCACCGACCGCGTGGGCGAGACCGGCGGCGTCGGCGCCGCCGACTGGGTGGCGACATTGATCACGGGTTATACGCACGAGCGCTACCAGGCGAACATCACCACGCGCTTCATCAGTGCCGGCAAGTTCAACGTGCTGTATACCGGGCCGGACAGTCCCGCATACGATCCGGCCCGCGCCAACTCGGTCAGCGACAATACGGTTGCCAGCGCGATCTACTTCAACCTGAATGGCAGCATGAACTTCGGCACCGGCGAGGACATCGAAATGTTCGCGCAGGTCAACAACCTGCTCGACCGGTCGCCACCGTTCGCGCCGCAGCTGGCCTATCCGACCAACCCGGTGTATTTCGACCAGATCGGCAGGACTTACCGTGTGGGGCTGCGCATGAAGTTCTGACCGCGGATGTGCCGCGACCCGGCCTGCGCCCGGGTTGGGTACACTGCGCCCATCAGACTGGACCGCCACAGTGAATGGGAGAGAAAGAATTGGCTGATACGCTTCCTGATCGGCTGAGCGTTGACCCGGCGAGCCCGTATTACGACGAGCAATTGCTGTCGCGCAATGTGGGCATCCGCTTCAACGGCACCGAGCGCACCAATGTCGAGGAATACTGTGTTTCCGAGGGCTGGATCCGCGCCACTGTAGGCAAAGGGCTGGATCGCCACGGCAAGCCGCTGACCATACTGCTCAAAGGCCCGGTGGAGCCTTTCTTCAAGGACTGAACCGGGGCGAGGGCGGGTTTTCCGTGCCTGCTGCATCCAGATGGCACCTGGGCAGCGTCTACTGGGTCAGTTAACCCGTCTTTTGGAGCAGTACATGAAACGCCTGACCCGAACCGTGTTCAGCACCCTGCTGTTGCCCGCCGCCGCATCGGCCGCCAGCAGGAATTACGAACTGCCGCGTTTCGAGGCAGTAAGCGTGGCTGCCGGCATCTCGGCCGACATCCACATGGGTGCATCCCAGAGCGTGGTGGCAGAGAGCAAGAGCGGAGATTTCGATGACCTGCGCGTCACGGTCGAGGGCAAGGTGCTGCGCATCGACCGCCCGCAGCGCGGGTGGTTCTCGTTCGGCGGCCAGCGTACCGCCTATCAGATACATGTCGTCACGCCGACGCTGCATTCGCTGCGCGCTTCTTCGGGCGCCGATGCCAGGCTCGAGGGGGAAGTGGCCGGCGATTTCAGCGCCGAAGCTTCCTCCGGCGCTGACATAAGGGTGGCGCATCTCAAGGGCGACAACGTGAAGCTCGAGGCCTCATCCAGTGGCGACATCACCATTGCCGGCAGCTGTGCCTCGCTGGCAGTGGCGGCTTCGAGCGGCGCCGACATCGAGGCTGCAGGCCTCCAATGCGCAAAGGTCACCGTGGATGCCTCCAGCGGCAGCGACATATCAGTCGCCGCGACCAGCAGCGTCGCTGGCAGTGCGTCCAGTGGCGCCGATGTGCGGGTGACCGGCGCGCCAGCTGTGGTCCAGGTGAGCCGCTCGGCAGGAGCGGATGTCCGCGTCAAGTAAGGTACACGCGGGGCCCGCCTGCCGCACCAACCTGCCGCGCCCGGAGAGGCTAGCCGTGCGATCTGGCCCGCGACCGTTGGCTCCGGACGGAGAGGGGGGCATGATCTCCCCGGTGGAAGGCCTCACACATTGCACAACGGGGTGCGCCGGGAGCGCGGCATGAACCAGGCGGGCGGGCGCGGCGGCGCCGGCGGCTTCTCGTTTGCGTTCCAGCCGATCATTGATAGTGAAGCCCGTGGCGTGTTCGCCTACGAAGCTCTGGTGCGCGGTCAGCGCGGGGAATCAGCCGGCAGCGTACTGTCAGCCATCGAGGCCGGCGCATTGCACGCCTTCGACCGTGATGCACGACTCGTCGCGATCAACCTTGCCGGGCGGCTGGGTCTGTCCACGCTGCTGTCGCTGAACTTCATGCCCGGCTCACTCTATTCGCTCCCCGACGCCATCGGCGCCATGCTGGAGGCGGCTGCGGCGGCGCGACTGCCCGCCCGCAGCCTGCTGCTGGAAGTGACCGAGGGCGAAATCATCAGCGATGTCAGCGCTTTCGCCGAACAGATCAACGCCTACCGCGAGCAGGGGCTGCGCCTGGCCATCGATGATTTCGGCGCGGGCTATTCGGGCCTGAACATGCTGGCCGATTTCCAGCCGGATGTGGTCAAGCTGGACATGCGCCTGGTGCGCGGTATCGATGGCAACGGACCGCGGCAGGCCATCGTGCGGGCCGTCATCCAGGCCTGCGATGACCTGGGAATCGAGGTCGTGGCCGAGGGCGTGGAGACAACAGAGGAGTTTCGCTGGTTCCAGCGCCGCGGCGTGCGCCTGTTCCAGGGCTACCTGTTCGGCCGCCCGGCGTTTGAGGCCCTGCCGGAGCCCGTCTGGCCCTGACTCCGGGCCTGCGGCGTTGACGCTGTAGGACGCGCGCCGATGAGCAAGCGTCCGGGACTCATCTAATCTGCAGTGAACGTCCCAGCCAACGCGGTCCACAGCATGAATGCCGTTCCAAACCACAGACCTTCCTCACCGTTCTCCAAACTGGTGGCGACACTCGACTACCCGCTCTATGTGGTGACGACCACCGTGCAGGGCGAGCCATCCGGTTGCCTCATCGGTTTCGCCACGCAGTGCAGTATCCATCCACCACGTTTCCTCGCCTGCATTTCGAAAAAGAACCACACCTTCCAGCTGGCCCGCAAGGCGGCCGTGTTTGCGGTGCATGTGGTGGCGGAGGAGAACAAGGCCATCGCCGAGCTGTTTGGCGGCGAGACCGGTGACCAGATCGACAAGTTTGCCCAGGTGCGCTGGCGCTATGTGGATGGGGTGCCGGTGCTGGATGCCTGCAGCAGCTGGTTCACCGGCGCCGTGCTGGAGCAGGTGGACCTGGGCGATCATGTCGGCTTCCTGCTGGAACCGATCGATGTGGAAGCCGCCGGCAGTTCACAGCAGCTGACCTACCAGCAGGCGCGCGACATCGAGCCCGGGCACAGGCCCTAGTCCGCCCCGGCTACTCGAACACCTTGAGGATGGTCTGGTACTTCTCGACGTACCAGCGATTCTCGTTGTTGTACTTGGGAATCGACACTGGGCTCACTCCTAGGGGCGTCTCCCGCCAGAAGCACGGGCAGCTCACCGGCATGCCCGCGGTCTGCTGCCCCATGGGGCGCAGATCCTGCACTTCCAGCTTCATCCGCTTCATCACGTTGTAGAGCTTGGTGACATTCCTGGGCCCGCCGTTGTAGGCAGCGACCGGAAAGATGCCAAGCACCTGCTTGTTGTTGCGATAGGGAACCCGGATGTCCGCGCGCATCTGCGCCAGTTCGATGTCGAACAGGCATATCGCCGCCTTCATGGCATTCAGCAGGTTGGTGGCGCCGCGCTCGAAGTCCGGATCGATCCGCGCCTCCCGGCACCGCCGTACCACCAGTGCATAGGTGCCATTGCCGCGGCGGTTGGTGAACTGCATGGGGCCAATGGCCGCCGCGCTCGAGACACTGTAGCGATATGCCTCCTCGCGCTTCAGGCCGTACTGGCTCAGCACTTCGTTCACGGCGCCCTGCTGGTCGTTGCGGAAGTCGTTGTCGTCCATCTGCTCGATCACGGCGAGGGTGGTAAGCACTTCAGCGGGTACTACATCGGCCAGGGATTCGCCGGGAAAGGCCACCGAGGGGGCCCGAGCTGCACGCAGTTCTTCAATTGCCTTGCGCGCAGTGGCCAGCAGGTACTCCTTGCCGCCTGCGACGAAATTCGCGTCCAGTGTATCTTCGGTGAATGGCAGGTACACGATGGGCTTGGCCGTCTCGGCAACGGCGCGCCAGCGCTTCTTGGCCAGCAGCGCGCTGTCGAATACCGGGAACTTGCGGCCATACACCTTCAGCTGCTCGCCGTCCTTCGCGAAGGCGAACATCAGCCGCTCGGCACCGGTGCCTTTGACATGCCGGGCGTTGAAACCCGGAGTGCGCAGCGTGAATGCCAGCGGCTTGCCACCGGGCTTCCACTTGACCGGCGGGCGGGGAATCTCCACCTGCGCCACCGACCACTGCTTCTTCGACTCGCTCCACAATGCAAAGGCAACCGGCCGCCCGCGCAGGGTTTCGCGCTTGCCCTTGCCGGTGAAGAAATATTGCAGCTGGACATCGCGCAGCATCGTTTTCGCCTGGGAGACCAGATCGTTGATGACCTCGTGACGCTCGCCGCTGGCGGCCTCGACCACTGCCTCCGCGAGCTCCTCCACGGGCCCTGCATCCGCGGGCGGCTCCGATTCCGCCACGGCCAGTGGCACTTCGCCACCTTCCTCGCGCTCACCCATGCCGGCATCCAGCACCGGATCCGCAGCCGCAGGCGTTGATTCAAAAATGGCCTCGCCCTCATCTGTCGCCGTTCCCACGGTGGTACACGCGGTGCAGGACAGGAAAAAACCGAGAATCAGCGCCTGGAGCGCGCCGCGTGAGCAGGCCGTTTTCATCATGTTTGGTGTCAAGGGATCCACTGTATGAAGTCTGGGGTGCATGCTACTTTGTGATGCGGCACGAAGGAACATAGGGCCGCCTGCCGAGTGTCTGCTCCTCGGCGTGAACCCAGTGTGAACCGCGCGTGTGCTGGGCGGCAACAAAGCCCTGGCAGTGGATTGCCGGTGGTTGCTGTCGGGCGGCATGGCCACACGCTGATGCGACCGTGACGGGGCCGGGTGGGCCTGCGGGCAGGCCGGAGGCATACTGGGACATGGCACAAGGAACCGTGAAGAAGCGCTACCGCCGGCATTCGCTGCCGGTGCGGATCATGCACTGGGTGAATGTGGTAACCCTGGCATTGATGCTGGGCAGCGGACTCCAGATCTTCAATGCCCACCCCTCCCTGTACTGGGGCAAGTCGTCCTATGACGGAACCGGAGCCTGGCTCAAGCTCGACCGCTTTCCGTCATGGGTGACCCTGCCTTCCGAGCAATGGCTCAGCGCCGGGCGCCAATGGCACTTCTTCTTTGCGTGGGTACTGGTGATCAACGGGCTGGGCTATCTGGCTTATTCGTTCGCCAGCCGGCATTTCAGCAAGGATCTGGTGCCGGACAGCCGCCAGCTGCGTGGTATCGGCCAATCCATCCGTGACCACCTGCGGTTCAGGCATCCGCAGGGCGTCGAGGCATTGCGCTACAACGTCTTGCAGAAGCTCAGCTACCTGTTCGTCATTTTCATGCTGCTGCCTTTCATGGTGCTGACTGGTCTTGCCATGTCCCCACGGCTGAATTCATTCCTGACCGGCTGGGTGGACCTGCTTGGCGGGCGCCAGTCCGCGCGCACGCTGCACTTCTGCGCCGCGGCATTGCTGGTGGCATTCGTGCTGGTGCATGTGTTCGAGGTAGTGGTCTCCGGTGTCTGGAACAACCTGCGCGCCATGATCACCGGACGCTACGATGTGGCCGAGAGCGCCGGGGAGCCACCGCGTGAGCAGTAGGCTGCGGCGACGCCACGCACTGCGCGGCCTGCTCGGCAGTGCCGTGGCCATGGCGCTTGCCGGCTGCGACCGGTTGTCGCACACCACATGGTTTCCACGGATGCTGGATGGCGCGCAGCACCTGAACCGCGGCGTGCACAAACTCCTCACCGGCCGCAACTCGATGGCACAGGAGTTCAGCGAGCAGGATCTGTCGCCCGATTTCCGCAGCAATGGCACTGCATACCCCGTGGGCGATGCCTATGCGCGGCTGGTCGAGTCCGGATTCACTGCCTGGCAACTGGAAGTGGACGGTCTGGTCGCGGCGCCACAGCGGCTGTCACTGGCGGCACTGCGGGCGCTGCCGAGCCGTACCCAGATCACGCGCCACGACTGCGTGGAAGGCTGGAGTGCGATCGCCAAATGGAAGGGCGTGCCGCTGGCCGCGGTGCTGGCGCTGGCCCGGCCATTGCCAGAGGCGAAGTTCGTCGTATTCCACTGCGCGGACGCCATGGGTGATGATGGCAAGCGTTACTACGAATCCATCGACATGGAGGATGCCTGGCATCCCCAGACCATCCTGGCCTACGACATGAATGACGCTGCGCTGCCCATCAAGAACGGCGCACCGCTGCGGGCGCGCGTCGAGCGGCAACTGGGATACAAACACGCCAAATACCTGATGCGGTTGGAATTGGCAGCGGACCTTGACGCATTCGGGGCGGGCAATGGCGGCTACTGGGAAGACCTGGGCTATTCCTGGTACGCCGGCATCTGAGTCCGTTCCAGCTCTTCGATACGGGCCATCAGTTCCAGCGCCAGCGCGGCACCCGCCGGATTCACGCCAAGGTCACGCTGCAGCCGTAAAGCGATGCGTACCCGGCCCAGTGCATTGCTGCTGAAGCGCAGCTGGGTCGTGCGGCTCTCGATCACTCCATGCTCGACCAGCTCCATTACCCACTGCCGCTCCACCGCGCAGATCGCGCACAGCTCATCCAGGCCCAGCTCTGCGTCATCCTCGACGATGCGCCCGGTCAATACGATGATTTCCTGTGCCGACATGATCAGACCCCCAGTGACGACCGCGGATTGAAGGGCAGCGCTGCAGCCAGGGCCGCATAGGCCGCGCGCGCCTGCTCACTGTCGGCGGGCGGCAGCACGATCTGCAGGCTGGTATACAGATCTCCTGGCGGCCTGGATGGCAATCCGCGCCCGCGCAGCCGCAGCCGCGTGCCGGTGCGCGAGCCCGGCGGGACCTTCAGGTCGACGACGCCCTGCGGCGTGGGCACCCTCACGCTGGCGCCAAGTGCCGCCTCCCACGGCGCGACCGGCAGATCCAGATGCAGATCGCGACCTTCCGGGCGGTAGCGCGGATGGGGCGCGAACTGCACCTCCAGGTACAGGTCGCCGGGTTTGTCCTCGCCCGCCAGCGGCTCGCCCTGGCCCTGCAGCCGGATGTGCTGGCCGGCAAGGACGCCGCGCGGGATTTTCACGTTCAGCGTCCGCTCGTGGAGCACGGGCCGGCCCTGCTCGTCCACGCCGGGCAGCCTCAGTGTGAGTGAGCGAGTGCCGCCCTCGAGCGAAGCCTCCAGATCCACGGTGACCCGGGCATGATGATCCTCGCCGCGCTCGCGCCGGCGCTGCCCCCCGCTGCGCCGCCGCGAGGCATTGAAATCCTGGCGTCCAAACAGCGACTCGAAGAATTCGCTTGCGTCACCCGCATGGCCGAAGTCTTCCTCGGCGGATGAGCCGGGCCCGCCGCCGCGGAACTCGAAGCCGCTGGCAAAATCCGGCGGCGGCTGGAATGGCTCGCCCGCGCGCGGACCACTGCCCAGCTGGTCGTAGGCCGCGCGCTTCTCCGGATCGCGCAGCACTTCATAGGCTTCGCCGACGTCCTTGAAACGTGCCTCCGCATCCGTCTCCTTGCTGACGTCAGGGTGGTACTTGCGCGCGAGCTTGCGATAGGCCTGCTTGATCTGGTCGGCGCTGGCGTCGCGCGCCACGCCCATGATGTCGTAGTAGTTCTTGAATTCCATCGGTCTGGTTCCGTCGGCGCACCAGTGAAGAGTGTAACGCTGGTGCTGGCGCCCTAAGGCAATTGCTGCCCGGCCAGGGCCTGCGTTATGCGCTGCACCTGCGCGGCCAATGGCAGGCAGCCGTCCAGGATGATCGCGAATTCATCCTGGTCCGGAAGCTCGAGCGCCGCGAGCTGGCTGTCCAGCAGAGAACCGGGCATGTAGTGGCCCTCACGCAGGGCGAGCCGGCGCGCGAGCTCCTCGCGCGGCACGTGGGGCAGCACGAACAGGGCCGGCCCCGCCTCGCGCAGCTGATCGCGGTAGCTGCGCCGCAGCGCCGAGCAGGTGACGACGGCGTTGCCGCCGCCTTCGCGCATGCTCACGGCGATACGCGCCAGCCACGGGGCGCGATCCGCATCATCCAGCGGATAACCCGCCGCCATCTTGTCGAGGTTTTCCACCGGGTGCAGGGAATCGCCCTCGATGAACCGCCATCCCAGTGACTGGGCCAGTGCCAGCGCCAATGTGGACTTGCCCGTCCCGCTGGGACCCATGACCACGACCGATTCAACTGTGCCCATAGCAGCCCTGGCGTATTCACGGTACGGCGGCAGCGGCGGTGCCGGGCGGCCATCGAATCCGCACGGTATCAAAGGAATGGGGGAAGATGCACGCCAGCTTGAACCATCGCATGAACAATCCGCGTCCCGTGGTGTTGCAGCTCTGCCCGTTCTCCGCCTATCTCGAATCCAGTCTCGCAGCGCAGTTCAGAGTGGTGCGGTGGTTCGAGCTGGACGGCGCGGCGCAGGCCAGCTGGCTGGCACAGAATGCGGCGCAGGTGCGTGGCATCGCCACGGGTGGCCGCGTCGGATGTCCGGCTGCGCTGCTGCTGGCCTTGCCCGCGCTGCAGGTCATTGCCATCAATGGCGTCGGCGTAGACAAGGTGGATCTGCCGCTGGCCGCAACGCGTGGTGTACGGGTGGGCACCACTCCCGGGGTAGTCGCCGACGATGTGGCAGATCTTGCCGTCGGTCTGGTCATTTCTCTGCTGCGTGGCATTCCGGCTGCTGATGCCTATGTGCGGGCCGGCCAATGGCCGGCTGGTGATCGGCCGCTGGCCCGCAAGGTCAGCGGCTGCCGTTTCGGCATCGCAGGCCTCGGACAGATCGGAGCGGCCACTGCTGCGCGGCTCGCGCCGTTCGGCCCCGTCGCCTACACCGGTCCACAGCGCAAGGCGGTGGCATATGCCTTCCACGAAGACCTCATCAGCCTGGCGCGCGCCGTCGATGTGCTGGTGCT
Organism: Steroidobacteraceae bacterium; assembly: GCA_040508085.1. Classification (GTDB taxonomy): domain Bacteria; phylum Pseudomonadota; class Gammaproteobacteria; order Steroidobacterales; family Steroidobacteraceae; genus ZC4RG30. Next base: position 20,323 of record JBEVNO010000051.1, read on the forward strand.
CACGCTGCCCGCCACCCCGCAGACGCGGCATATCGTGAATGCGGCCGTGCTGGATGCCCTGGGTTCGTGCGGCTACCTGGTCAACGTGGCACGCGGCGCAGTGGTGGACGAGCCGGCACTGATCGAGGCACTGCAGGTGGGTCGCATCGCGGGCGCCGCACTCGATGTCTTCGAGTCCGAGCCACAGGTGCCCGAAGCGCTGCGTCGTCATCCCCGCGTGGTGCTCACGCCGCACATGGCCACGGCTACGGCCGAGACGCGTGGGCAGATGGCTGACCAGGTGCTGGCCCATCTGCAATCATTGCTGCACTGACCGCAAACTGAACCGGTGGCTGCTCCTGGATAACCTCACCCACACCCTGATCGGAGTCATTGCCGGTGAGGCGGTGGCGCGTTGCACCCGACCGTCAGCCGACGGGCTCGCGGCGCAGGAGCGCCGCAATCTGTTTGTGACGCTGGCAGCGGTGGCCAGCAACCTGCCGGATGTCGACATCCTGTGGACGCTGCAGGGAGTGCGGACCGACCCGCTGGTGTATCTGCTTCATCACCGCGGCCACACCCACACCCTGCTGGGCTGCCTGGGCCTGCTGTTGCTGCTGCAAGCGTCGACTTTGCTGTGGCTGCGCTGGCGCGGACGCAAGGCCTCGTCCCGTGACCGGTGGATGCTGGGCGCGGTTTCTGCACTCGGCCTGCTGCTGCACCTGGGCATGGACGCGCTGAACAGCTACGGCGTCCATCCTTTCTGGCCATTCGACAATCGCTGGTATTACGGCGACGCGGTATTCATCGTGGAGCCGCTGTACTGGCTGGCGGCAATACCAGGCCTGTTCCTGCTGCGCACCCGCTGTGCGCGGGCGGTCGTGATTCTCGCCGCGCTGGCTGCGCTGGCATTGACGACGTGGCTGCATGCTGCGCAGCCCTGGTACTACAGCAGCGTGGTCGGTCTTGCGGTGCTGCTGGCCCTCATCGGCTGGCGCAGCCCGGCCCGCGTCGCCGTCTGCGCCGGCCTTGCAGCCACAGTGATGCTGACTGGCGGCTTCATGCTTGCCAGTGCGCTGGCGGGTGCACGCGTCGCCAGGGACGCCGCCGCCAGTTTTCCAGGCGCCCGCACCCGCGACATCGTGCTGACCCCCGGCCCAACCGACCCGCGCTGCTGGGATCTGCTGCTGTTGCAGACGGAGCGCGGTCAGTACGTGGCGCGGCAGGGCAGGCTGTCACTTGCCGCGGCCCCCGTCGCGGCATGCGCCAGTATCCAGCTTGGTAGCGGCCGCAGCGCGGCGTTGACGCCGGTACACACCGCGACACCGGATCCGGCCGGGGTGAAGATCAAATGGGTGGGCCAGTACCAGATGCCGCTCGCGCAATTGGCGGGATTGGTCCACGGCGACTGTCGGGCGCAGGCAGCGATGGGTTTCATCCGCGCCCCGTTTGTAGTGCTCCAGCAGCGGGGGTGGCTTCTTGGCGACCTGCGCTTCGACCGCGAGGTGGAGCCAGGTTTCGCGGAACCGAGCCTGCCGGCCGCGCCATCAGGCCATTGCACGGGCGCGCCTGCCCCGTGGCTGCCACCGCGTGCGGACATTCTCCGCTCGCCTTAGCCCGGATTGGGCATGTGCTGCGCGCCGGCGCTGCCGCTGGGCGCTGTGGCCGGATCGGGCGCCGGAGCGCCGGTGATCTTCCCGGCGCGGTTCCAGCGCGCAAATTCAGCGGGCGAAACGAGTTCGTCGTGATCCGCATCCAGCTGCTCGAACTGCCGGTTCAGTTCTGCGATGACCTTGGTCTCTTCTTTCGAGAGTCCGCCGTTCGCATCCTTGTCCAGCGTGACGAAATCGATCTTCGGTGCGGCGGGCGCCGGCTTCGGCTTCACCGCAGGAGTCTGCGCATGGCCGGCGCCGGCCATGGCCAGGACCACGAACAGGGCGGCCTTGCTGGCGGAATGTTTCATGATGCGCAACCTCGATCTGGACTGGGTGCGCACATGTTGCCTGCTTGACCCGGTGGGTGGGTGTCAGCGGTGCGCCCCTTGGCGCCGCCGCCAGGCCCGAAACCATGTGGGCGCGAGCCTACAAGGCCGCAGCAGACCCTTCCCCGAGGCCACGCGCGCGGCCCGATTAACCGTATTGCACCACCTGTAGGAAGCGGCCGACCGTCTCTATGGTGGCGCCCTTCTGCCTCGCCAGACGCTGAAACCAGACACTGGCTGCCGGTGAAATCAGAAAGTGGGGATCGCCAGTGAACGAACACATTGTCCGTGATTGCGTGCGTGCAGATCGCCTGGCCCAGGGTCTGGCTAACTACTATTCGCGGCGGGTCCGCGGCGTGCAGTGTCCGGATCTGTTGCCACCGGAACAGCGCGCCGTAATGGAAAGCATTTACACCGAGCGGCTGCAGAGCGCGCGCATCTTCGTGCAGAGCGCGCGGCTCACAGCTTAGGCCCAAACCCAGAACTAGCGCTTCGCGGTGGCGGCAACGCGCCAGATCCCGTTGCCGACATCATCTGCTACCAGCAAGGCGCCGTCGGCTGCAAACGCGACGCCCACAGGCCTCCCATGGGCTTCGCCCTTCTCATTGAGGAAACCGGTCAGCACATCCAGCGGCTCGCCCGCCGGCTTCCCGTCCTTGAAGGGAATGAAGATCACTTTGTAGCCACTCGGCGGCTTGCGGTTCCAGGAGCCATGCTGACCGACGAACATGCCATTGGACAGCGGCTGGGGTAATGCATTGCCGGCTGAGTACGCGAGCCCGATGCTGGCCGCATGCGCTCCCAGTGCATAGTCCGGGACGACGGCGCGGGCAACCAGGTCCGGGCGCTGTGGTTTGACCCTCACATCCACGTGCTGGCCGAAGTAACTGAACGGCCAGCCATAGAAAGCCCCCTTCTGCACCGAGGTCATGTAATCCGGCACCAGGTTGTTGCCCAGTTCATCGCGTTCGTTGACCGCGGTCCACAGCATTGAGGTATGCGGCTCCCATGCCAGTCCATTCGGGTTGCGAAGGCCGGATGCATAGATCTGGTAGCTGCCAGCGCTTGGATCGACTTCGAGAATAGCTGCCCTGTCACGCTCCGCCTCGAGCCCATTCTCACCGACGTTGCTGTTGGAGCCCACGGTCACATACAGCCGGCTGCCGTCTGCGCTGGCGATGACATTCTTCGTCCAGTGATGGTTCATTGGCCCGCCAGGCAGATCCACCACCTTGACACCCGTACCCGTCGCGGCCGTTGCTCCCGGCGTGTAGTTGAAGCGCATCAGCGAATCGGCATTGGCGACGTAAAAGTCAGTGCCCACCAGCGCCATGCCGAAAGGGGAGTGCAGGTTGGCCAGGAAGGTGGTGCGCAGCTCGGCTTTACCATCGCCGTCGGCATCGCGCAGCAGCGTGATGCGATCCGCGCTGGGGGTTGCCGCGCCGGCCTTTTTCTGGGCGCGCTTCATGAAGAAGGCGCGGATGCCCTTCATCTCGGCGCCCCCCTCAGCAGGCGCGTTGCTCTCTGCCACCAGGACATCACCATTTGGCAGTACGTAAATCCAGCGCGGATGTACCAGCCCACCGGCAAACAGTCCGACCGCCGTACCGGGAAAGCCCCGCGGCGTGGCGCCACTGCGCCAGCCGATGGCGGGCGCGACCTGCATGGTGGGAATCAGGCTGCTGACTGGCTGGGGCAGTGCGGGATTGGGTCCGATCCCTCCCTCCAGCGTACCGGGAGAGCCGCCGCTGCACGCAACCAGTGCGACTCCGAGCAGCGGGATCAGGGTCATGCGGAAGTTTTGGGAGCTCATGCGTCTCTTATACGCCCGCGGCGGGAGGCGCCAGGTCCTCTCCCGGCTTGCCGCGTCGTCGGACAAAGGCCTACTCCCGCGCGTGCGCGCTGTGCGGGGCGCTGTCGATGTCGGCCGCAGCGGTGCGCACTGGTTCACTGCTGATCGAACTTGGTGCGACCATGATCCAGCCTGCCGCATAGCGGTGCAGCGCTACGTATCTGCGGCGAGAAGCAGATGTTCCGCGCCTGGCTTTTATGTACAGTCAAATCATCGGGTTTGTATAGACGTAAGAGTGGCACTGCGACTTCCGGCCCGGAATTTGCTTGAACGGACCGGATGGCGCTGTGCGCGGCAAGGTGGTGGTGATGGTTGTGCGGGCGAAGTGGGCGTTGCGATTCATGCTGAGTGTTGCGTCCCTGGCGACGTTCGGCGCCGCGCAGGCGGAAACCGAGGTGGAGCGCGGCGAGTACCTGGTCCGTGCGGCCAATTGCGTCAGCTGCCACACCGTGCCGGGCGGCAAGGTGTTCGCCGGCGGTGTGCGCTTCGGCACCGACTTCGGCACCATTTATTCCACCAATATCACTCCGGACAAGGCCACCGGCATCGGCGGCTGGAGCTTTGCGCAATTCGAGGCCGCCATGCGGCGCGGCGTGCGTCCGGATGGCCAGCATCTTTATCCCGCCTTCCCGTACACCAGCTTCACCAAGATCAACGACGCGGACCTGCGGGCCCTGTTCGCCTATTTCATGAGCCTGCGCCCGGTGAATGCGCCGCCCCGCGAGAATGAGCTGGATTTCCCGTACAACCAGCGCTCGCTGCTGGGCGCCTGGAAGGCGCTGTACCTGAAAGAAGGTGCATTCGTTCCCGATCCGGCCCGCCCGCAGCAGTGGAACCGCGGCGCCTACCTGGTGGAAGCGCTCGCGCACTGCAGCGCCTGCCACACGCCGCGCAACCGGCTGGGTGCCGAGAAGGCATCTGCCGCCTACACCGGCGGCGTCATCTCCGAAGCCGACGATGAGCGTGGCACGGTTCGCCGCAGCGCCCCGAACCTCACAGCTTCGCCGCATGGCCTGGGTGCCTGGAGCGAGGAGGATCTGGCCGGTTACCTGAAGTTCGGTGTCAGTTCGCGCACCCGTCTGATGGGTACCATGAACGAGATTGTGCTCAACAGCACACGGTACCTCACCGAGGCCGATACGCGCGCCATGGCGACCTACCTGAAGAGCCTGCCCGCTGCGGCGGACACCGGCAGGCGCCCCAGCCGCAAGACCCTGGAGCTGGGCGCGAAACAGTACGACATCCACTGCGGCACCTGCCATCTGCCCACTGGCCTTGGCTCGCCGGAAACCGGCCCGCCGCTGGCCGGCAGCTCGCTGGCCCAGGCGCCCGACCCGTCCTCCCTGATCGATCTCGTCATCAATGGGCCGCGCCTGCCGAGCGAGGCGCCGTCCACGCAGTGGCAGCGCCCCTGGCAGTCCATGACCCCATTCGGGCAGAAGCTCAGCGATGAGCAGGCCGCGGCGCTGCTCAGCTATGTGCGCAATTCCTGGGGGAATGCGGCCAGCGCCGTGGAGCCCAAGGACATTGACGGACTGAGGTGGTAAGCGCGAGGGGTCGCAGGAGGGCCTGCGGCGCAGTCTTTAGGCCCGCTAAAGTGCGGGAATCCAGATCTCATTGATCTGGTAACGGCCAGGAAATACTGTGGAAATCGCTACTGCGCCCTGGGGCCTGGCGAGTTCCCGCGGTGGAGAGGTTCTGACAGATGTTGCAGCGAGTTCGAAACCTGTTCAGCGGCGAGCGCGGAGCGCAGGCGCGTACAGCATTGTGGGGCAGCGCCGCGCTGGTTGCGGCAGCGGGCATCGTGGCCGCGGTAGTGGCAATGTCTGGAACCGGTGAGCCGGTCTCCAAGGGCACGCCGGCAAGCCTGCGCCTGCTGAGCCAGCAGCAATACCTCAACACACTGACTTACATCTTCGGCCCGAACATGCAGCCGGCGACGCGCTTCGCGGCGCTGCCGCGCACCGACGGGTTGCTGGCCAGTGGCGCGGCACGAGCCGGCCTCACTGACACGCAGCTGGAGATGTACCAGAAGACGGCGCTGAAGGTCGCGACCCAGGTGGTCGACGAGAGCAGCCGCGCCTACCTGATTCCCTGTGAGCCGGCCGACCTCGAGGCCGCGGATCCCGAGTGCGCGCGCACCTTCATCTCACAGGTCGCGCCGCTGCTGTATCGCCGCGCCGTTCCCGCCGAACACATCGACGCCCTGGTGGCGGAGGCCAACAAGGCGGCCGACAGCCTCAAGGGCTTCTACCAGGGGCTGAGCGTGGTCATCGAGGGCATGCTGCTCAGCCCGAACGTGCTGCTGGTGGCGGAGGTGGCGGAGCCTGATCCGGAGCGGCCCGGCACCGAGCGCCTGGATGCCTGGTCGCTGGCAACGCGACTGAGCCTGTTCCTGTGGAATGCTGCGCCCGATACCGAGCTGCTGGCCGCCGCGCAGAGCGGCGCGCTGCACACGCGCCGCGGCCTGGCTGCGCAGGTGGACCGCATGCTGGCCAGCCCCCGCCTCGAGGAGGGCGTGCGGGCCCTTTTCGATGACATGTTCGAGTTCGAGAACTTCGGCATGCTGAGCAAGGACGGGACGATCTATCCCATGTTCACTGGCGAGACTGCCGGCGATGCGCGCGAGCAGACGCTGCGCACAGTGGTCTACCACCTGCTGACGCAGCGGGAGGATTACCGCGACCTGTTCACTACCCGCAAGACTTTCATGTCGCCGTCGCTGGCTCCGATCTACAAGGTCGCGGCTCAGGGGCCGGGCTGGAATCCCTACGAGTTTCCGGCCGACAGCCCCTTCCAGGGGCTGCTGACGCAGGTGAGTTTCCAGGCCCTGCACTCACATCCGGGGCGCAGCTCCGCAACTTTGCGCGGCAAGGCGCTGCGCGAAGTCATGCTGTGCCAGGTTGTGCCCAAGCCCCCGGCGAATGTGGACTTCTCCGCCGTGCAGAACCCGGACGGCAGCATCAAGACCGCCCGGGAACGCGTGGCTTTCCATCTGAAGAACCCTTCCTGTGCTGGCTGCCACCGCATCACCGACCCCATGGGCCTTGCGATGGAGTCCTTCGACGGCGCGGGCCAGTTCCGCCAGACCGAGAATGACGTCCAGATCGATACCAAGGGCAACCTCGACGGCGTCGAGTTCACCGATGTGGTCGGCCTCGGCAAGGCTCTGCACGACAACCCCCAGCTGCCGTGGTGCCTGGTGCGGCGCACCTTCGCTTATGCCACGGGCACCCCCAGCGACAGCAACAACCGTCGCGTACTGGAGTTCCTGTCCGAACGCTTCGCCAAGGGTGGCTACGTGTTGCCGAAACTGCTGCGCGAGATAACCCTGAGCAGCGCCTTCCGCAAGGTGTACGAACCCCAGGTGAAGAAGATTTACCCGCTGCCCGACCTGAAAGCGGCGCAGCTGACCGATCCTGCCGACCTGACCGCGTCCGCGTCCCCGATCCACTAGATTTCCGAGGTAACTTCGATGCACTTCAAGAACCTGAGCCGTCGCACCGTATTGCGCGGCGTTCTGAATGGTGGCGCGGTAGCCGTGGCCCTGCCGGTGCTGGACTGCTTCCTGAATACCAACGGCACCGCCTTCGCCAATGGCGCGGCGATGCCGCTGCGCTTCGGCACCTGGTTCTGGGGCCTGGGTGGCAACAACGCCATCCTGGTTCCGAAGACCTCGGGCGCCAACTACGAGATTCCGCAGCAGCTGGCGCCGGTGGCGCGTGTGCGCGAGCACGTCAACCTCATTACCAACCTTACGGCCTTCCGGGACGGCGAACCGAACCTGTGCCACTACTCCGGCTGGATCATCGGCCGCACCGGCCGCGCCCCCAAGGGCAGCGCCGAGCGCCCGGGCGAGACAATCGATGTGACCATCGCCAACGAGGTGGGTCGGGGCACGCGGTTCCGCACCCTCACGGCTTCCGCCACTGGTGATTTCCGCAACACCGTGAGCTACGAGAACGCCAACTCGCCGAATCCGCCGGAAATCTCGCCGCTGGAGTTCTATGCGCGGTTGTACGGTGCTGACTTCCAGGACCCGAACTCCCCGGTGTTCACGCCCAATGCGCGGGCCATGGCGCGCCGCAGCGTGCTGTCGGTTGTGCAGGGCGAGATCAAGTCGCTGGAGCAGACCGTGGGCGCCACCGACCGGCAGCGGCTCGATGAATATTTCACCGGGCTGCGCCATCTGGAGAAGCAGTTCGACCAGCAGCTGACCAAGCCTGAGCCCATTGCCGCCTGCGTTGCGCCGCCATCGTTCAGCAACGACCCGAAGATGGGCGTGGATGTGGAGATGGTGAAGACCCGGCATCGCCTGCTCACGGACCTGATGGTGATGGCGGTGGCCTGCGACCAGACCCGCGTGTTCAACATGGCGTATTCGAATGCGCAGGCGAACACCATCAAGGAAGGCTACGAGAAGCCGCATCACACCACCACGCACGAGGAGCCCATTGACGCGGCCCTCGGGTACCAGCCCAATCACGCGTACTTCGCTTCGCGCGCCATCGAGGAGTGGGCGTACTTCGTGGAAGCCTTCAGCAAGGTGCGCGAAGGCAACGGCACGTTGCTGGACAACATGCTCATCTACGCCAACACGGACCACGGCGATGCACGTGTGCATGCGCTCGACAAGATCGTCTCCTTCACCGCCGGCCGCGCGGGTGGCCGGGTGAAGACCGGGCTGCACATCGATGCCGGCGCCACCAGCGTCACGCGCGTGGGCTACACCGCGCTGGGCGTCATGGGCTTCGAACTGCCGGCCTGGGGCGAGAAGAGCAACCGCACCTCCAGCCGCATCAGCGAGATCATTGCGTGAGAGTGTTCGTGACGTTGCGATCGGTATTGTTCATGTGTCTGGCAGCAGCCGCGCTGCCAGCGGCGGCAGATGGCCAGTCACCTTGGCCCGAGAAGCCCTCTACCGCCCGGGAACAGTTCGAGCCGGTGCCGATGCCGCCTGGCTTCCAGATCATCGTTACGGAACAGGAAGGGCCGGTGTTCGCGGATTCCCGCGGCCATACCCTGTACCAGTGGCCGGTGCGGCAGCTGCGCAACGGACCAGTCGGTGAGCGCAAGGGCCAGCCCAGCTGCGACGGCACCAAATACACCGTCAACTCAGGTCTGATGAGCCCCTATCCGCCTGGCTTCGAGTTGCCGGAACTTGCGACCCGCCCGAGTTGCATCGACCTGTGGCCGCCCGTCGTGGCGGACAAGGATGCCAAGGCGGTCGGCAAATGGACTGTCCTGCAGCGCAAGGATGGCATCAGCCAATGGGCTTTCGATGGCTACGCCTTGTATACCTCGGTGCTCGACCACAAGCCGGGCGAGGTCAACGGCGGCCATTCGCAGGGTTCCGGCGAGGTGGGCGTGCGCCGGCCTGCGGAGGCCCCCGCTATGCTGCCGCCGCAGTTCAAGATCGACACCACGCTCACCGGGCGCATGCTGCAGACCAGCGACAACTACTCGGTGTATGCCAGCCGGCGTGATGCCGCCGACAAATCCGTCTGCAATGCCATATGCCTGAATGAGTGGAAGCCGATTGTGGCGCCGGCCTACGCCAAGCCGCGTGGTGAGTTCGGCATCATTGAACGCACGCCGGGTATCCGGCAGTGGACCTTCCGCCAGCAGCCGCTGTACACCCACATCGGCGAGCCCGCCGGCAAGATGTATGGCAGCGACGAGCCGGGCTGGTACAACGTATACACGCAATACACGCCGCGGCCCCCCGCGCCGGATTTCACTGTGCAGGACAGCGCCACGGGCCTGGTGCTCGCCGACAAGAACGGCAAGACGGTCTACATCTACAATTGCGCGGACGACGCCCTCGACCAGCAGTTGTGCGATCACCCCGATTCACCCCAGGTATACCGCTTCACCGTATGCGGCGGCGGCGATCCCAAGCGCTGCGTCGAGCGTTTCCCATACGTGCAGGTATCGAAGGGCGCCAGGAGCGACAGCCTGGTATGGACCACGATGTGGATCGATCCTCTGACAGGCAAGCGTGCCAAGCCTGATCAGGCCGGTGCGTTGAATGTCTGGGCTTACCGCGGGCGTCCGGTGTATACGCACTACCGCGACAAGGATCCGGGCGACATGACCGCCGACCAATGGGGCGAATTCTACGGCTACCGCAACGGCTACAAGGCTTTCTGGTTGCGTTCAGACTTCGGGCGAGGTGGATGATGAACAACATGAACCATGCGGTGCACTCTCAACCTCTGCTGCGGCGCGCGGCCCTCGGGCTCGCCACCGCCGCGCTACTGCTGCCCGCACTGGCGGGAGCGGCCTCAGCCGCCCCGGCAGCCAAGGACTGGGCACCACCGGGCGGCCGCATCGGCTATGTGGTGTGGCATGAGGTTTCCTGGGGTGTGCGGGAAACGCCGGATCACAAGGAAGAGTGCCCGAAGGGTTTCAACATCGGGCCTCGCGAGCAGTTTGCCGAAGAATTCCCGAAGGACGGCAAGAAGCGCACGCTGGTGGAGACGCAGCTCAAGCGCGAAGGCGAGATCTGGGCTCCGGACACCACGCCGGACGAATTTCCGTTTTACGAGGCGACTGGCAAGTTCGCACTGGGTGTCGATCTCGACGGCAAGGATTCACCGGAAGACTTCCAGGCCGATGACGGCCGCAAGGGCATCGACAACCAGCTGTTCCGGGTGGTGGGCTGCGTGCGCAACTACCGCCAGGAGGGCGAGCTCGGCATCATCACCACCAAGTGGCGTGCCCAGAAGGCGTTCAACCGCGTGGTGTTCGAACTCTCCGGCGTCGAGAGCCTGAGCAATGATCCCGAGGTCACGGTGTCGTACTACCGCACCCTCGACACTCTGCTGGCCGGCCCCACGGGCAACTACCTGCCAGGCGGTTCGCAGCGTGTCGATGCGCGTTTCGGCAAGCGTTTCGTCGCCAGCACCAAGGGCCGCATCGTCAACGGCGTGCTGGACACCGAGCCGTTCAAACAGCTGCTGGTCCCTGAAGATGGCATGGGCGACCCCGCCATCAACATCTTCAAGAACGCGAAGCTGCACTTCAAGGTCACGCCGGAAGGCGCTGAGGGAGTCGTTGGCGGATATCTGGACGTCGACCAGTGGTACTACGCGATGAACACCTCCTGGGCCACTCACCACGCGGCATACGGCCAGGCATCAGCGGCATCCATCTACAAGGCCCTGCGCCGGCTGGCTGATGGCATCCCCGATGCGACCGGCACCAATACGGCCATCTCCGGAGCGATGGAGGTCAAGCTGGTGCAGGTATTCGTTATCCATCCGGATGAGAAGAGCGCGCAGGTGTCCGCCCGCTGAGCAGTCCGTCATGACGCGCGACCAGGGCCGGCAGTGATGCCGGCCCTTTTTCGTTTTGGTTGCCGGGGGTGTAGATTGGCGCATCAGCGTGACCAGGAGACCCTGCGATGAGCAAAGGCATGGATCGGAAGAAGGAGGCGAAGAAGAAGCCCTCCAAGAGCCTCGACGAGAAGCGGGCCGCCAAGAAGGAGAAGAAGGAAAAGCGATGACGCGCACGGCGCTGATCACCGGCGCCACCTCCGGCTTCGGTGCGGCGGCGGCGCGCCGCTTCGCCAATGCCGGCTGGCAGGTCATCGCGACCGGACGCCGCGCCGATCGCCTGCAGCAACTCGTTGCCGAGCTGGGCGCGGAACGGGTGCATGCCGCCGTGTTCGACATGCGTGATGCAGCGGCAATGGAGGCTGCCCTGAATACCCTCCCCACTGCGTTTCGCGGCGTCGACCTGCTGGTCAACAATGCCGGCCTGGCGCTGGGAACGCAGGCAGCCCAGCGGGCCAGCCTCGAGGACTGGCGGGCGATGATCGATACCAACATCACCGCGCTGGTCAGCATCACGCATCGCCTGCTGCCCATGCTGATCGAACGCCAGGGTGCCATCATCAACCTGGGCTCTGTCGCCGGCAGCTGGCCCTACCCTGGTGGCAACGCGTACGGCGGTACCAAGGCCTTCGTGCGGCAGTTCTCCCTGGGCCTGCGCAGCGACCTGCATGGCACCGGCGTCCGCGTCACGGATATTGAACCAGGCATGGCGGAAACCGAGTTCACCCTGGTGCGCACGCATGGCGATCAGGCTGCTTCTGATAAGCTCTACAAGGGCGCCAAACCCCTGACGGCAGCTGACATAGCAGAGCAGATTTTTTACGTTGCGACCTTGCCGCCGCACCTGAACATCAACCTTCTGGAAATCATGCCGGTCACACAATCCTTCGCGGGTTTCCAGGTGCATCGCGGATGAAGCCGGCCAGCCGCGCCGCCGCACAACCGATGGTGGTGTATTCGTGGGACGGCAAGAGCCTTCCCTTCGACAACCTGCAGTTGGACACGCCGCCGGAGTTTTCGTGGCTGCTGTTCGATTACTCCGGCACGCAGACGCCAGGTATCCGCACCCTGCGCGGACAGCAGGTGCTGTTGCTCAGCGGCGCGACAGAGTGCAAGGGTGAAGTGCTGAGCGCGGTCGCCGAGCACTTGATCGCGGCGGATGTGACGCCCGAGTACGTGGGTATCATCGACGATGACGTCGTCATATCCATCAGCCAGTTCAATCAGGCGCTGGACCTGGGACGTCGCGCACGCCTGGATGTGTTTTCGCCTACCCTCAGTCCGGACAGCGTCGTCTCCCATCAATGGATGGTCACGCAGGGCAGGCGTACGTACCGCGAAGAGGACTGGGTCGAGGTCATGATGCCGTTCTATCGCGGCAGCTTGTTCCTGGCGGGCCGCGATTTCTACCGCAGTAATATTTCCTCCTGGGGCGTCGACTGCTACTTGATACCGACGTTGCAGCAGATCTCGGGTGAAACCAGGACTGCGCTGCTGGATACGGTGGTTGCCCGCCATATCCGGCCGGTGACCAGCGGGCACCGCGTCTACAAGAACGGACTCATGGCCAATCAGGAAATGGGGGCGCTGCGGGACGCCTGTATCGCCCACCTGCAGGCGCAGGCGCCACACTTGGTGGGTACTCCCTGGTTCCAGCGCATCTTCGGTCCGCGAGGGCAGAACTCCTGGCAGCGTCGCATCAGGCGCCGGTGGCGCGACCTGATCGGCAGGGTTGATTTCCACACTGACGAAACAACCGGGCGACAGTAGGATCGGGACACACGGCCGGTGCCCACGTGCGTCAGCTGCACGCGGGACTCGATCGAGAACCAAAGGGGGAGGGATGATGGCCATCGGCTTCATCGGCACCGGCACCATGGGCATGCCCATGGCCGCCAATCTCGTCACCAAGGGTTTCCCGGTCTGCCTCTACGACGCCGCGCCCGGCCGGGCGGCGCAGCTGGCCAGCAGTCTGGGCTGTACCTTTACAGACTCCCTCACGGAACTGGCCGCCAGCGACATCATCATCACCATGCTGCCGGACGGACGGGTCGTGCAGCAGGTGCTGACCCGGGCCGAGGACAGCGCGCTGCTGCGCGCCGCCCGGCCGGGCACCATCTGCATCGACATGAGCTCGTCAGAGCCGCTGCTGACGCGCGAGACCGGGGCGACGCTGGCACAGCACGGATTGCAGCTCGTGGATGCGCCCGTCTCCGGCGCACGAGCACGGGCCGAGGCCGGCACGCTCGCCATCATGATCGGCTGCGGCGATCAGGCGCTGCTGACCACGGTGCGGCCGCTGCTTGCGGCGATGGGCAACCAGCTCTATGTGCTGGGCGCGCTGGGCAATGGGCACGCGATGAAAGCCATCAACAACATCGTGGCCGGCGCATCGATGGTCGCAGTGGCGGAGGGCCTGGCACTGGGCGAGCGCTTCGGCCTGGACGCTGCAACCATGGTCGATGTGCTCAATGCCTCGACCGGCCGCAGCTTTGTCACAGAACTGGTGGCAAAGGAGCATGTGATCCCCCGTCGGTTCGCCACTGGGTTCGCACTCGGCCTGCTGGCCAAGGATGTGCGTATCGCCGCGGACCTGGGTGAAGACATCGATCTCGACCTGCCCCTGTTCCGGCTCACCCGCGAGCGTTTCGCGCTGGCACGCGAGATGGAAGGGGCGGGCAGTGACAGCTCGCGCGCCTTCGTGGCGCTGGGCGCGGCGGCCAGACAGGCAAGGGGAGGCTGAGATGGACAAGAAGCTGGAAGAAGCGGGTCTGCACCTGCGGCGGCGCATGTTCGGCAGTGCGGGCGCCGAGGATGCGCTGAACAACGCCACGGCATTCCGGCGGCGGTTCGAGGAGATCGTCACCGAGCAGTGTTTCGGTGAGGCCTGGAACCAGCCGCCACTGGATCACCGGATCCGCAGCATGCTGACGATCGCCATCCTGGCGACGCTGGGGCGGAGCCCGCAGTTGCGCTATCACGTGCAGGGAGCGATCGCCAACGGGGTTTCCAAGGAAGAAATCCGCGAGACGCTGATGCAGGTCTGGCTGTACGCCGGCATCCCGGCGGCCGCCGAGGGTTTCAACGTAGCTGGTGCCGTGCTCAAGGAGGCGGGCCTGGATTGAGGGGTCAGAACTGCTCGTGCGCGCCGAGATAACGCCATTTGCCCGGTGGCAGCGCGCCCAGCAGCACCTGACCGCTGCGTACGCGCTTCAGGCCGGTGACCCGCAGGCCCACCATTTCGCACATCCGCCGGATCTGGCGCTTGCGGCCCTCGCGCAGCACGAAACGCAGCTGATCCTCGTTCTGCCAGCTCACCTGTGCCGGCCGCAGCGTGACGCCGTCCAGCATCAGGCCATGGCGCAGGCGCCGCATGCCATCCTCGAGCAGCAGGCCTTCGACTCGTACCAGGTATTCCTTCTCGACCGAGGAATCCTGCCCGATCAGCCGCTTGGCCACTCTCCCATCCTGTGTGAGCACCAGCAGGCCGGTGGAGTCGATGTCCAGCCGGCCCGCCGGGGCCAGGCCCTGCAGCTGCGCCGGGTCGAACCGCATGGGTGAGTTGTCGCCCGACCAGCGGTTTTCCGGGCGTATCAGCACTACGGCCGGTTCATAGCCGTCCTCGGCCTGGCCGGAGACATAACCCACCGGCTTGTGCAGCAGGATGGTGACCTGCTCACTCTGGTGGCTGCGGGCGGCGGGGTGAATCTCGATGCGTGCCGTGGGCGCGACGCGCACCCCCAGGGTGTCCACCACCAGGCCATCCACCTTGACCCATCCGTTCACGATCCAGTTCTCCGCCTCACGGCGCGAGCACAGGCCGAGTTCGCCCATGCGCTTGGAAAGCCGCGGGTTGGCCGCGGAAGGTGGCTTGTCGGTCACGCGCGGCATTATCGGACATCACCATAACGCGGCTGCAGCAAGTTGCCGCCAGACTGCGCCCAGATCCGGAGGTACACGTGCGCACCTGCTGGCCGATGTGGATGCTGTGCTGCCTGGTTGCCGGGCTCAGTGCCTGTGGAGGCGAAGACCCGAGCCCGCCCGCGGCCCCGCCGGCTGCGAACCAGCCAGCGCCGCCGCCAGCCGAGCCACTGCCGGCGACGCCGGTCCTCCCGGCGCCGGCGCCCACGCCGCCCGCTGTCGCAGATGTTCCGGCCACGGACATGGGACCCTGGGTGCTGGACCTCGCGCGCGGACAAGCGCAGTTCCTCGAGAAGTGCCAGCACTGTCATGGCCCCAATGGCGTGGGTGGCTACGGCCCGGCGCTGACGAACACCTCGACCTGCCCGCCCTGCGGCAACTTCGACGGGCTGTGGCGGCGCATCGACGATTACATGCCGCTGCGCAATCCAGAGGCCTGCGACACCAGCTGCTCGCGCGACATCGCCGCCTGGATCAGCAACGGCTTCTCGACCAGTCCGACCTGTTCGGTGCAGTTCCGCTACGACAGCGTCACCGGGCAGCACTTCGTGGCGACCATCAGGATCCTGAACTTTCGCGGCCGCGACGTGACCGGCTGGCGCCTGGGCCTGACGCTGCCGGCCGATCTCGGCGTCACCACGGTCAGCAACGCGCTCGCGACGCAGAGCGGCCGGCAGCTGCTGCTGGCACCCTTTGCCATGGCTACCACCATTCCCGACGGCGCCCTGATCGAGGTGGGCCTGGAAGGCACCCACGGCGGGGCTGCGGCCACGCCGGGGGACCTGCGGCTCGAAGCCGCGCCTTGCTTCACGGCGCCGCCGGCCTAGAGAACCTGCCGCCGGCAAGTACATTTCCGCTTGTAGTCGCACTCACGCTAATTCGCCATGTAGCAGACATCGCCCGGACGGTGCTGATAGCATCGCCGGCTCGGCTGGGTAGAGCCGTCTGTGTAACTATAGTTTTGGGGGTTTCGTGAGCAAGACTTCGTCTGTTGATCCGGTTGGTTCTTCCGCCCTGCAATCGTGGCGCCTGCGCGCCGCCGTCGCCGCCGTCCTGGGGTTGTCCCTGCCCGCATTTGCGCCGCTGGTGCAAGCGCAGGAGCCGCCCGCCGCAGACGAGCAACTCGATGAAGTGGTGGTGACCGGCTCGCGCATCGTGCGCCGCGATTACACCTCCAACACGCCCATCACCACGATTGAACAGGACCTGATCCAGAATTCCGGCAGCTTCGCGCTGGAATCGAAGCTGCTGCAGCTGCCGCAGTTCTCAGGCGCCGCCAACAGCCAGTATTCCACCGGCTACTTCAACAGTGGCGCAGCCACGCTGAACCTGCGCAACCTCGGCGACAACCGCAATCTGGTGCTGCTTGACGGCCGGCGGCTGCAGCCTTCGACCAGTGCCCTGGCTATCGACATCAACACCATCCCGTCGGCGCTGGTGGAGAGCATCGAAGTGATCACCGGCGGTGCCTCGGCGGTATACGGCGCCGACGCGGTGTCCGGCGTCGTTAACTTCAAGCTGAAGCGCAAGTTCGAGGGCGTGCAGGTCGATGCCTATTACGGCCTTTCGGAGCGCGGCGACAACCAGATCGTGGACATCAGTGGCGTGATGGGCGGCAACTTCGCCGGCGGTCGCGGCAACGCGGTGGTGGGTCTCGCCTATGCCGACCGCGGCAAGGTGCAGAACGTCGACATTCCGTTCATGCAGGAAGGCTTCCGGGTTGGCGCGGTCGCTTCCTCTTCCAGCTTCCTCGCCTCCGGGTACTACTCGCCGGTGGCCAATCAGCCTTCACAGGCCGCGCTGAACACCTATTTCGCCCAGTTCGGGGCCCCGGCCGGCGCGGTCACCCGCGCCACGCAGATCGGCTTCAACAATGACCGCACCTCGCTGTTCAACATCACCGGCGCGGACATCTACAACTATCAGAACCCGCTGTATCCGCGTTACGCGATCGACAGCTACACCAGCCTCGCTTCCAAGACGGTGAAGCAGAACTTCAGCGCCGATACGCTGGCTTCGCTGCCGCTCACCCGCTACTCAGCCTTCGGCGCGGCCAGTTTCGACGCCACCGACGATGTGCAGCTGTACACGCAGCTGATGTACACCCGCTACAACAGCACCACGGCCGGCGGCGCGCCGGTCGCCGCGAGCTCCTGGAGCGTGCTGGTGCCGCGCGACGGGGCGCACCCGGTGCCGGCGGCGCTGGCCACCTTGCTGGATTCGCGCCCGACGCCGGGCGCGCCCTGGCAGGCCAACAAGGACCTGACCTACATGGGCCTGGGCATGGTCGAGCACACCAATGACGTGTTCCAGATGCTGGTGGGCGCGCGTGGCGATCTCGGTGACACCGGCCTGAGCTGGGATTTGTCCGGCTCACATGGTGAAACGCAGCTGGTCGACAATGGGGTCTCCGGCTTCGCCTCGCTGGCGCGCTACACCGAACTGATGCTGGCGCCGAACTATGGCGCCAACTATGTCGGCAAGTACGGCCGCTGCACTAGCGGTGTCAGCCCCTTCGGCGAGCAGAACGGCGTGGGCGCCGGGCAGTTCTCCGCCAGCGGGCTGCCGGAGGTGTCGGCGGACTGCATCGACTACCTGAACCCCTACTGGACCAGCACCACGCGCCTGAAGCAGAACATCTTCGAGGCCACCCTGCAGGGCAAGGTGATGGATCTGCCGGCCGGTGAGATGCGTTTTGCCGCAGGTGCCGGTTATCGGAGCATCACGGTCCGTACCACTCCGGTGACCGCGTTCGCGCCAGATGCCGGCTTCTTCGCCGACATCATCGGCCAGTTCGGCGTGCTGCCCGTCGGCGGCACCAACAAGGTCAAGGAAGTCTACGGCGAACTGCTGATCCCGCTGCTGCGCGGGCTGCCGCTCGTGCAGAACCTGGAACTGAACACCGCCTACCGCTTCTCCGATTACAACAACGCGGGCAGCACCGACACCTACAAGGCCGACATCAGCTGGCAGATCGTGGACGCGCTGCGCATGCGGGGCGGCTACCAGCGCGCCGTGCGCGCACCGAACGTCGTGGAGCAGTTCGGGCCGCCGACGCTGGTGTTCGACAGCGCCGTGGACGCATGCCAGAGCAACGTGACGGCGAGCTACGCGAACATTGCCAGCAATGCGAATCGCACCCAGGTGCAGACGCTGTGCCGCACGCTGATGGGAACTGGCGCACCGCCCATCCTCGACCCGGTCAACGACCCGCGCGGCCTCAATACCTATCTGGGCAGCAACTCCGGCGCGCTCAACTCCTATCCGAGTGGCAACGCGACGGTGAAGCCCGAGAAGGCGGATACGATCACGGCCGGCCTGGTGTTCTCGCCGTCCTGGGATCTGCCCGCCAATGCCCGTTTCACCTCGTCGCTCGATTTCTACGACATCGACATCAAGGGGGCGATCGGCTACGTCAATGCGAACCTGACCTACCAGCTCTGCTTCAACGCCAATGGCACCAGCAACCCGACCTACGACGCCGCCAATGTGTACTGCCAGTCCATCGGGCGTTCGCAGGTGGTCGGCTCGCTGGCGGTGCCCACCGGGGTGTTCAGCACCTACCTCAACCAGGGCAGCATCAGCACCCGCGGTGTGGACCTGCAGGGCAGTGTCAAGTTCGACGTGGGTCCGGGCACGGCAGGCGTGAGCACGGTGATCAACTATCTCGACAGCTTCAAGCGTCGCGTGGGGCCGGGCGCACCGTTGCTCGACTACGTGGGCTTTGCCGGCGGGTACTACGAGTACAAGACCTTCACGACTTTCTCGTACCAGTGGGCCGCCCTGGATGGTGGCGTGCGGTGGCGGCACCTGCCCAGCGTGAAGCCGCAGGATTACCTGGTGGCGCCATGCTCGGCCACGCGCTGCTTTGCGGATACCGAGGCCTACGACACCTTCGACGCCTACGCCAGCTACAAGCTCTCCGAGCACCTTTCGCTGCGCGGCGGTGTGGACAACCTGCTCGACAAGGATCCGCCGGTGACGCGCGGCATTGCCGGTTCCACGGATCCGCAGAACTACGACATCATCGGGCGGCGCTACTACTTCGCCGTGACCGCGAAGTTCTAGTCAGCGGGCGTTACATCTGCCGGTGCAGTTCGTACTGGCAGATGTTCACGGCCGCCGCCACATTGAGCGATTCCAGGGTGCCGGTGCCGGCAATGGTGAAGGGCTGCGCAGACAGCCCGGCCAGTGCTTCACGCGGCAGCCCGCGGGCTTCATTGCCATAGATGTAGCAGTCGAAATCCCGGAACTGCGGTGCGCTGATGGCAGCGCCCTGCAGGTCCAGGCAGGCCATTGACCTGCAGCGGCGGGGCAGGGCATCCAGCGCCACGTCGGTTTCCACGGGTACATGGAAGATGGCGCCCATGCCGGCGCGCAGCACCTTGCCGTTGTGCGGATCCACGCTGTCGGGGCTCAGCAGGCAACGAAACCCCCCGAACCAGGCCAGTGTGCGCAGGATGGTTCCCAGATTGCCCGGGTCCTGGATTTCATGCAGGTAGATGGCGCGCTCGCCAGGCTGCGGCGCGGGTGCGGCCAGCAGCGGCACCACCGCTGCTATCCCCTGCGGCGCACGTGTCTCGCTGATCTGTGCCATGTGGCGCGCATTGATGACATGCGTGGCCAGCACGCTGTGCGCCTGTGCGTATTCATGCGTGAGGTAGATCTCGCTGGCGCGCAGCCGGGCATCGTGTACTGCCGCCTTCTGCAGCTCCTGCACCAGATGCTCGCCCTCAAGCAGGAAGCAGCCCAGCTCCTCCCGGAACTTTTTCTGGTGCAGTTTCCGGATGTCCTCGAACTTCATGCCATGCTCCGCGCCACAGCTTCGGCGACCTTGATGCCGTCGACGCCGGCCGACAGGATGCCACCGGCGTAGCCGGCGCCTTCGCCGCAGGGATACAGCCCGCGCACGTTCAGGCTTTGCAGCGTCTGCGCGTCGCGGGTGATGCGCACCGGCGATGAGGTGCGACTCTCCACGCCGGTGAGCACTGCATCCTGCCGGTCGAAGCCGCGCAGCTGCTGGCCAAACGCCGGCAGCGCCTCGCGGATGGCATCGATGGCATAGGCCGGCAGTGCCCGCGACAGATCGCCCAGCTGCACGCCGGGCTGGTAAGAGGGCAGCACATCGCCCAGCTCGGTCGAACTCCGGCCGCGCAGGAAATCACCCACCAGCTGGCCGGGCGCGCTGTAGTCGCCGCCGCCCAGCACATAGGCGGTGGATTCGAGCGACTCCTGCAGCGCGAGTCCCGCCAGCGGCCCACCGGGGTAATCCTGCTCGGGGTTGATAGCCACCACGATGCCGGCATTGGCATTGCGTTCGTTGCGTGAGTACTGGCTCATGCCGTTGGTGACTACGCGCTGAGGCTCCGAGGTGGCCGCCACCACGGTGCCGCCGGGGCACATGCAGAAGCTGTATACCGCGCGGCCGTTGCGTGCATGGTGCACCAGCTTGTAGTCGGCGGAGCCCAGGTCAGGATGGCCGGCAAAGCGGCCGAGCCTTGCCACGTCGATCAGTGATTGCGGGTGTTCGATGCGGAACCCGATGGCGAATGGCTTGGCCTCTAGGTAGACCCGCCGCCGCTCGAGCATGCGCAGCGTGTCGCGCGAGCTGTGTCCCAGCGCCAGCACCACATGCCGGCTGCGCAGCACCTCACCGCTGGCCAACTGCACGCCTTCGATCTGCGCATCCTCGATCAGCAGGTCAGTGACCCGGCTTTCGAAGCGCACCTCGCCGCCCAGCGAGATGATCTCCTCGCGCATGGCCGCCACTACGCCCGTAAGGCGGAAGGTGCCGATATGCGGCTTGCTGACGAACAGGATTTCCTCGGGGGCTCCCGCCTTGACGAACTCGCGCATGACCTTGCGGCCGTAGAATCGTGGATCCTTGATCTGGCTGTAGAGCTTGCCGTCCGAGAACAGGCCCGCGCCGCCTTCGCCGAACTGCACGTTGGATTCGGGCGTCAGGGTGTGCTTGCGCCACAGCGCCCAGGTATCCTGCGTGCGGCGCCGCACCTCCCGGCCGCGCTCCAGCACGATGGGCCGGAATCCCATCTGCGCCAGCAGCAGCGCGGCAAACAGGCCGCAGGGACCGAAGCCGACAACCAGAGGGCGCTCGGCGAGCGTCGGCGGCGCCTGCGCCACCGGGTGATAATCGGTATCGGGAGCCGGCCCCACCTGCCGGTCGTTCGCCATCCGCCGCAGCACCGCCGCCTCATCGCTGACTGCCACATCAACGATGCAGATGAACAGGATGGCGCTGTTCTTGCGGCGCGCGTCGTAGCTGCGTTTGAACAGCTTGAAATCCAGCAGTTCGCCATCGGACAGCGCCAGCCGTTGCAGGATGGCGCGGCGCATGGAGTCCGGCGTGTAGTCGAGCGGCAGGGGCAATTCGGTTATGCGGATCACCACCGTCTTCCTGGCCGGTCATTCCGGCAGAGGGGTAGAATGCCGCCCATTCTAGCGCCTGGTTCCCTGTCGAAAATGGCCCGATCAAAGAGCAGTGCCAGCTGGTTGTCGCGCCACCTCAGCGACCCCTTCGTCAAGCAGGCGCAGAAGGATGGCTACCGTTCGCGCTCCGCGTACAAGCTCACCGAACTCAACGACAAGGACAAGCTCATCCGGCCGGGCATGCGGATTCTGGACCTGGGCTCGGCGCCGGGGGGCTGGTCGCAGGTGGCGGGCAAGCTGGTGGGCGCCAAGGGCCGCGTGCTCGCCACCGACATCCTGCCCATGGATGCACTGAAGAACGTCGATTTCATCCAGGGTGATTTCACCGAAGATGCCATCGTGCAGCAGCTGCTCGACTGGCTGGGCGGCGGCAAGTTCGACCTGATCATCTCGGACATCGCGCCCAACCTCACCGGCATCGATTCCGCCGACCAGGCCTCGTCCATCTACTTCCTGGAACTGGCACTGGATACCGTGTGCAAGACCTTGAAGCCGGGCGCGGTCTTCGTCGCCAAGATGTTCCAGGGTGTGGGTTCGGACCAGTATGTGAAGGAACTGCGAACCCATTTCGAAAAAGTGGTGATCCGCAAGCCAGCCGCCTCGCGCAAGGAATCACGGGAGGTCTATCTGGTGGCGAAGGGCTTCCGGCCCGCCAGATAACGGGCTGCTTGCGGCTGCTGCCACAGCGGCTCAAGATCGGAGGCGAAGAAAAAACCAGCGGGGGGTGCCGTGAAGTCAATTGCAGGGATGGTCGCACTGGTCGCGCTCACGATGCCGGCCTGGGCTCAGGTAACGCTGAACGGTGCGCGCATCGGTGCGCGTGATCCCGTTGCGGTGGCCAAGTTCTACCAGACCGCCTTCGGCATGCAGGAAGTGCAACGCATCCAGAATCCGCAGATGCTCGAGATCATGTTGAACTTCGGCGCCACTGCCGAGGCTGCGCGTGCGACGCGTGCCCGCAACCAGGGCGGCGACATCGTCATCCTCAAACGCGATACTGATGGCGTGAAGGACGACATGCCGCACATCGTGCTGAATGTCACCGACATGAGCGCCGTGGTGAAGGCGTTGAAGGGCGCCGGCGGCAGAATGGAGCGGGAGCCGTTCGAGTTCGGCAAGACCGGCATCATCATCGGCATGGCCATCGACCCGGCGGGCAACCACATCGAGCTCATACAAGGGGCGGGCCAGGCCGGAAAGCCCTGACCACGCGCAGCTTCGCCGTCAGCGTTTGGCGGAGTTCACGAACCCCATGATGATCAGGGCGAGGCCCACGAGCACCAGCAGGTGGATGGCACCGAAGGTCACTTTCACCGCCAGCCACAGCACCAGCCACAGCACAATGATGATGGCACCAACTACTTTCAGAATTCCCATGTCCTTCCCCGCTGATTGGATGAAGGCAAGTTACCGGCCCGGGCTGTGTGGGCATAGCATGCGGTCCAGCGTACCGGCGTAGGCCGCTTCCTACGCCCGGCTTCAGAATGCCTAAAACAGAATGCAGGCCGACGCGGTTGCGTGGCACCCGGGCGCACCGCTAAATCGGGGCCTACCGCCCAACCCTTCCGAGGCTCTCATGTCCCACGCGCTGCGCGCACTGCTGGCTGCCGGCTTGATCTTCTCCACGGCTGCAGCTTTCGCCGCCGAGCGTCCGGCCCGCGACCCGCGCGATGCCGGCGGCGGCCGCTGCGCCCGCAGCGTGTACAACTGCATCGACACGCCCAATCCGCTGCCGCGCACCTCCGAGGTCTGGATCGAGAAGATGACCTGGATGGATGTCCGCGACGCCATGGCGGCGGGCAAGAAGACCATCATCATCCCCACCGGTGGCGTCGAGCCCAATGGTCCGTGGGTCGCGCTGGGCAAGCACAACTACGCACTGCAGACCAACTGCGCAGCCATCGCCCGCAGGCTGGGCAATGCGCTGTGCGCGCCCATCGTGCCGTTCGTGCCGGAGGGCGCATTCGACCCGCCGGGCGGCCACATGGATACGGTGGGCACCATCAGCCTGCGGGAATCCACCTTCCAGGCACTGCTCGAAGATATCGTCACCAGTTTCAAGGTGCATGGCTTCGAGAAGATCTTCCTGATCGGTGACAGCGGCGGCAATGCCCGCGGCATGGAAGCCACGGCGCGCAAGCTGAACAGCGAATGGAAGGCGGCGCCGCTGGTGGCGCATCTGCCGGACTACTACGAATACAGCAGCGTTCACGACTTCCTGCGCCGCAAGGGCGTGATGAAGGAAGGGCTCGTCAGCGACAATGTGCATGACGATCCCGCCGTAGAGATCGAGGTGATGGGCGCTGATCCCGAGGCGGTGCGCTGGAAGGAGCGCGTCAAGCTGGGCCTCGCTACCATCGACGGGGTCTCCATTGCCGACAAGGACCGCGTCCTCGCCCTGGCCAGGGAGGTGGCCGAGTTCCGCGCCACCCGCACCATCGCGGCCATGGACCAGGCCATTGCCAACCGCGGCGGGCTCTCGCCGGCTCCGTGATTCCCTGAGCGGGTGGTTGGCTGCGCCCACGAGCCCTTTGAACGTACTATCCCGCTCAACGCAGGAGTGACGGGCAGAGGGCTGGCATGAAGCACAGGTGGGCATTGGCGGGTCTGGCGCTGCTCGCACCCGTTCTGGCCGGCGCGCAATCCCGGCCCGACCAGGTGAAGTTCCGTGAGCTCTACCGCGAGCTGGTGGAAACGGACACCAGCATCACCACCGGTGACTGCACCCTGCTGGCGGACAGGATAGCGGCACGCCTCGCCACGGCCGGATTCCCTGCCGCGGATATCACCAGATTCGCTGTTCCGGAGCACCCCAGGGAAGGCGGGCTGGTCGTCGTGCTTCCCGGCACTTCAAAGACGCTGAAGGCGATCCTGCTGCTCGGGCATATCGATGTGGTGGCGGCGAAGCGCGAAGACTGGAGCCGGGATCCGTACCAGTTCATCGAGGAGGATGGTTATTTCTGGGGCCGCGGCGTCGCCGACATGAAGGCCATGGACGCGATCTGGATCGACATGCTGATGCGCTTCAAGGCCGAAGGCTACCGTCCCAGACGCACGCTCAAGCTGGCGCTCACCTGCGGTGAGGAAACCAGCACCGCCTTCAACGGCGCGCAGTGGCTGGCGCAGAACCGCCGGGAACTCATCGACGCGCAGTTCGCGCTCAACGAGGGTGGCGGCGGGCGCAGCGATGGCAACGGCAAGCTGCTCACCGCGAGCCTGCATGTGGGCGAGAAGACGCCGGTCAATTACCGTATCGAGGCCACCAACCCTGGCGGCCACAGCTCCGCGCCGATACGCGACAACGCGATCTACGAGCTGGCCGACGCGCTGGCGCGCATCCGCGACCTGGAGTTTCCGCTGCAGATGACAGATACCACGCGCGCCTACTTCGCCAGGGCAGGCAAGGCGCGCAGCGACGACATGGGCAAGGCGATGAGGGCGCTGGCTGCCAATCCGGCTGACAGGCAGGCCGAGGCGGTGGTCAACACCGACAAGAGTTTCCATTCCATGCTGCGCACCACCTGCGTCGCCACCCTGCTGGATGGCGGACATGCCAACAACGCATTGCCGCAGCGGGCGCGCGCGAACATCAACTGCCGGATCTTTCCTGGTGTGGATGCCGAGCAGGTGCGTCTGGCGCTGCAGCAGGCGATCGCTGATCCGCGCATGACGGTGGTGCGGACTGATGAACGCGGCCCGCTGGCGGTGCCGCCACCGCTGGACGCCAAACTCGTGGGTCCCGCGGAAAAGCTGCTGGCGAAGTTCCATCCCGGCGTGCCGCTGGTGCCCACCATGTCCACAGGCGCTACCGATGGCGTGTTCCTGGGTGCCGTGGGCATTCCTTCCTATGGCCCGCCGGGACTGTGGAGTGATGCCGATGGCAACGGTACCCACGGCCTGAATGAGCGCATGGCGGTGGCCGCCGTCTATTCAGGCAGGGACTTCCTCACCGAGCTGGTGAAGGTATACGCCAACCAGGATTAGGACCGCCCAGGCTTGCGGGCACCGCCGCCCTACAGCGCCGCTGACTTCGGGGTCAGCGGTTCCAGCAGCGCGACCACGGCCGCCCGACTGTTGCGCGCGGCTTCCGCGGCGCCCGCGGCAGCTCCGGCGGCTGCCGGCGCGGCGGCAGGAACCGCGCGCGCGGCATCCAGCGCGGTCTTGCCGGTGGCGTCGCGGATCTTCGGATCCGCGCCACGTTCAAGCAGGTGCTTCACCACGCGGTCGCGGCCGCCTTCCGCGGCCGCGAACAGTGCGGTACGGCCCTCCTGGTCGCGACCTGCCACATAGGCCATCAGGGTAGCGGTGTGCGTGCGGCTGTCCAGCACCTGCGCGTTCACGTTGGCGCCCGCGTCCAGCAGCAGGTCGATGGTCTTGATGGCGCGCGCCTGCGGATCGCCGGGCAGAGGGGCGGGCGCGCCGCCCGCGGCGCGCCCGGTGCCGCTCATGCCTGCGGCCAGCATCAGCGGCGTCATCTGGAACACGTTGGGCAGGTCCACCTCTGCGCCGTGCGCCAGCAGCACCTGCATGGCCTCATGGTCGTGGCTCATGGTCGCCACCATCAGCGGGCCCACACCGCCGCGCATGTCGTAATCGGCAAAGCGGCCGCGACCCGCCCCATAGGGCCGCTTGCGGGTGAGCTGGTGGTTCACATCCACGCCCATGCCGATGAGCCGGTTGACCACATCCATGGCGGTGACTGCCGGTACCGGGGGCGGGGGAGCTTCAGCTGCCGCACCTGCTGCGCCGCGGCCACCGGCACCGCCCGGGCCGCCGCCGGGCCCACCGCCGCCACGGAATGAATTCATGTCCACAGCCACATACACCGGCGTGCGGCCGCTCATGTCCCAGGTGTGCGGGTTGGCGCCCTTGTCGAGCAGGAACATGGCGATGTCGAAGCGCTTGTTGTCCAGCGCATTGATCAGCGGCGTGACGCCATCCGGATTGGGCTTGTTCACGTCGGCGCCGGCCTTGACCAGCGCGACCACGCAGCGATAGCAGCCCGAGCGCGTGGCATACAGCAGCGCCGTCAGGCCGCCGGTCTGCCGGCTGGAGAACTGCGCCCGCGGCTCCGACGTCATCTGCCTGGGCCAGTCGTCATCCTTCGCGCGCAGGTTGACGTTCTTCGCGCCATGCGCCAGCAGCAGGTCGACGATGTCGGGCTGGTTGCCGCCGGCGGCCCACATCAGCGCATTCTGGTTGCGGAATTTCTCGATGGCATTCACATCCGCGCCATGTTCGACCAGCAGCTTCGCGATAGGCAGCGAACCGTTGCTGATGGCCAGCATCAATGCCGTCTGGTTGTCGGGGTTGGGCGAATCCACGTTGGCCCCGGCGGCCAGCAGCACGCGCACCAGCTCCAGGTCCTCGACCTTGATGGCCTCAGTGAGCGCCGTGGCGCCATAGATGTTGGCGACGTCGGCCTTGGCGCCAGCCTTCAGCAGCGCGCGCACCAGCTCGTGGTCGACGTTGAACGTGGCCCACATCAGCGCGGTGGAGCCATCAGGGGCCTTCTCGTTGACGTTCACATCAGGAGAGGTGATCGCGGCCAGCACCGAATCGCGTTTGCCGGCCCGTACCAGATCGCCCAGCGTCTGCGGTGGCGCGGCTGCCAGCGCGGCAACTGGCGCTGCCAGTGACAGCAGGCCCAGCGCGAGGATGACCGGAATTCCGCCGGAGCGGGTGATCGACTTAGACAACATTGCCCCCGAAATTCGTATAGTGGGCCTGCAGCCCTTTGGCGACGTCGTAGAGGAAGCGGGCTGGATCCTGGAACTGGCGGCCCACATCGTTCAGCACGCCGTCGTTCAGCATGTCCTGCGCGCTGTGGCCTTTGTGTGTGAGCGCGGCGGTGCGGTCGTACAGCTTCACCATCAGGTCGCGCTCGGCCTGCAGCTGTGCACGCCCCAGCACCGGCCCATAGGCTGGAATGATGCGCGTCTGTTCGTTGGCCAGTTCCAGCAGGTCGTCCATGGCGTCGGCGCGACCGCCCAGCCAGCCGCCTGCATACCAGTCCAGCACCGGATCGCGCAGCGGCGATACGACATCGCCCGCCACCAGCACGTTTGAATCGCGGAAATACACGTAGGCATCGCCACGGGTGTGCGCTTCCAGCAGATACCCGAATTCGACACGCTCCGCGCCGGCCACAAGCTCGCCCCTGCCACGGAAGGTGACGCTGGGCACCGCCTCCTTCGGCGGCGCCTTGACCCAGCGGTCTTCCGCGGGCACGTAGTAGTCCGCAGCCAGCCATTGTTTGGTGATGGTGTGGGCATGGATCTGCGCGCCAGCCTTCGCGAACAGCGCATTCCCGCCGGTCTGGTCAGCGTGGTAGTGCGTGTTGAACAGTGTCCGCACCGGCACACCGGCGAGGGTCTTCTGCACCGCCGCGGCCAGCTGCGCCGCGCCGCTGTCCACCAGCAGCAGCCCTTCGCCTGTGTTGAGCACCACCACGTTGCCAGGCGTGCCGGCGATGACGCTGACGCGCTCGGTAACCTTCTCGGTGGCCAGTGCCGCGGCAGGTGCGCGCGGCGCCCGCGCCGGATTCTGCTGGCAGCCGGTGAGGCTGCCCACCAGCGGCAACGCGGACAGGGCGGCCATGCTGCCCAAGCCAGTCTTCAGGAACTCTCTGCGGTCGCTCATTGCATCACACCTGCGACAGCAGCCCCGTGCTGTTGCCGAAGCTCGGCTGCCGGATGCCCAGCTTGTCGAGCACGGTGAGATGCACATTGGCCAGCGGCGTGCGTTCCGGCAGCACCAGGTTCTTGCCGCCCACATGCTTGCCGTTTGCGCCGCCCACCAGCACAGCCGGCAGCGGATAGTTGTCGTGCTGGTTGCTGTTGCTCATGTTCGAGCCATAGAAGAACAGCGAATGGTCGAGGATGCTGCCATCCCCGTCCTTGGTGTCCGCCAGCTTCTTCAGGAAGCCCGCAAAGCGTTCCATGTGATAGCGCTGGATGCGGGTCAGTTCGGCGATGCGATCGCGCTGGTTGGCGTGATGGCTGGTCGGGTGGAAGCCGCCCGCGACGTTCAGGTGCTTGTAGGGGCGATCCGTGCCTTCCGCGGCCATCACATAGCTGGCGACCCGTGTGAGGTCCGCCTGGTAGGCCAGTGCGATCAGGTCGAACATGATGCCGAGCTGCTTGTCGAAATCCTCCAGCTCGCCCAGTGGTGCATCGGGCACGCTGACGCCGCCCATGTCGCGTGAGCTGGCCATCGTGACGCGCCTTTCCAGTTCGCGCACCGTGTCCAGATAGTCCGACAGGGCGCGCTGGTCGCCCGGCCCCAGCTCATTGCGCAGCGACTTCGAACGCTCGCTGATCATGTCGAGGATGCTGGCGTTCTTGCGCAGCAGCGCGTCGCGCTCGGCGGCTGTATCGCCTTCACCCATCAGCTGGATGAACACCTTGCGCGGGTTGTATTCCATCGGCAGCGGCCGGTTGGGCGCGGCATAGGAGGTCGTCACGGAATAGAACCCGCCGTTGCCGGCCGCGATCTGCACGGTGGTCTCGGCAGCCAGCTCGAGTGACGGCAGCGAAGTCTGCTGACCGATGTGCTGCGCGATCACCTGATCAAGGGTGGTGGCGAGGCTTGCGCCCTTGGCGGTGGTATCCGGCCGCACGCACGACAGCCAGGTGGCGGGGTTGAGCGTGTGCACCGACCCCATGGCGGTGCTGTTCTCGATATTGTCGAAGGTGGTCACGTATTTCTTGAAGGGCTCCAGCGGCGCCACCGTGTTGCCCAGCTTGAAATCCGCGCCCTTGCCGGTGGAGCTCCAGGAGTCGACTTCCTTGCCGTACACCGTGTTGTTCATGATGGCGCCGTGTGGCAGGTAGAAGAACCCCGCCCGTATCTTCGGCGCCGCTGCGGACTGCGCCAGCGCAGTGCCTGCGGGCACCATGGCATCCAGGAACGGCAATCCCAGTGCGACGCCGCTGCCGCGCAGGAAGGTGCGCCGTGACAGGTACTTCTTCGTCAGAAAAATGGCCATCGCTGTCTTCCTTAAGGGTGATGCGCCGCGGCTGCGCCGCTGCTCACGGATGCCACGGTAGGCTTGGGCAGTTTCTTCTCTTCAGGACCCTGGCGGCGGAAGGCCTCGCTGGCCACGATGCCGTTGATCAGTGATTTGAACGTGTAGTTGCTCGCGGCTGCGTCGCGCACGATCTGCCGCACCTGCGGCATGTCGAAGTACTCCACCTCGCGGTTCAGCGCATACATCATCAGGCGCTTGGTCACCGTGGTCGGGAACTGGTCGGGACGGCTGGTCAGGTAGTGCCGCAGCTCCACCGGGCCGGACATCCTGATGCCACTGGCCAGTTCCGTGCTGGCATCGATCGGCGCCTTGGCGGCTGCATCGACGGTGCGCCAGCGCCCCGTGTTGTCGAAGTTCTCGAGGGCGAGGCCCGGCGGATCGATGAGGCCATGGCAGGCCTGGCAGGTCTTGTTCTGGCGATGCTCTTCCAGGCGCGCCCGCACCGTGGTCGGCCTGGCGCCATCCTTGATGGCGAGGTCAGTGGCCACGTTCGGCGGTGGCGGCGTGGGCGGGCTGCCGACGATCCGGTCCAGGATCCATGCGCCGCGCAGCACCGGTGAAGTGCGATCGCCGTATGAGGTGCGCAGCAGGAAAGCGCCCTTGCCCAGCAGGCCGAAGCGGTTCTCGTTGTCGAGCTTCACGCGCCGGAACTGCGCCCCGCGCACGCCCTGGATGTCGTACTGGCGAGCCAGCGTCTCGTTGACGAAGGTCCAGTCTGCGTTGAGCAGGTCCATCACGCTGCGGTTCTCCAGCAGCACGCTCGACAGGAACAGCCGGATCTCGGTCTCGAAATTGTTGCGCATCGCGGCGTTGAAGCCGCCATCGGTGGGATCAACCTTGTCGAGTTCGTCCAGGTTCAGCCAGGCGAGGGCGAAGTTCTCCACCAGCGTGTTGGCGCGGGGATCCTTCAGCATGCGGTCGACCTGCGCCTTGACCACCGCCGGGTCAGACAGGCGATGGTTCGTGGCCAGGTCAACCAGCTGCTGGTCCGGTCCGGTGCTCCACAGGAAGAAAGACAGGCGCGTGGCCAGTTCCAGGTCACTGAGCTGGCGCGAGTCATCCGCCTGCGGGGAAGTGGAGATGGAGCGATACAGGAAATCCGGGCTCGACAGCACCGCCGTTACCAGCTCCGTGACGCCGGCGTCGAAACCGCCACTCTCCTTGCGCCCCATCTCGTAGAACTTCATCAACAGTGCAACATCTGCATCCGTGACCGGCCGCCGGAAGGCCTCGGTGCCAAGGTGGCGCGCGATCTTGTCGGCGCACGGACGCTCTTCGGCCTCACTCTTGGGCTGGCAGACGAAGATCTTCGCGCGGCTATCGCTCAACGACAGACCATGCGGCGCGAACGGCCCTTCGATCTCGATCGCTGTCTGGATGATGGGTACATCGGAGATGCGGCCACCGCCGCCGCCGAACCCGCCGCCGGCCGTCGCATCGTTGCTCAGCGCGCGCGAACGCTCGACATAGGTCAGCACCACATCGTGGCGGCCAGCCTTCACCTGCGCGGCGCTGGAGACACGGGCGAGGATTTCCTTGCGTCCGTCCGGGCCGTCGCGGTCCGCAAGATCCACGTATTCCGGTCCGCCGATTTCCTTGCGCACCAGTTCTACGCCGTCGACCAGGATCACCAGTGTCGCTGCGGTCTGTGCGCCGCGCGGATACAGGCCCATGTCGATGTAGTCTTCCTCGGGGACGTTGAATCGGTATTCGCCGTCGGCCGGGAAGACATGCGTGAAGCGGATGCCGCCGCGGTTGGTGCCGCCGCGCGTGCCCAGCGGAAAGGCGGTGGGGCCGGCCTGCGTCGCCGGAATGGTGACCTTCGCCATCTTCGGCACGGGCTCTCCCACCGCCAGCCGCGCCGCGCGCCGCGCCGCCGAAAGGTATTGCTCCATGAAGGAGGGCGATACAGCCAGTGCACCGGCGATGTTGCTGAAGCCTTCCACCTCGACCTCGGTGGGCAGGGTCTGGCGCGGGTCGATATCCACGCCGATCAACCCTTTCACCGACGCGGAGAATTCATTGCGGTTCAGGCGCTGGATGGGCACATGGCCCACATGCTGTGCCTTGGGCTGGCCGTCGACCGAAGTCTCGAGGTAGGCGACCAGTGCATCGACATCGGCCTGTGCGGGCTGCTTGGCGCCAGCCGGGGGCATCAGCCGGCCGCGCAGCTTGCCAATGGTTTTTTCCCAGGTGGCCTGGTCCTGGTTCACATGGCCCAGCTCGAGTGTGTCGAAGGCGAGGCTGCCCGCCCAGTCAGTGGTGTTGTGGCACTCGGTGCAATGGTTGGTGATGAGCTGCTCCAGCCCCTGGGGTGCCGCTCCAGCCGGCGGCGCCTGGCCGTGCGCCAGCTGCGCTGCCAAAGCCAGACCCCACAGCGGCGCGCACGCGCCCGCCTGCTTCAGGGCATGTTTGACCAATGCTCCGCTCTTGCGCATGACCCCTCACTCGTCTTTCTAGATCTTTTGCTGGTGGCAGCCGGTCTTGCCCCGGCGGCACCAATCCCCGGGAAGATAGAAGATCACTTCCGGGTAGTCCATCTAGATTGCGCCCGCCCGTCTTAGTTCCGAACCGGGGCGGGAACCGAAAGATTCAACAAGTTACTTGCATCAGACCGAGTTTAGATATATCTTACATTCGTCATATCTAAACAGGGTCTAAATCCATGAGAACCTATTTTGAATCCGATCGCCACCGCCATGCCCGCCATTGCGGCGCACGCGACGGCGGGGGCCGGCACGGCGGCCTGGGGCGGGGCGACGCCTCTTTCGGCCGGGGCGGGCGGGGCGGGCGGGGCGGGGGTGGCCGGCAGCGGGTGTTCGATCACGGGGCGCTGCGCCTGGTGGTGCTGGCACTGATCGCCGAGGCCCCGCGCCACGGTTACGAGCTCATCAAGGCCATCGAGGAGCGCCTCGCCGGCAGCTACAGCCCAAGTCCAGGCGTCATCTATCCGACCCTCACGCTGCTGCAGGAACTCGGCCATGCCACCGTCGAAGAGGGCGAAGGCAAGAAGCGCTATTCCATTACGGACGAGGGCCGCCGTTACCTGGTGGCCAACCAGCCGGCGGTGGATGCGGCGCTGGCGCGCATGCAGGCTGTCAATGCCCGCCACGGTGGCGGACCGGCGCCGCAGATCATCCGGGCGATGGAGAACCTGAAACTGGCGCTGCGGCTGCGCATGAATCGCGGCCCGCTGTCGGATGATGAACTGGCGCAGGTGGCCGCCGCGCTCGACACGGCGGCCGTCACCATCGAGCGCAGCTAGAGGGGTGAACCATGAGCAGGTTTGAAGGTGAAGCAACTACCGACCTGGCGCTGCGCATCGTGCGCCGGCTGTGCAAGCACTGGTCGCACAAGTACCCCACGCACCTGGAAGACAGCAGCGGCACGATCCAGCTCAGCGACGTGCTGGTAACCCTGCGCGCGGAGCCGGACCGGGTGCATGTCAGTCTGGAAAATCCGCACGGAGAAGTGCCCGAGCGCCTGAAGGGCGTGGTGGCTGAGCACATGCAGCGCATGGCCGGGCCCGAGGTGCCGCTGGATGTGCGCTGGATCTAGGGAAGCTAGCGCAGCGTGGCAGGGGCCTGGCATTCCGGCGGACCAGTGGCCCGCCCGGCGGGGCTCTGCGCGGGTTGATAGGTGTAGTGCCAGGGTTCGTCTGGGGTTTTCAGCGGGCCGGTGAACCCGCCCGCTGCCTGGATGGCAGTGGCAAGTTTCTGCGCCCATCCGGGCTCGACCCACCTGGCAGCGATGGAGGCTGAGTCGGCGGCGGCGACCAGGCTCCCCTGCAGCTGCACCTGGAAGTCGACCGCGCGCGCCTGACCATGGGGCGAGAGGCCGGGTGCCGCCAGCGTCGGGACAGGCCGTGGTTGCTGGCCGCGCAGCCATTCACTGAACTGCCGGGTCGCGCCCGGCGAGGCCGGCGGCGGCAGCCTGGCCGCTGCGGCCGCTTGCTGCATGCTGGCAGCCGCCCGCTCAACGCTGTCATTCGAATTCCAGCGTTGCAGCTGGATATCCAGGCTGCGGAACTGGGGATTCACAAACAGGGTGTACCCCGGATTGGCGGCACTGAAGATGCAATTGACCCGCGCTATCGCTGCGTCGAGGGACGCTTTCTCCGCCGACTGCGCGAAGGCCTGTGCCTGCGCGGCGCTCCAGCTCCATCGATCACCTATCTGCCCGCCCGCCCGCAGGTAGGCCCGCGCGGCCAGCAGCTGCCGTCCCTGGTCGGGCATGCGCGACAGTGTCGCCGCGGCACGCGGGTCCAGTGTTGCAGCCAATGCCTGCAGGTGCTCTGCCAAAGTGCCTGACGGTGCCGCCGCAACAGCCGCCCAGGGCCACAGCACCATCGCAAGGGTCAGCCCGCAGGCAGTCCAATGTGCCGTCCGCATTGAATCGCTCCGGGTCGAGGCTGCTGCACGCGGGGGAATGGGGGGATATTATCAGCTGCTCCCCACAGGCCGAATCTCACAGGACGCCGGCACCGGCATGCATATCCCGAAATCCATACCCGCATTCATCGCCATGCTGCTGCTGCCATGGGGGGCATTCGCGGGTGAGCCCGTCGGTGAGTCTTCCATCGAACTGGTGAACCTGGTGCGCAGCGGCGACAGCCAGGCCGCCCTGGCCGCCATCCGCGCAGGCGCCGACGTGAACGCCACACAGGCGGATGGCACCTCACCCTTGCTGTGGGCCGTGTACCGCGTCGACCACGAGCTGGTGGCGGCACTGCTGCAGCATGGTGCGAAGCCCGACGTCGGCAACGCGCTGGGCGCGACGCCGCTGTCCGAGGCGGTGAACCTGGCAGATGCCGCGCTGGTGACGAAGCTGCTGAAGGCCAGGGCGGATCCGAACCTTGGCAATGAAGATGGCCAGACGCCGCTGATGCTGGCCGCACGCACCGGTGCACTGCCCATCGTGCAGGCCCTGGTCAAGGCCGGCGCGCGTGTCAACGAGCGCGAGAAATTCCGGGAGCAGACCGCGCTGATGTGGGCAGTCGCGGCCAACAACCCGGCGGTGGTGGATTTTCTCATCCGGCACAAGGCCGATGTGGAAGCGCGCGCCGCTGTCAACGACTGGGGCAACCAGATCACCTCCGAACCGCGCGCCCAGTACCGCAACACGGGTGGCCTGACGCCACTGCTGTATGCAGCACGCTTCGGTTGCCTGGATTGCGTGAAGTCGCTGCTGAAGGCCGGTGCGCAGATCGATCGTCCCACGCCGGATGGCGTGACGCCGCTGATGACGGCCATCGACAACTCGAACTTCGACCTTGCCAATCTGCTGCTCGATGCCGGCGCCAATCCGCGCCTGTTCGACTGGTGGGGGCGCACCGCGGTCTATCTGGCTGCCGACATGCGCACCCGCGGTGGTGGAGGGCGCGCCGGGCCCGAGGGAGTGCGCGCCGTGGATGACGCACCGCCACCGCAGCCGGGCGCTCTGCAGCTGTTGCGCCGTCTGCTGGAAGCTGGCGTTGACCCGAATCCGCAGCTGGACATGCACCGGCCATTCCGCGGCCGTTTCACGGACGACCTGATCACCACTGGCTGCACGCCCTTGCTGCGCGCCGCGCTGTCGGTGGATCACGAGGCGGTGGCGGTGCTGCTGCAGCACGGCGCGCTGCCGGACCTGCCCAATGTGATGGGGGTGACACCGCTGATGGCGGCGGCCGGGATCGGCGCGCTGGTGGGCCTCACTACTGGCGGGCAGGGGCCGATCGGTGGCAGCGATCCGCAGGACAATGCCATCACCGTCATCGGCCTGCTGATCAAGGCGGGCGCCGACGTGAATGCACGCATCAGCGATACCACCAGCCGTACGGCCATCATCGCGCGGCCGAGTTCGATGACCACCCGCGAAGGGCAGACGGCGCTGTTCGGTGCCATCAGCAAGAACTGGACCCGGGTAGCCAGATTCCTGATCGAGCAGGGCGCCCAGCTGGATGTCCGCGATGCAGCCGGCAAGACCCTGGCCGACGCCCTGACTGGTCAGGCCGGTGGCCGTGACACCCCGAGCAGCGACGAAATGGTCAAGCTGATCAAGTCCGCGATGGGGGCCTGAGGGCCCGTGGCGACGCAGCTATAATTTGTAGGACAGCGCGCACAACACGTGCATTGCCTGTCCGACGCTGAATCACAGGCGGCCGCTGCCTGCGTAGGACAACATTCACTCTATGGCAGCCCTATATCCCCCCTCCGGACCCTCCACCTTGCGCATCGCGGAGGACGCCGATATCCAGGATCTGCTCGACGCGCTGGTGGCGGGCGAATTCGATCAGGACGAATTCCTGCGGGAAATCCTGCTCCGCGAAGTGCGCGCGCCGGGCGTCGCCGCCGAAGCACTGGCCGCCCTTGAAGTGCGGCGCGCGCAGCTGAGCCATAAAACGTATGTTTGCGTGAAGGCCAGATTGCAGCTGCAGGGCGCCCGCGCCTCGCAGACGCAGGCGACCCAGGCGGCCATGCCCCAGCCTGCCGGGGGCCCGCGCGTTGCAGCACCCGCGCCCACGAACCAGGCCCGCGCCAACCCGGTCATGCAGTCCAGCGCACCTGCGGGCCAGAGCCCGGCAACGCCGGCCCAGCCCGCGGCCGCGCCGACCCCCGCGCCGCCGGGTATGAAGGCCGGCGACGTATTGGCCGGCCGCTACCGCATCACCCGATTGCAGCGCCTCGACGCCGGCGGCAAACCCCAGGAGATGCTCGCCGAGCGCATCGCCGGGCCAACCGGCATCGTCTCGACTGTTGTCGCGCATGTACTCGACGCGGCGGTGCTGCGCGAACCGGCACGGCTGGACCGGATCGGCAAGCTGCAGGGTCTGTCGCACCCGGCCCTGGTACGCGTGCTCGATGTGGAGGAGCAGGCCGGCACGGTGCTGCTCATCACGGAGCAGCCCGCGGGAATCACGCTGCGCGACCTGCTGCAGCGGAACGGCGATCGCAGGCTCGCGGTGGATGCCGGCCTGCTGATCCTGCGCACCGTCGCGGGGGCACTGCTTTACATGCATGGCCAGGGCGTGGCGCATGGCAATGTGGGCCGGCAGAACGTGCTGATCACCGATGGTGGCGACATCCGGCTGCAGGGTTTCGAGCTGCATCGGAATCTGTTCGGCGAGCTGCCGGCCGATCGCCGGGCCTTCGCGCGGCTCGCCTACGATCTGCTGACTGGTGCGGGGGTTACTGCAGAAGAAACTGCACGGCCG
This sequence comes from Steroidobacteraceae bacterium, assembly GCA_040508085.1. Lineage (GTDB taxonomy): Bacteria > Pseudomonadota > Gammaproteobacteria > Steroidobacterales > Steroidobacteraceae > ZC4RG30. Next base: position 57,070 of record JBEVNO010000051.1, read on the forward strand.
GCCGCACGCGCACCCGCCGGGGTGTCGCGCGAGCAGTGGCGCGCGGTGTCGGGCACCTTGCTGTCCACCGACGGCGCCCACAGCAACCAGGTACTGGTCGCCTTCGCAGGTGATCCTGCGCGCGTCGCTCCGGCTTTCTTCCCGGCCCAGGCTTTCGTGGCGGCCGGCCCGGCGCGGCCACGCATTCGCGCCGGCGACTGGGCCGCCATGGTCATCACGGCCGCCATGCTGGGTACCGGCGGCTACCTGCTGCTGAAGTCGGAGCCGGCGCAGGTTGCCGGGAGCGCGGCGATTCCCGCGGCAGCAGCGCAGGCTGCGCCGGAGCCAGCCAGTGTGCCGTCACGCAAACCCACTGCGCCGGCGGCCGCCCCGCCCGCGCCTGTTGTTGCTGCCGCCGAAGCTGCAGCTGCACCTCCCGCGGCCACCACTCGTGCGGAGCCCCCGTTCGAGCGCGCGGTGGTCGATCTCTCTGCTACCGCGGTGTGGGTGGATACCAGCGAATCCTTTGCGCGCATCTGGGTGCGTCGGCGCGGCCCGCTCAACAAGCCGGTGACTTTCCAGTGGTGGACCGAGACCGGCTCGGCCCAGGTGGGCCGGGATTTCCGCCAGATGCTCCCCAACACCGAAGTCATTCCCGCCGGCGAAAAAGGCATCAGCCTGCTGGTACAGCTGATCCCGGACGCCGGGCGCCGCGAGCCCCGCACGTTCTTCGTGAAGATCGATCGCCCCGGCCCCGGTGCGACGCTGGGTTCCCGGACGCTGGCCCAGGTGGCCATCGTGCCGCCTGAATATCCGGCAGCCCGGGATGCGCGCCCGGCGCGGGCCATGTCGACGCTGACGCTGTAAGCAGCGCTTTGTCCGCGTCGTCCCTCCGGCTGCTCTCATGCCTGTTCAGCCTGACGCTGCTCGCGGGCGTGCGGGCGGGCGAGCCGGCCGCGCCCGCCGAAGCGCGCGCAGTGATGACTGCGGAGCAGGTGGTGGAGATCCTCGATGAAACCGTGGACTGGTACCGCACGCTGGGCACGCAGCAGCTGGCCGCCACGCAACCCAGCGACCTGCTGATCCTGTATGCGAACCGCCAGGCCGCAGACAAGGTCATGGGCATTGCCTTCGAGATCGCGCGCGCCAATGCCGAACTGCTCAGCAGCGACATCGGCGCTGCACGCGAGCGGCAGGAGAAAGAGTCGCCCCAATCACTCATCAATGTACGACGCCACCTGGACCAGCAACGCGCCGAGCTGCAGGCGCAGATAGAAGCGGCGCGGGCGCGCAATGCCGGCTCGCCGCAGGCCGGCCGCGCCGACGGCCAGGCGCGGGTGGCCGCGTTGCAGGGCGAGCTCGATCTGGTCAATGCACGCCGCAACCTGCTGGCGAACATGTCGCAGTTCGAGGCCGAGAACGATGCCGACGGCTTCGGTGCCAATTCGCTGAAGGCGCATATCGATGCCATCGCCGCTTCCATTCCCGCAGCCGGCTCTGCCGCCACCGCGGCACCTGGGGCAACCATCACTGTCGAAGCCGCGCCTGAGAATCTTGCCGCGCCACCGGTGCAGCTGGATGAGTACGGCATCTGGGATCTGACCTCGGCCGTGATGCGCCTGCGCAGCAAGCTGCGCATGATCGATACCACCAACCGCCGCACCGCCGACCTCGAGGAGGTGTTCGAGCGCATCCGCATTCCGCCGCAGGAACGGCTGAAGGCGCTGGCGGCGCGGGGCGATGCATTGTCCTCGCAGGCGGTTGCCGATGCCGGCACGCTGCGCGGGGTGCGCGACCAGTACGACACGCTGGCCTGGCTGTACCTGCAGACCTCCGCCATGGTCACACCGCTGAGCAAGCTGGATGTGCTGCTCGGCCAGTACCGCCGCAATCTGGACAACTGGAAGGATCTCACGCAGCGCCAGCTGGCAGAGGCGCTGCGCACCCTGCTCATGCGTCTGGGTGTGTTCGTGGGGTTGCTGGCCGTGGTGCTGGTGGCTGCGAACCTGTGGCAGCGGGCGCTGCTGCGCTACGTCAAGGATCCGCGGCGCCGTTCGCGCTACCTGCTGCTGCGCCGGATCGTGATCTGGGTACTGGTGGTGGCCATCGCGCTGTTCACCTTCGCCAGCGAGATCGGTTCCCTGGCAACCTTCGCCGGCCTGATCACGGCTGGCCTTGCGGTGGCGATGCAGAGCGTGCTGGTGTCGGTGGTGGGCTATTTCTTCCTGGTCGGCAGATATGGCGTGCGCGTTGGTGATCGGGTGCAGGTGGGCAATGTCATTGGCGAGGTGGTGGATCTCGGACTGGTGCGGCTGCACCTGATGGAGCTGCGCGGCGAGGGCGCGCGCCTGACGCCCACTGGCCGCGTCGTGGCGTTCGCCAATTCGGTGGTGTTCCAGGCCTCGGGCGGACTCTTCAAGCAGATTCCGGGCGTGAACCTGGACTGGCACGAGATCAGTTACGCGTTGCCGCAGGCGGCGGACTACAGCCGCATCAAGCAGCAGCTGCTGGAGGCGGCCAGCACGGTGCTCAAGGATTATTCTGACGACATCCTGCGCCAGACGCAGGCCATGCAGCGCAATTCTGTTGCGCATGGACCACAGGACGTCGAACCCCAGGTGCAGCTGCGCTTTGCGGCGGCGGGCGTAGAGGCGCTGGTGCGCTATCCTGTCACGCTGCAGGATGCAGCTGAGATCGATGAGCGCATGTCGCGCGCCCTGCTGGCGGTCATCGCACCACCAGCCGATGAGGTGCCGGCGGGATAGCAATCGGCAACGACAAGAACAGGGGGCACCGGTGGCGAAGAAGCACTCCGCGCAGTCATTCCGTTTCTACGACAATCGGCAGAAGTACCTCGCCTTCGTCAATACCTGCAATGAGAAGGCAGCCGTTGCCCGTCGCGCCGGCATCGAGCTGAAGCTGGTGCGGCCCACGCCGCCCGCACTGAACCTGTTCGATGCCGGCATGGGTGATGGAACGGTGCTGTCACGCCTGATGCGCTACGCACACAGCGTGCATCCGGCGGTGCCGCTGGTCGCGGTAGCAAAGGAAATCAGCCTCGAAGACGTGCGGCTGGGGCTGGAAAAGATGCCCGACCGCTTCAGCGAGCATCCGGCCACGGTGCTGGTGATCACCAACCTGAACTACGCCGATGCGCCGCGGCTGATGCTGCGCGACACGCAACTGGCGGCCGCGATGAACTGGCAGGAGATCCGCCTCACCGGCGAATCCGCCCACGCGTACGAGGAGCAGATCGAGGAAGTGTCCGATGCGCTGGCCGAGGCCTGGGCCACCCATCCCAGCGAGGCGACGGGCAATCCCGTCTACCGCCGCCCGTCGGTGCTGGTGGTGTATCGGGAGGATCACAAATTCCTGCTGGACGGAGTCATTCCCCGACCGGGCCGTCCGCCGCCGCACTATGACCTGATCCTCGCGTCGCAGCCGTGGCGCGCCCGCATGTCGCCGGAGTTCAAGGCGGAACGGGTGCTGGCGCCGCTGACCCGTGCGCTGGCCCCGGGGGGCAGGCTGCTTGCCATTCAGTCAGCCGGTGGCGATCCGGCGCTGGAGATCATCCAGAAGCTGTGGCCCGGCGAGAATCCCTTCCAGGCCGACCGGCACATGCTGCTGGCCGCGCTGACGAAGGAGCTGGGCCGCCATGCCCGCGAGTTCGATCTGGAAGCGCAGGCGGATGCCGAGGCACTGTTCCGCTACGAAATGCGCACACTGCCATCCGAACTTTCGGATCGCATCGGTACCTCCACCTTGTTCGCCGCGTGGAACGCGGCTGTGTACGTCAACCAGATGGAAGACGAACGACTGGAGCCGATGGTGGCAAGCGGCGCCTACCTGCAGGCCACGCAAGCAGTGCTGCAGAAGCATGGCGGCCTGTGGTTCAACGATGAAGCCTTCGTTGTGTCGCGCCACGTGTAGGGACGTTGTCCGATACACACCTGCCCCGGCAACTGTGATAATGGGGTTCCTGAAAAAGCCCTCTGTCTCATGTCTCCCAACTCGTCTCCCCCCGTGGTCGCTGGCAACATCGATCCTGCCGACACTGCTGGCCTGAAACTGGGCCTGCCGCCCCGCATGGTGCTGGGGCTGGCCAGCGGCATCGTCGCCATCCTGCTGATAGCCTCGCTCGCCTACGCGGCGCTGCGACAGCAATCCGAAAGCCGCGCCAGCACCCAGCACACCCTCGATGTCATCGCGGGCCTCAACGAGGCAATGTCGCAGGCCAAGGATGCGGAGACGGGCCAGCGCGGTTTCCTGCTCACGGGCAAGGAAGAATATGTCCAGCCGTTCACGCTGGCGCGCACTGCGGTGCTGTCGCAGCTGGATTCGCTTGGCCCGCTGCTGGTCGACAACCCGACGCAGCTGCAACGGTTGCAGAGCATGCGGCAGCTGCTGTCGCAGAAAATGGACGAGATGCAGCAGACCATAGAGCTGCAGCGCTCCGGGCGCAGCAGCGAAGCGCTGACACTGGTCAACACCGACCGCGGCAAATCGCTGATGGACGAAGTCCGGAATCTGGCCGGCGCCATGATTGCCGAAGAGCAGGGGCTGCTGGCCAGCCGCTCCACATCGCTCGCTGCCGCGCAGTGGCGCTCCTTTGCGGTCATCCTGGGCGGGCTGCTGCTGCTGCTGGTGCTGTTGCTGGTGGCGGGTCTGCTGGCAGCGCGGGAGGTAGATCGCCGCGAGACCGAGATCTGGCTGCGCGCCGGTCAGGCGGCGCTGGCGGGCGCCCTGCAAAGCGAGCTGCGGCTGGAGATGCTCGGCGAGCATGTGCTGCGCTTCATGACGCGCCAGGCTGGCGCGGCGGCCGGCGCGCTGTACGTGATGGCCACCGGCCGCACATTGCGGCGGGTGGCCGGCTACGCACTGGGCACCCAGGCACCGCACAGTTTCGAGCTCGGCGAAGGGCTGGTGGGCGAGGCTGCGCGCTCGGATCGCATCGCCCACCTGGCGGACGTGCCTGCCCAGCACCTGCGGATCGAATCAACTCTGGTGTCCGGGTCGCCGCGGCACATCGTGCTGGTGCCGGTGAGCTACAACGGCCGAGTGAACGCCGTGCTGGAACTGGGAATGACCACCGCACCGCAGCTGGCGCAGCTGGAGCTGCTGGAACGCACGCGTGGCGTGCTGGGTACCGCCGTCAACGCCTCCATCGACCGCTCGCGACTGGAGGAGCTGCTGGAAGAAACGCAGCGCCAGTCGGAGGAGTTGCAGACGCAGCAGGAGGAGCTGCGCGTGGCCAACGAGGAACTCACGGAGCAGAGCCAGGCATTGCGGGAATCCTCGGCACGTCTGGAGCAACAGCAGGCGGAGCTGGAGCAGACCAATTCGCAGCTGGAGGAACAAACCCGTTCGCTCGAAGAGCACTCCGACCGGCTGATGCGCGGCGAGCAGGAGCTGCGCGAGCGTAGTGCCGACCTGCAACGCGCCAACGATTACAAATCAGAATTCCTGGCGAACATGAGCCACGAGCTGCGCACGCCGCTCAACTCGTCGCTGATCCTGGCAAAGCTGCTGGCCGACAATCGCACCGGCAACCTCAACGAGGAGCAGGTGCGCTTCGCGCAGACCATCCAGTCCGCCGGCAACGACCTGCTCGCGCTGATCAACGACATCCTCGACCTGTCGAAGATCGAAGCCGGCAAGATGGAGATCCAGCGCGAGAACGTCTCGGTGCAGCGCCTGCTGGACAACCTGTCGGAGGGCTTCACCGAAGTGGCCAACAGCAAGGGCCTGCGGTTCGTGGTCTCGACGGCACCGGGCACGCTGGAGCGCATCGAATCCGACAGCCAGCGCGTGCTGCAGATCCTGCGCAACCTGCTCTCCAACGCATTCAAGTTCACCGCGGCCGGCGAAGTCACCTTGCAGGTCGCGTCGGTGGCCTCAGCCAGTGGCCCAGGCCTGGCCTTCGCCGTGCGCGATACGGGCATCGGCATCGCTCCGGAGCAGCAGAGCACGATATTCGAGGCTTTCCGGCAGGCCGACGGCAGCACGCACCGCAAATACGGCGGCACCGGCCTGGGCCTGTCCATCTCCCGCGATCTGGCCGCGCTGCTGGGCGGGGAGATCACCATCGACAGCAAGATGGGCGCCGGCAGCACCTTCACGCTGTGGCTGCCGGAGCGGGCGCCCGAGCAGGCGGCTGTGCACAAGCCGGGTGGTGGCGCTACCGCGGCGCTGCGCGAGTGGGCCAAGGCCGTTCCGGCCGCCGCGCCCCTTGTTCCGCCGCCGGCGAAATCCAGTCCCCGCAGTGCCGCAGCGGGAGAGGAGTTGCTGGGTGCGCCGGCACGGGTGATGCTGGTCATCGAGGACGACGTCGCATTCTCGGGCATCCTGCGCGATCTGGCGCGCGAACAAGGTTTCGAGACCATTGTGGCCCACACTGCGGGCGAGGGGCTGGCCGTGGCGCGCAGCCAGCGCATCAGCGCCGTGCTGCTGGACATGCACCTGCCGGATCGCACTGGCCTGTCGGTGCTCGATGAGCTCAAGCGCGACCCCGCCACGCGCCACATACCCGTGCATGTGCTGTCGGTGGCGGATTATTCGCACGAAGCCTTGAGCCGCGGCGCAGTCGGATACGCGTTGAAGCCAGTTGACCGTGAGCAGGTGGTCGGCGCCTTGCAGCGCCTGGACGCGCGCCTCTCGCCTGGCCTGCGCCGGGTACTGGTGGTCGAGGACGATGCCCGCCAGCGCGAGAGCGTGCGGCAGCTGCTGGCCAGCGAGGGCGTGGAGATCATCCCGGCGGAGACGGCCGCGCGCGCCCTGGAGCTGCTGCGCCAGCAGACCTTCGATTGCATGGTGCTGGATCTGAACCTGCCAGACCTGAGTGGCTACGAGCTGCTGGAGCAGATGGGTGAACTCGACGGCGTCGGTTACCCGCCGGTGATCGTCTATACCGGCCGCAGCCTGAATCGCGATGAGGAGCAGAGCCTGCGGCGTTTCTCGCGCTCGATCATCGTCAAGGATGCGCGTTCGCCAGAGCGCCTGCTCGATGAAGTGACGCTGTTCCTGCACCAGGTGGAATCGAAGCTGCCGCCGGAGAGCCAGCGCATGCTGCGCGCCGTGCGTGACCGCGAGGAGGCCCTGGACGGGCGGCGCATCCTGGTGGTCGAGGACGACGTGCGCAATATCTTCGCCCTGAGCAAGCTGCTCGAGCCGCGTGGCGCACGGGTCGACATCGCGCGCAATGGCCGCGAGGCCCTGGAGCACCTGCAGCGCACCGCCGGCAGCGGCGAGGCGCCGGACCTGGTGCTGATGGACATCATGATGCCCGAGATGGATGGACTGACCGCGACTCGCGAGATACGCAAGAACCCCCAGTGGAAGCGGCTGCCCATCATCGCGCTGACTGCCAAGGCCATGCGCGATGACCAGGAAAAGTGCCTGCTCGCGGGTGCCAGCGATTACCTGGCCAAGCCGCTGGATGTCGAGCGGCTGCTGTCGCTGATCCGTGTCTGGATGCCCAAGTGAAGACCGGGCCATGACCGAACGCGTCAGCGAGATCGAACTGCGTCTCTTGCTGGAGGCCCTCTATCAACGCTACCACTACGATTTCCGCGGTTACGCGCGCACCTCGCTGCGCCGCCGCCTCGCAGTGGCGATGGACAAGTTCGGCTGCCGGAGCCTGTCCGAGTTGCAGCACCGCGTGCTGCACGACACGGCGCTGCTGCCGGCCCTGATGGATATCCTGACCGTCCAGGTCAGCGAGATGTTCCGTGACCCGCCTTATTACCGCGCGCTGCGCGAACAGGTGGTGCCGCTGCTGCGGACCTATCCTTCACTGAAGATCTGGGTTGCCGGCTGCAGCACCGGTGAGGAAGTCTACTCGATGGCCATCCTGCTGAAGGAGGAGGGCCTGCTGGATCGCTCCCTGATCTACGCCACGGACATCAATGCGGCGGCGCTGGAGACGGCGCAGAGCGGTCTGTACGACATCGATCGCATCAAAGGCTTCACGGAAAATCACCGCAGGTCCGGCGGCCATGGTTCGCTGTCCGCTTACTACACCGCTGCATACGGGATGGCCGCCATCGACCGTTCGCTGCGCGCCCACATCACCTTCGCGGATCACAGCCTGTCCACCGATTCCGCATTTTCCGAAATGCAGTTCATTTCCTGCCGCAACGTGCTCATCTATTTCGATCGCGCTCTTCAGGATCGCGCCGTCGGACTGTTCAAGGATTCCCTCTGCTACAAGGGTTTTCTCGGCATCGGCTCCAGTGAATCGCTGCGCTTCTCCGCGCATGCCGACAGCTTCTGCGAGCTGGACCGCGAGGACCGCATCTACCAGCGGATCGCGGCATGAGCCCGCTGCCGCTGCAGGATCTGGCCGCAGTGGTGATCGGCGCCTCCGCCGGCGGCATCGAGGCACTGGGAGTGCTGCTGCCCGCGCTGGACGCGCGTTGCCGGGCCGCGATACTGATCGTGGTCCACCTGCCACGGGATCGCCCGAGCCTGCTGCGCGAACTGTTTGCCGCACGCTGCCGGCTGCCCGTCCGCGAGGTGGTGGACAAGCAGCCAGTGGAACCCGGAGCGGTGTACTTCGCTCCGCCGGACTATCACCTGATGGTGGAATGCCATGCCGACGCACCGCCCACCATAGCGCTCTCGGTGGATGAGCCCGTTCTTTATTCAAGACCGTCCATCGACGTTCTGTTCGAGACTGCCGCGGATTGCTGGGGTGAAAGACTGATGGGCGTGATCCTCACTGGCGCCAACAGCGACGGTGCCAGCGGCATCAGCGCGGTGGCACGTGCCGGCGGCATTACCGTGGTGCAGGATCCCGGCCAGGCAGTGGCGGACGCTCTGCCGTACGCGGCGGTCCGCACCGGGGCGGCCCAGCATGTGCTGCCTCTGGCGGACATACGCACGATGTTCGCGCAGCTCGGGTACCCGCCATGAACATGGTGCGTCCGCAATTGCCGCCGGTGAAGTTCCTGCTGGTGGATGATCTGGATGACAACCTGCTGGCCCTGTCAGCCCTGCTGCGTGAGCTGGATGTCGAGCTGCTGCTGGCCAAGTCCGGGTCCGAGGCGCTGGAGCTGCTGCTGGCCCATGACATCGCACTGGCGCTGCTCGATGTGCAGATGCCCGAGATGGATGGTTTCGAGCTCGCCGAGCTGATGCGCGGCAGCGCGCGCACGCGCCATGTACCCATCATCTTCGTGACGGCCGGGGCGCGGGAGTCGCACCGGCAATTCCGCGGCTATGAGGCCGGCGCGGTGGACTTCCTCTACAAGCCCATCGACCCCCATATCCTGCGCAGCAAGGCAGAGGTGTTCTACCAGCTGCACCGCCAGCGCCAGCTGCTGGACGCGCACCTGCGCGAGATGTCGGAGACGCTGCGCCTCAACGAGGTGTTCGCGGCCGTGCTCGGACACGATCTGCGCAATCCGCTCAGCGCCATCGTGGCATCTGCCCATGTGCTGCGGCAGAGCAAGGACGAGCTGGCGCGAACCACCGGGCAGCGCGTGCTGAACAGCAGTCGCCGCATGGCACGTCTCATCGAGGACCTGCTCGATTTTTCGCGCGCCCGTCTGGCCGGTGGCATCACCGTCGTGCCCGAGCCTGGCGACCTGGGCGACTTCGCCCGGCGCGTGCTGCAGGAACATCAGGCTGCCGCGCCCGACCGCGCCATCGAGCTGTCGCAGGAAGGTTCGCTGCGCGGCGACTTCGACGGCGAGAGGGTGGCACAGATTGCCTCGAACCTGCTGGGCAACGCCCTGCAGCATGGTGCCCGCGACGGCGCCATCCGCGTGCACCTGGACGGTCGTGACCAGGCGCGCGTGCAGTTGTCGGTGATCAATCCGGGCGAGATTCCGGTGGCATTGCTGGGCGATATCTTTGAACCATTCCGCGGCCGGCGGCTGGTCAGCGGCGAGCGTGGCGGCGGCCTGGGCCTCGGCCTGTACATCGTGCGACAACTGGCGCAGGCGCACGGCGGTGATGTGGAGGTGACGACTGGCGACGGCTTGACCCGCTTTCAGGTGTCCCTGCCGCGTACGCGGCCGCATTGAACTGCCAGGCGACAACTCTTGGCACGTGATCCACCAGCGGCCGACGGCGATACGTCCCTGGAACCAGGCGTCACCGCAGGGCAGCTGCGCTCCGTGTTCTCGCGCGCCGCGGTCGGTGTTGCCATCGTGGACCTCGACGGGCGCTTCATCGAAGCCAACGATGTGGCCTGCACGATGCTTGGTTACCCGCTTGACGAATTGCGGCGGCTCACCTTCGCCGAAGTCACCCACCCGGACGATGTGGCGCGCACTGCCGCCGAGGTGAAGCGCCTGCTGTCCGGTGATGCCGACAGCTTCGCCATGGAGAAGCGGTATCTCAGGCAGGATGGCGGGGTGACCTGGAGCAGCACCTCGGTGACGCTGGTGCGCAATTCAGGGGGCGATGCGGAGCAGTTCATCGGCATCCTGCATCCGATAGAAGACCGGCGCGCTGCCGCAGAAGTGGCCAGCCGTCTGGCAGCGGTGGTCAATTCCTCCGACGATGCCATCATCACCAAGACGCTCGATGGTCTCATCAGCACCTGGAACAGCGCCGCCGAGCGCATGTTCGGCTACACCGCCGATGAAGCCATCGGCCAGCCCGTTACCATGCTGATGCCCGCGGATCAGCAGGACGAGGAGCCTGACATCCTGCGGCGCCTGCGGCGCGGGGATCGCGTCCATCATTACGAGACCACGCGGGTCCGCAAGGACGGCAGCCTGGTGCATGTGTCGCTCAGCGTCTCGCCGCTGAAGGATGCAGGCGGCCGCATCATCGGCGCCTCCAAGATCGCCCGCGACATCAGCCGCCGGCGGCGCGACGAGGCGGCGCTGCGCGAGCACTCCCATGTGCTGGAGCTGCTGTCCGCGACCGGCAGTGTGATCGCATCGGACCTGGACCTGCGCAGCATCCTGCAGCGGGTCACCGATCTGGGCACCGAGATATCGGGCGCGCAGTTCGGCGCCTTCTTCTACAACGTGCCCGGCGAGGAGAGTCAGTCCTTCCAGCTGTTCACATTGTCGGGCGCACCCCGCGAGGCATTCGACAGGCTGGACCTGCCGCGCACCACCGGGGTTTTCGATCCCACCTTCGGCGGCATCGGAATTGTCCGGTCCGATGACATCAGTGTCGATCCCCGCTACGGCCAGATGGTGCCGTCTTTCGGCATGTCTGCCGGGCACCTGCCAGTGCGCAGCTACCTCGCGGTACCGGTCATCGCGCGGTCCGGACAGGTGCTGGGCGGTCTGATGTTCGCCCATTCCAGCCCCGGCGTGTTCGCCGGGCGTGCCGAGCGCCTGATTGCGGGCGTGGCCGCGCAGGCGGCCGTGGCGGTCGACAACGCTCGCCTCTACGAGGATGCACAGCGCGAGATAGCCAACCGTGAGGCAGTGGAGGCGCAGTTGCGCGAAGCGGATCGTCGCAAGGACGAGTTCCTGGCAACGCTCGCCCACGAGCTGCGCAACCCGCTGGCACCCATACGGCAGTCGGCGGCACTGGCCGGCGCCCCCGGTTCTTCAGAGCAGCAGCGCCGCTCCGCCATCGGCATCATCAGCCGCCAGGTGCAGCACATGGCAGCGTTGCTCGACGACCTGCTGGATGTGGCACGCACCACCCGCGGCACCTTCGACCTGTCGCCGCGCACCACGACCATCGGCGAGGTGGTGGATGTGGCCGTGGAGATAGCCCGACCGCTCATCGAGGTGCGCGGCCATTCGCTGCAGCTCGGCACGCCGCAAGCCGACACGCCGATCTTCGGCGACCCACTGCGCCTGGCGCAGGTGCTGGGCAACCTGCTGACCAATGCCGCGAAATACACCGATCCTGCCGGCACGATCCAGCTGAGCGCCGTGGCGAAGCAGGGCGAGGTGCAGTTCTCGGTGCGCGATACCGGCATCGGTATCGACGCCGAATCCCTGCCGCAGCTGTTCGGGATGTTTGCGCAGGTGGAGTCGGCCCGCGCGCGCTCAGGTGGCGGCCTCGGCATCGGCCTTGCCCTGGCCAAATCCCTCACCGAACTGCACGGCGGCCGTATCGAAGCACGCAGCGAGGGGCTGGGTCGCGGCAGCGAATTCATCGTCAGCATTCCGGTGGTGAAGCCGGAGCCTGTTCCGGTCGCTGCTGACCCGGTAGCGCCCGCAGCCCCGGTGGATCCACCGGCTGCGGGCGCGCGTCGCGTGCTGATTGCCGATGACAACGAAGATGCGGCACTGACGCTGGCGCTGTTGCTGGAAATCTCCGGGCACCAGGTAGCGGTGGCGCATGACGGCGCACAGGCGCTGCAGAAGTTCGACGAGGTCAGGCCGGAGGTGGTGGTGCTGGATATCGGCATGCCCGGCATGGATGGCTACGAAGTGGCGCGGCGTCTGCGCAGCCGGCCCGATGCAGATGCCGTCACGCTGATCGCCCTGACGGGGTGGGGTCAGCACACCGACAAAGCCAATGCCCTGGCCGCAGGCTTCGACCTGCATTTCACCAAGCCGGTCGACCCTGACCGCATACTTGATCTGCTGGAAGGCCGTCAGCGCCTGCCCAGGTCCTGAGTGGGGGAGATGCACGCCATGCACATCGCCGAGCTCTTCTTCATCCAGATGCCGGTAACGGAAATCCTCATCCGCGGCACAGCGATCTACTGGTTCCTGTTCCTGGCCTTCCGCTTCGTCATCCGTCGCGACGTGGGTTCACTGGGCATTGCCGACGTGCTGCTGCTGGTGATTCTCGCCGACGCCGCCCAGAACGCCATGGCCGGTGAATACAAGACCATCACCGAGGGCTGCATCCTGCTGGCCACCATCATGGGCTGGAACATGCTGCTGGACTGGCTGGCCTATCGCTACCGCTGGGTCAGCCGTTTTGCTTCACCACGCGCGCTGCCGCTGGTCCGCCATGGAGCGTTCATCCACGACAACCTGCGGCGCGAGCGCCTCTCGCCCGATGAGGTGATGTCCAAGCTGCGCGGGCAGGGCGTTGCGCACCTGCGCCAGGTGAGCCACGCGTATCTGGAAAGCGATGGCCAGATCAGCGTGATCCGCTACGACGACGCCGCGCCTCCCGTCAGCGATCCACCCGTTCCGCCCTGAGGGACGCAAGGCCACCGTCCTCAGCCACCTGCACTGCCATCTGTATAGGCTGGCAGCACACCTGGCAGTCCTCCACATAGGATTGATCGCCGCTGGACAGATCCACGCGCGCCTGGATGGTCTCACCGCAATACGGGCAATCCACGTCGACGAACTGCTCGAGCGCATCGCTGCCGGCCTCATCGCCTGGCTCGATCACCGGCTCGAGTCCATACAGCAGGTCTTCAGGAGTCGGCTTGTTGTTCATTGGTGCCTCCACGGTCCATCGGGTTCGACCTCCCGCCATTGCCCGGGCGCCAGCCCGTCAATGCGCACCTGGCCGATAGCCGCCCGCACCAGACGCAGTGTGGGGAAGCCAACACGCGCTGTCATGCGGCGCACCTGGCGATTCTTGCCCTCGCGCAACGTCAGCTCCAGCCATGCCGTGGGTATCCTGGCGCGGTAGCGGATGGGTGGATCGCGGGGCCACAGCCCGGGGGGCTCATCCATCAACCGCGCACCCGCCGGCAGCGTAGTGAAATCGCCCAGGTCGACGCCCGCCTGCAAGGCGGCCAGTGCAGCCGCGTTGGGCACGCCCTCGACCTGCGCCCAGTACACCTTCGGCAGCTTGTGGCGCGGATTGGCGATGCGGGCCTGCAGCGCGCCATCCGAAGTCAGCAGCAGCAAGCCCTCGCTGTCTGCGTCCAGGCGACCCGCCGGATACACAGCGGGCAGGCTGATGTATTCGGCCAGCGTGCGTTGTCCGGCGTCGGGCCGGAACTTGCAGTGGACCCCGAAGGGTTTGTTGAAGGCGATGAGCGTGGCCATGGCTGTGCAGGTTAGCGCAGCCCGAATGAGATAGAGTCGGCCAATTCCAGAGGAGAACCCCATGTTCACATCGCTTCCGACACTGCTTGCCGCGTGTATCGTGCTGGGCCTGGCCCACGTGTTTCTGGCCAGCACGCTGGTGAGCATGTCGCGCGGCGCCCGCTGGAATGCCGGCAACCGCGATGGTGAGGCGCCGCCGGTTTCGTTGCATGCGGCGCGGGCGCAGCGCGCCAGCATGAACTTCCTGGAGACTTTCCCCTTCTTCGCCGCAGCACTGGTCTGCGCGATCGCCGTCAGCCGTGTCGGCTACCTGGTCGAAGTCGGCGCGCAGATCTACTTCTGGGCGCGGCTGGTCTATCTGCCGGTTTACGTGATCGGCATACCGGGGTTGCGTTCACTGGTATGGCTGGTTTCGCTGGTGGGATTGCTGATGGTGGTTGCTGCGCTGCTCTGAACGGCAGGGCAAAGCGCACGGCCGTTAGCGGTCGAGTCCTACAGCTGCGCCGCGTGCCCGGCGTCACAGTGATGCAACTGGAGGATTCCATGAAAAATCTGAAAACAGCCTTCATTGCTGCAGCGGCATTCTTCAGTGCCCATGCGCTCGCCGACGTGACCTTTTACGAGAACGAGGATTTCCACGGCCGGGCCATCACCACCGGGCGGGCGCTGCCGGATTTCCGACGCAGCGGCCTCGATGACCGTGCCTCATCGGTCATCGTCGACAAGGGTACCTGGGAAGTCTGCGAAGACCCGGGGTACACAGGTCGGTGTGTGCTGCTGCGACCAGGCAACTACGATTCGCTGAAACAGCTGGGCGTCAACAATCGCATCTCCTCTGCGCGCAGTGTCAAAGGCGGTGCCAAGTACAACGATTACTACACACCCGAGCCGCAGCCGGTGGCTGATTATGAATACCGGCGCCGCGCGAATGAGAAGGTGTATGAAGCCGATGTGATCTCCTCGCGTGCTGTGCTCGCCCGCTCCGAGCAGCGCTGCTGGGTCGAACGCGAGAAGGTGGAAAAACGCGGTGGTCGCAACGTGGTGGGCGGCGTCATCGGCGGCGTGATCGGCGGTGTGCTGGGCCATCAGATCGGCAGCGGCACCGGGCAGGACATCGCCACCGCAGGTGGTGCAGTGGCGGGCGCTGCCATCGGGTCCAGCGCTGGTCGTGATAAGAATGGCTACAGCCGTGATGTACAGCGCTGCGAGACCGACGACGGGGAGCCGGAATACTGGGATGTCACCTACCGCTACCGCGGTGTGATGCACCATGTGCAGATGACTTCGCCTCCGGGCCGCTTCATCTACGTGAACAAGCGCGGCGAGCCGCGCCAGTAAATGCGATCGGGATGTGAAAGCCGGGCCGGCAACGATGCCGGCCTTTTTCTGTTGGGGGCTCCTGGGCCCGTTACGGAGTGCCGCAACGGTAGGAGGGATTGCTGCCAACCACGCAGAT
>JBEVNO010000057.1:0-4443 GCA_040508085.1 Steroidobacteraceae bacterium
CCGCCGCCGCCGCCGCCGGAGCGTCCGGCCGTGATGTGGTCGTCGTCGGCCTCGTCAGAGGCGCCCGGCGCCGACCATAGCCAGCGCGACGAATAAATCGCGGCAACCGTGCTCGGCCAGGTCGAGCACGGTCTCGAAGCCAGCGGCCCCGCCATAATAGGGATCGGGCACGGGGCGCGCTGCGCCGTGACGGGAATACGATAGAAACAGCCGCGCGCGTCCTGCCAGGCCGCGCGGCGCGACCGCCTGCATGTCCCGCAGGTTGGCCTCATCCATGGCCAGCAACAAATCGAATTGCCGGAAGTCATCCGGCTGCAACTGGCGCGCTCGCAGGCCCGAGAGGTCGTAGCCGCGTGCCAGCGCCGCTCGCTGGCTGCGCACATCCGGCGGCGCACCGATGTGGTAATCGGCCGTGCCGGCGGAATCGAACTGCAGGCCCAGCTGCGCCGCTTCGCGGGCAGCCAGCTGCCGCGCAACTTCTTCAACCGTTGGCGAGCGGCAGATATTTCCCAGGCAGACGAACAATATCCTCACGAACGCGTATAGGCCGCCGACAGCTGTCCGTCCAGGGTGGTCAACGCGCCATACAATTCCGGGCGACGATCGCGGAACACGAACCAGTTGTCGCGCAGCTCCGCGATCTCGGCCAGATCGAACTGGGCCAGCAGCACGCTCTCCTCCTCCTCACCGGCCTCGCTCACCTTGGCGCCTTGCGCATCGGCTATGAACGATGAGCCATAGAAGCGGATGTACAGATCATCGGGAGCCTGCAGCGATCGCTCCACGCCGATACGGTTCGAGGCGATCAGCGGCGTAAGGTTGGCCGCCGCGTGCCCCTGCTGCGTGCGTTGCCAGTGATCACGCGAATGCACCGGCAGCGCCGGCGGCGGCTCGCTGCCGATGGCCGTGGGATACAGCAGCAGCTCCGCGCCCTGCAGCGCCATCGCGCGCGCGCATTCGGGGAACCACTGGTCCCAGCAGATGCCCACGCCGATGCGGCCAAAGCGCGTATCCCACACGCGGAAGCCCGTATCGCCCGGCGAGAAGTAGGTCTTCTCCTGGTAGCCTGCGCCATTCGGGATATGGGCCTTGCGATAGGTGCCCAGCACCTCACCGCCGGCATCGATGATGGCGACAGAGTTGAAATAGGCCTGCCCGGCATGCTCGAAGAAGCTCACCGGCAGCACCACCTGCAGTTCACGCGCCAATACGGCCATGCGCTGCACCGCGCGATTCTCCCGCAGGCTGGTGGCCAGCCGCAGATGGCGCGAATCCTGCTCGATGCAGAAATACGGCGTCTCGAACAACTCCTGGATCAGGATCACCTGCGCGCCATCGCCAGCCGCACGGCGAACCAGGTGCTCGGCGCGGGCGATGTTGGCTTCGATGTCCCAGCTGCAGGCGAACTGCGTGGCGGCGACACTGACATGGCGCGGGGTCCGGCGCAGATGCGCAGGAGACATGGTCGGGGCACTGTGATGGCTCATTCCGGTATTATGCCGCTCCGTGAGCAATGCAATCTCCCGCAGCTGGCGTCGCTACTCTTCCCTGCCCACCGTGCAGCGGGAGGTACTGACGCTGGTGGTAATGCTGCTGGTCGCCGTCACCATCCTGCCTGTGGCGATCTGGCTGGCTGGCCAGTTCTTCCTCGGTGCCTACCTGCGGGACCCGGCGGGCGCCCGCACCGGCGGGCCATTCGACCTCATCGTCGATTTCCTGCAGGGCCTGGGCAGCGGCTCGCCCGGCCACTGGCTGGTGCTGCTTGGCCCTTATGTCCTCGTCTGCGCGTTCCGCGGCGCCCGATACCTGACAAAAACTTAACGAAATCCAGTGCTTGCTTGACGGGCTGCAAGAAAAGCAGAACGATAGCGCATGTCAGAAACGCAGCACGGCCTGGAAGTGAATGATGGCGGGGACCTCCCGCTGCATCAGGACGGCCAGTAATTCCAGCCTACTCCCAGCACGGCCGCCACCAGCCCGGCCTGTGCCCACAGCCGCCAGGGACGGCCCTTGAGCTGCCCCAGGAATGCGGCAGCCGAAACCAATACCAGCAACGTCGCCCAGCCAATCGCCTGGTACAGCGGCACGAATTCACCGGCCAGCCGCTCGTGGTATTCCGGCATGAGCAGAAATACCACCAGTGTCATCACCAGCCCGGTGAAAAGTGCCACCGAGGACCCCATGACTACGCCAATTAGCACCACCAGTGGTTGCACCGTCCCCGCACCTCTTCTAGCCTCGACTTTATGACTGTAACTGAAACAAGCCGGCGCTCGCGCCGCTCCATGGGCGCCATTGCGTTGTCCGCGCTGCTGGTCCTCACCCTCACGGGGGCCGGATCCACCGGGGCCCCGGCCGGGTCCAGTGCAGGCCTGCTGCCCGCAGGCGCCCTGGCTCCCGCAGAGCGGCAGCGGCTGCTGGCCAGACGCATTGGCGTGATCCTGGAACAGGCTCACTACCGCCGCGCCTCGATCGACGACCGCATGTCGGAGGAGATCTACAAGCGCTATCTGGAATCCCTCGACAACCAGCACAGCTACTTCCTCGCCAGTGACATCGCCGAGTTCGATGCCTACAAGCAGCGCTTCGACGACATGATCCGCACCGGCGACGTCGAACCGGCCTTCGCCATGTATGCGCGCCTGCAGCAGCGCAACCATGAGCGCATCGACCATGCGTTGGCGCTGCTGGCAACCGAACCTGATTTCAGCGTCGACGAAACCTTCGAATTCGACCGCACCAAGGCTGCCTGGCCAGCCTCGAAGTCCGAGCTCGACGAGCTGTGGCGCAAGCGCGTGAAGAGCGACTCGCTGTCGCTGGTACTGGCAGGGAAGACCTGGGAAGAAACCTCCGAGACGCTGCGCAAGCGCTATGAGCGCGTGCTCAAGGCATCAGAGAAGGTGACCGCCGACGAGGTGTTCGAGAACCTGATGAATGCCTATGCGCGCACCTTCGATCCGCATTCCAACTACTTCTCGGCGCGCAATTCCGAGGAATACCGCATCCAGATGAGCCTGAGCTACGAAGGCATCGGTGCCACGCTGCAGACCGAAGATGACTACGCCAGCATCGTGAACCTGCTGCCGGGCGGGCCGGCCGCCGTGGCCGGCACGCTGGGCATCAAGGATCGCATCACCGGCATCAGCCAGGCCAAGGACGGACCGTTCGAGGATGTCATCGGCTGGCGCCTGGACGATGTGGTGCAGAAAATCCGCGGCAAGGGCGGCACGCTGGTGCGCCTGCAGGTGCTGCCAGCTGGCGCGGCGCCCGGCACGCCGGAAAAAGTGGTGGAACTCACCCGCGGCAAGGTCACACTGGAAGGTCAGGCCGCCAAGAAGGAGCGGCGCCTCATCACCCGCAACGGCAAGCAGCTGTCCATCGGCGTGATCAACGTGCCGAGCTTCTACCGTGACGTGGATGAGGAGAGCAAGGGCGGCGAGGATTACCGCAGCACCACGCGCGATGTGGCGCGCCTGATCGGTGAGCTGCGCAAGGAGGGACCGCTCGACGGCCTGATCCTCGACCTGCGCGGCGACGGCGGCGGCTTCCTGCCCGAGGCCACCGCGCTCACCGGCCTGTTTATCGACAAGGGACCGGTGGTGCAGCTGAAGGATTACACCGGTCGCGTCGAGGTGCTGGACGATCCGACCGCGGGCACCACCTATGATGGCCCGCTGGTGGTGCTCATCGATCGCTACAGCGCCTCGGCCTCCGAAATCTTTGCGGGTGCCATCCAGGATTACGGGCGCGGCTACATCGTCGGCCAGCGCAGCTTCGGCAAGGGCACGGTGCAGAACCTGATCCCGCTGGACCGCTGGACGCAGAAGCCTGTGGAAGGTCAGCTCACCGTGACCATCGGCAAGTTCTATCGCGTCACCGGCGAGAGCACGCAGCACCGCGGCGTTGAGCCAGACATCCCGCTGCCCTCCTCCATTCCGCTGGATGAAGTGGGCGAGAGTTCACTCGAGGCGGCCCTGCCCTGGGACCGCATCGCGGCGGCAAATTTCCAGCGCGTCAACACCGGCGCAGCACAGCCGACGGCAGTGGCGCTGGACCGCAGCGAGGCCGCGCGTGGCAAGAGTGATCCGGATTTCCGCTGGCTGGTCGACAGCATCGCAGTGAGCGAGAAGCTGCGCGAGCAGAAGACGTTGTCGCTGAACCTCGCCCAGCGCAAGGCCGAGCGAGAAAGCCTCGATGCAGATCGCCTGCGTCTCGAGAACGGCCGGCGCAAGGCACTGGGCAAGAGCGTGTTCCCGACGCTCACCGAGATGGAAGCCAGCGAGGAAGTCAGCGGCGACAAGGCGCCGGACATCCTGCTGGACCGCACCACCGATGTCATGGGCGACATCGTGGCGGGCATCGCCGCACCGCTGCCGCCGCCGCCGCCGCGGGCCATCGCCCAGCGCGAAACGCCCCAGGCCGCAGCGAAGCCGTGATCGCCGG
>JBEVNO010000126.1:0-12989 GCA_040508085.1 Steroidobacteraceae bacterium
GCAGCGCGTCGACTTCCCAGGACACCACCAGCGGCGGCAGACGCGACAGCTGCGCCACCGCCGCCGCCAGCGCGGCCTGGTCGGCATATTGCGGCTGTTGCAGCGCCTTGCGGCGGCACAGCGCGGCGAAGGCTTTCTGCTCCAGGGCGGCGACTGCGCCGAGAGCTTCGAGGAATGCGAATCCGACCGCATCGCCAAACAGCTCAAGGTCATCCTGCAGGTCAGCCTGGTGCTGCTGCACGGGCTGAAGCGTCCGATTGTGCGCGTCGGGCGCATGGCCGGGCAGTACGCGAAGCCCCGTTCCACCGATAGCGAAACCCGCGAAGGCGTGACGCTGCCCAGCTACCGCGGCGACATCATCAACCATCCGGAGTTCACCGCCGCAGCGCGCGAACCGGATCCGCTGCTGCTGCTGCGTGGCTACGAACGCGCGGCGCTGACGCTGAACTTCGTGCGCGCGCTGATCGATGGCGGCTTCGCCGACCTGCATCACCCCGAATACTGGGACTTGAACTTCCTGCGCCACTCGCCAGCACGCGAGGCCTACGAAAAAGTGGTGCGCTCGATCGGCGATGCGCTGGATTTCTTTGAATCCATGACGGGCAGCGCGGTCGAGAAGGCGCGGCTGGTGGACATGTTCGCCAGCCACGAAGGCCTGCACCTGCAATACGAGCAGGCGCAGACGCGGTTCATTCCGCGGGCGGGCGCCTGGTACAACCTGTCCACGCACATGCCGTGGATCGGCATGCGCACGGCGCAGCTGGATGGCGCGCATGTGGAATATTTCCGCGGCATCGCCAACCCCATCGGCGTCAAGGTGGGTGCCGCCATGGACAGCAGCTGGCTGCAGGGGCTGGTCACCACACTGAACCCCAACAACCAGCCGGGACGCCTCACGCTGATCCACCGCTTCGGCGCCCGGGACATCGAGAAATCCCTGCCACGGCTGATCCAGGCGGTGCGCGAGACAGGGCACAGCGTGCTGTGGGTATGCGATCCCATGCACGGCAACACCGAGAGCACGGTGGCGGGTTACAAGACGCGGCGCCTGGAGAACATCATGCGCGAGCTGACGCTGGCCTTCGATGTGCACGAGGCGCATGGCTCCCGGCTGGGCGGCGTGCATCTGGAGATGACCGGTGAGGACGTGACCGAATGCACCGGTGGTGCGCGCGGGCTGACCGATGCGGATCTGGCTCGCGCCTACCGCACCCAGGTGGATCCGCGCCTGAACTATGAACAGGCGCTGGAACTGGCGCTGATGATCGCGGGTCGCAGCAAGAAGGTGGAGCCACGCCCCTGAGCTTCGACGGCCGGCAGTTCGCGAGCAACCTGCCGCGGCGGCCAGGCGTGTACCGCATGTACGGCGCGCCGGATGCCACTGATGACTCCCTGCTGTATGTAGGCAAGGCGGCCAGCCTGCGCGATCGCGTCGGCAGCTATTTCCAGCAGAGCCGCCAGGCGCCCAAGGTCGAGGCCATGGTGCGGCTGATCCGCCATATCGAGGTCACGGTTGCGGCCTCCGAGACCGAGGCGCTGCTGCTGGAAGCCAACCTCATCAAGGAACACCGGCCGCGCTTCAATGTGGTGCTGCGGGATGACAAGAGCTTCCCCTATATCGAACTGCACCCGCATGCCTTCCCGCGGCTGAACTTCTATCGCGGGCCGCGGCATGCGCGCGGCCGCTATTTCGGTCCCTATCCCAGCGCTGGCGCCGTGCGCGACACGCTGGACCAGCTGCGCAAGCTGTTCCTGCTGCGCAATTGCCGCGACACCTTCTTTGCCAATCGCACACGGCCCTGCCTGCAGTACCAGATCGGCCGCTGTTCGGCGCCCTGCGTGGGGCTGATCACGCAGGCAGCCTACGCGCGCGATGTCGAGGCGGCGCTGATGGTGCTGGAGGGGCGGGATTCGGAAGTCGCCTCCGCGCTGGAAGCGCAGATGCAGAGCGCCGCGCAGCAGCTGCAGTTCGAGCGCGCCGCGACGCTGCGCGACCAGCTGGTGAACCTGCGCCGCGTGCAGGCCGAGCAATCGGTGGATGCCGGTGGCACGCGCGATGTGGATGCCTTCGCCATCATCGGCGAACCGGGTGAATACGCCATCAGTGTGCTGCTGGTGCGCGGTGGACGCAGCCTCGGCACCACCGCGTATTTCCCGCGTGCACCCGGCAGCGCCGAGGAGGTGCTCGCATCATTCCTGCTGCAGTATTACGCCCGCGAGGAGCCGCCGGCCGAGGTGCGCGTGAACCTGGAGTTGCCGGATGCGATAGCGCTGAGCGAGGCACTGACGCAGCAGCAGGCGCGGCAGATCGCGGTCTCGCGCCCGTCGCGCGGCTTGCCGGCGCGCTGGGTGGAGAACGCCACGGCGAATGCCAGCAACGCGCTGGACATGCGGCGCGCGCGGCGCGACGACGCCTCCGACCGCCTGGCGGCACTGCGCGATGCACTGGGCCTGGCGGCGACGCCGGCGCGCATCGAATGCTTCGATATCAGCCATACGGGCGGCGAGGGCACCGTCGCCTCCTGCGTGGTGTTCACCACCGAGGGCATTGCCCGCAAGGAATACCGCCGTTTCAACATCACCGCTGCGGTGGTCGCCGGCGATGATTACGGCGCGCTGCGCGAGGCGGTGGGGCGGCGCTTCACGCGGGTCCGCGACGGCGAGACCCCGCAGCCGGACCTCCTGCTCATCGATGGCGGACAGGGCCAGGTCAATGCCGTGATGCCGGTGCTGGCGGAGCTGGGGTTCGCGGCCATGCCGGTGGTGGGTGTATCCAAGGGCCCGGACCGTAAAGTCGGGCAGGAGCGCCTGCATCGTGGCGATACCGGCGAGGTGCTGGCGCTGGCGCCGGATTCAGTGGCGCTGCGGCTGATCCAGCGCATCCGCGACGAGGCGCATCGATTTGCGATCGCGGGCCATCGCCGTCGCCGCGCGCGCCGCCACCAGGATTCCGTACTCGAGACGGTGCCCGGGCTTGGCCCCGCCAAGCGCCGCGCCATGCTTTCGCACTTCGGCGGACTGCAGGGGGTATTGCGCGCGGGGGTTGCCGACCTGGCACTGGTCAAA
The DNA here is from genome assembly GCA_040508085.1 of Steroidobacteraceae bacterium. Classification (GTDB taxonomy): domain Bacteria; phylum Pseudomonadota; class Gammaproteobacteria; order Steroidobacterales; family Steroidobacteraceae; genus ZC4RG30. Next base: position 3,067 of record JBEVNO010000126.1, read on the forward strand.
GGAATCGGCACGGCGCTGGCGCAGGTCATTTATGATCATCTGCACCCGGGCGCCTGAATCCCGACACAACACATGGCCTGGAACCTGCCCAATATCCTGACCTGGATGCGCATCGTTGCGGTACCGCTGGTCGTGGTGCTGTTCTTCATGCCGCACAAGTGGGCCGATGTATTCGCCGGCCTGCTGTTTGCCGCTGCCTCCATCACCGATTCACTGGATGGCTATCTGGCGCGGCGCATGGGCCTCACCAGCCGTCTCGGCGCCTTCCTCGATCCAGTGGCGGACAAGCTGATCGTGGCGGTGGCGCTGGTGCTGCTGGTCAGCAAGAACCCGCATTGGGTGGTGGTGTTGTCGGCCTGCGTGATCATTGGCCGCGAAATCGCCATCTCGGCGCTGCGCGAGTGGATGGCGGAACTGGGCGAGCGGACCCGGGTGGCAGTTTCCGGCCTCGGCAAGATCAAGACCATCCTGCAGATGGTGGGCCTGTCGATGATGCTGTACCGCTATCCCATCCTGGGCATCGACATCTACGAGATCGGCCTCTATCTCACGGTGGCGGCCGCGGCCCTGACGCTGTGGTCCGCGATCAGCTATCTGCGGGCCGCCTGGCCGGTGCTTTCCGCGCCCAACTGAGGCCTGTTTCGTGGGCGTCTTATCTGGCGCTTGACTTGCCCCGGGGCGGACCTACAATCTCGCCCCTTCTTAGCGCGGGAATAGCTCAGTTGGTAGAGCGCAACCTTGCCAAGGTTGAGGTCGCGAGTTCGAGTCTCGTTTCCCGCTCCATCTCTTTCCGGCTCCGTCCGGCATGGCTAGGTGGCAGAGTGGTCATGCAGCGGCCTGCAAAGCCGTGTACGCCGGTTCGATTCCGACCCTAGCCTCCACCACACGTCTGGCCGTTATTTCACGACCCGGCATGCGAAGCTTGCGGCGCTCTTCGGATCGCCACTGCCCCGATAGTAGGGCAGCGCCGGCCACGGGCACAGCGGACGTTCGATGCCGGTGCGCGCATTGCGTGCCGGAATGCTCGAGGGCGCCTGACCGCCGGCATCCCATTTCTCCAGCTCCCCCAGCAGGTCGAACTCATCCGCACCCGGGCCGCCACGGCAATGCGCCACGGCCGGCGCGACGAACAGCCGGACGGCTGCGTCGCTGCCATTGGTCTTCTGCACCGCGTCGAAGTAATCAATGGTGGCGTAGGGACTCGGACCGCCGTCATCGAAGCCATGCCACATCAGCAGCTTGCCGCCGCGCTTCAGGAAGGCGCCGAGGTCCGGGTTGGCAGCTTCGTATTCCTGCGCGAACGGTGTGGCATGCACCTGTGCCTGGTCACGCGCGGGCTCGAACTGGCCCGCGTCGTAATCGGCATTGCCGAAGATGGGTGCTCGCAGTGCGCCCAGTGAGCCGGACATGGCATTGCGTGGGCCGGGTGTGGACGGTACGAATGCGCCCCACGTGAGTTCGCCGCCGCGGGTGAGCGGATAGTTGCCGACGCGGCCGGAATTGCCTGGCAACATGGAGTAGGCCTGGCGCAGTGCCGCCACTTGTGGCGGCGCGAGGCAGCCGGCGTGGCTGCCGCCGGCCGGGCACTGCAGCGCCACCGGATCCCACTTGCACCGGCGCGGGTCCGTGACGATGCCATCCTCCAGTCCATCCAGCTTGTCGCAGGCGGCAAGCGCGGCGCTGTTCACCCTCTGCATCAGCGGCGCATCAATCGCCGCACCAGGTGCCTTGAAGATGCGGTCGCGGATGATAGGGCTGGTCTGCGTCAGGAGCGTGTACACGGGTGCGCCCGCGATGATGGCGTCATAGTCCGACGGATAGCGCTGCGCCTTGACGCCGTGGAGTTCGCAGTAGGCCGGAGCGGCCGGCGTGGTCGTGGCCGCGACGAACTTCGCCGCCGTGATGGTCGTGTCCGCGGCCTTGCCCTCCAATGGCATGGCACCGCAGCGGTGTGCATCGGCCAACGCTGCCGGAGTGGTCAGTGCGGCTGCGATGAAGGGCAGCACAGAGCGCAGCCGGCTGGATGACAGGTTCATCGCCGATCCCCCTTTGATTCGTTTTCCACAGTATAGAGCAGTGCTCTGCCGCATAATCCTCCCAGGTGCCCGCTCGCTTGGTCTTAGAGCGGACGTGGCGAAATTGGCAGACGCAGCAGACTTAAAATCTGCTTTCCGCAAGGAAGTGCGGGTTCGATTCCCGCCGTCCGCACCAGAGAAGAACGAGTGCTCGAAGTACGACAACTGCATCTGTGGCGCGGCGACCGCCACCTGCTCCAGGGGCTGGATTTCACGCTGGCGGGCGGGCAGGCGCTGCAGTTGCTGTGGCCGAACGGCACGGGCAAGACCAGCCTGCTGCGCTGCCTTGCCGGTTTCCTCCATGCGGAGGAGGGGCAGATCCTCTGGCAGGGCGTGCCCACCCGCCAGGATCCGCACAGTTTCCATTGGGATCTGGCCTACCTGGGTCATGAAACCGCGCTGAAGGGCGACCTGACAGCACTCGAGAACCTGCATTACGCCTGCGCATTGCGTGCGGGCCAGGGCAGCATGCGCCTGCGCCACGCGCTGAACATGGTGGGTCTGGCGCATCTGGACCCACAGCAACCGGTGCGCAGCTTCTCGGCAGGGCAGCAGCGGCGCGTGGCGCTGGCCCGGCTGTCGCTGTGGGGCGCGCGGTTGTGGCTGCTGGATGAGCCCGCCGCCAATCTCGACGCGGCGGGCCAGCAGGTCCTGGAGCGGATGCTGGCCGCGCACCTGAGCGAGGGCGGCGCTGCCATCCTCGCCACCCACCAGAGCCTGCCGGTGGACGGCGCCGATTGCCGCTACTGGCACAATCCCCGGGTAGCGGCATGAGCGCGGCGCGCAGCCCCGCCTGGGCCGCCGCCGCTGCCGTGCTGCAGCGGGATCTGGTGCTGGCGTTCCGCCGCCCCGGCGAATGGCTGCAGCCGCTCGCCTTCTTCGTGATGGTCACGGTGCTGTTTCCGCTGGCGCTGGAGCCTGAACCGGCGGTGCTGCGGCTGGTGGCGCCTGCGGCGCTGTGGGTCACGCTGCTGCTCACCTCGTTGCTGGCGCTGGATTTCCTCTACCGGGAAGACGCCCGCGATGGAACTTTGGAGCAGTACGTGCTGTCTGGACAACCATTCACGGCATTATTGCTGGCGAAGACCGCGACCCACTGGCTGCTCACAGGCCTGCCCGTGGTGCTCGCCGGCCCGCTGGCGGCGGTGAGCCTGGGGGCGGCGCCGGCATCCATGCCGGGCGTCCTGGCGGCATTGCTGCTCGGCAGCGTGTCGCTGAGCCTGATCGGATCAATTGGTGCGGGCCTGACACTGGGCGTACGCCGGGGTGGCGCGCTGCTGTCGCTGCTGGTGCTGCCACTAGTGATGCCGGTGCTGGTGTTCGGCGCGCGGGCCACGCAGCTGGCCATCGCCGGGGAAGCGGCAGCGAACGCGCTGTACCTGCTGGCCGCGATAGGCGTGCTGGCGGCCACCTTGGCGCCGCTGGCCGCAGCGGCGGCTGTCCGCATCAGCATGGAGTAAAATCGAGTTCATGAGCTGGGTCTGGTTGCATCGCTTCGGTTCGCCGCCTTATTTCTACCGCTTCGCAGGGCGGTGGGCGCCCTGGTTCACGGGCGTCGCCCTAGTGCTGCTGGCGGTGGGCCTGTATGGCGGGCTGGTGGTGGCGCCGGTGGATTACTTCCAGAGCGATGCCTACCGCATCATCTATGTGCATGTGCCGGCCTCCTACCTGGCACTGATGACCTACACCTGGATGGCCATTGCGGCAGCGGTGGGTCTCATCTGGCGCATCAAGATTGCGCACACGGTGGCTGCGGCCTGCGCGCCGGCAGGCGCGAGCTTCACCGCGGTTTCGCTGGCCACCGGCATGATCTGGGGCCAGCCCACCTGGGGCACCTGGTGGGCCTGGGATCCGCGCATCGTGTCGCAGCTGTTCGTGCTGTTCTTCTTCCTGGGTTACATCGCTCTGCGCGGCGCCATCGAAGACCGTGAGCGCGCCGATCGCGCCAGCGCTGTTCTCGCCATAGTCGGAGTGGTGAATGTCCCCATCGTGCACTTCTCGGTGGACTGGTGGAACTCGCTGCATCAGGCGCCAACCCTGATGCGCGCGGATGGGCCGAAGATGCCGATGTCGATGGCGTGGCCGCTGCTGGTGATGATCGCGGCCTACACCTTCTACTTCGTCGCAATCATGCTGATGCGCTCACGCGCGGAAGTGCTGCGCCGCGAGCGTGGCGGCGCCTGGCTGCGCCAGGAAGTCGGCCTGCCGGAGGCGGTGCGATGAAGGAGTTCCTCAACATGAGTGGCTACGCGGGCTATGTGTGGTCCTCGTATGCGCTCGCCATCGGCGTGCTGCTGCTGAATGTCTGGCTGGCACGGCGCCAGCTGCGACAGGCACGTGAACAGGCGCGCCGCCGCATTGCCATGCAGGATGGCGCATGACTCCCACCCGCAAGAAGCGCCTCTACATGGTGCTCGGCATCATCGTCGGCGTCGGCGTCGCCGCAGCCTTCGCATTGAAGGCCTTCGACAGCAGCATCGGCTTCAAGGATCCGACGCAGGTGCTGGCCGGGGCCGTGGAGCCGGGCAAGCGCTTCCAGCTCGGCGGCATGGTCAAGCCTGGGAGCGTGCAGCGCACCTCGGGCAGCCTCGAAGTGCGCTTCCTCGTCACCGATTTCCGGAACGAGGTGCCGGTGACCTACCACGGCCTGCTGCCTGACCTGTTCAAGGAAAATTCCGGCGTGGTGACCAATGGCCGCCTGAACGAGCGCGGCGAATTCGTCGCCGACGAGGTGCTGGCCAAGCACGACGAGAACTACATGCCGCCCGCGGTGGGCAAGGCACTCAAGAAGGGCGAGTCGCGGCTGGAAACGCCCGGCCAGACGCCAGCTCCGCAACCCTAGAGGTTTCCCACGTGATTCCCGAAATTGGTCAGTACGCGATGATCCTCGCGCTGCTGCTGGCAGCAGCGCAGTCGTTCTTCGGTCTGGTGGGACCATGGCGCGGCGTGCAGCGCTGTAGTCAGGCGGTGTTTCCGGCAGTGGCGGGCCAGTTCGTGCTGCTGGGGCTCGCCTTCGGCTGCCTGATCTGGTCCTTCGTGCACAACGATTTCTCGGTGCGCATGGTGGCCGGGCATTCCAACTCGGCGCTGCCGGTCTATTTCCGCGTCGCGGCGGCCTGGGGCAACCACGAGGGCAGCCTGCTGTTCTGGGTGTTCGTGCTGTCGATCTGGACCCTGGCGGTGGCCGCGTTCTCCACCTCGCTGCCGCGGCCGTTCGTGGCCCGCGTGCTGGGGGTGCTCGGCATCATCAGTACCGGTTTCCTGCTGTTCTCGCTGGCGACCTCCAACCCGTTCGAGCGCCTGCAGCCGGGCCTGCCGGATGGCGTCGACCTCAACCCGGTGCTGCAGGATCTGGGCCTCACCATTCATCCGCCGATGCTCTATGTGGGCTATGTGGGTTTCTCTGTGGCCTTCGCCTTCGCCTGTGCGGCCATGCTGGAAGGCAAGCTGGACCAGACCTGGGCACGCTGGACGCGGCCCTGGACCACGGTGGCCTGGATGTTCCTCACCACCGGCATCGCGCTGGGCAGCTGGTGGGCTTATTACGAACTGGGCTGGGGCGGCTACTGGGCCTGGGATCCGGTGGAGAATTCCATCCTGATGCCGTGGCTGCTGGGCACGGCGCTGATCCACTCGCTGGCCGTCACCGACAAGCGCGGGCTGTTCAAGAGCTGGACGCTGCTGCTGGCCATCATGGCCTTCTCGTTCTGCCTGCTGGCCACCTTCATGGTGCGCTCGGGAGTGCTGGTGTCGGTGCACAGCTTCGCGGCGGATCCGGCGCGTGGCATTTTCATCCTGACGTTCCTGGTGCTGTCCATCGGCGGCGCACTCGGGCTGTATGTGTGGCGCGCACCGTTGCTGCGTTCGGAAGCGGGCTTCGACCTCGTCTCGCGTGAGGCCTTCCTGCTGTTCAACAACATCCTGCTGGTGATCGCGACGGCGGTGGTGTTCGGCGGCACGATGGCGCCGTTCTTCGCGGATCTGCTGGGCCACGGCACCATGTCGGTGGGTCCGCCGTATTTCAACCCGATGTTCATGATTCCGATGCTGCCGCTGCTGGCGCTGGTGTCGCTGGGCGGCTTCGCGCGCTGGAAGCGTGGCCAGCTGGGTGAATCGCGGCAGCGGCTGCTCGGCAGCCTGGGGCTGGCGGTGGTGATCGGGCTGGCGCTGATCATGGGCGTCTATGGTGACCGCTCACTGCTCGGCCCCATCGGCGTGGTGCTGGGCCTGTGGATCATCCTGTCCTCGCTGATCGATCCGGTGGACCGGCTGCGCCGCGGGCTGTCGCTGTCGCCCGCGGTGCTGGGCATGACGCTGGCGCATATCGGCCTCGCGGTGACCACCATCGGCATCACCACGATGGAGACGCGCATGCTGGAGCGCGATGTATCGCTCAAGCCGGGCGAGCAGGTGGAGCTGGGCGCCTACACCTTCCGCTTCGAGGGCATCGAGGATGCGGACGGCCCGAACTATGCGGCCGTGCAGGCGCGCATTGCCGTGTCGCGCAATGGCAGGCCCGACACCGTGCTGCTGCCGGAACGACGCAATTATTATGTGCAGGAGCAGTCGCTGGCGGAGGCCGCGCTGGGTACCGGCTGGCGGCGCGACCTGCTGGCAACGCTCGGCGAGGAGCTGGGTGGTGGTGCCTGGAGCCTGCGCCTGCAGGTGCGGCCGCTGATGCGCCTGGTGTGGGCGGGTTCGGCCCTGATGGCATTGGGCGGGTTGCTGGCGACCTTCGACCGCCGCTACCGGCGGCGACGTGAGGCTGCCCAGCAGGTCAGCATCGCCGCGGGCGGGCCGCTGCCCGGGAGCGCGGCATGAACCGCTTCTGGATTCCCATCGGCGCCTTCGCGCTGCTGGTGGTGGTGTTCGCGGTGGCGTTGAAGCGCGCGCCCGAGAAGCAGTTCGTGCAATCGGCGCTGATCGGCAAGCCGGCGCCGGAGTTCGTGTTGCCCGATCTGCTCGCGCCCGGTGCCAGTGTCGACAGCAAGAGCTTCAAGGGCCGCTGGGTGCTGGTGAATGTGTGGGGCACATGGTGCGTGGAGTGCCGCGTGGAGCATCCGGTGCTGCTCGACATCAAGCGCGAAGGCAAGGTTGCGATCGTCGGCCTGAACTACAAGGATGAGGATGCCGCGGCGCTGAAGTGGCTGACCGACCTCGGCAATCCCTATGACGCCGTTGCCGTGGATCGCGAGGGGCGTGCGGCCATCGACTTCGGTGTGTATGGCGCGCCCGAGAGCTTCCTGGTGGACCCTGCAGGCGTGATCGTGCACAAAGTGGTGGGCGTCGTGACCGCGCCGATGTGGCGCGACACGCTGCTGCCGCTCATGAATGGAGCGCGCCGATGAGCGGGCAGTGCCGGCGTATCGCCGCGCTCGCCGTGTTGCTGCTGGCGATGCCGGCGCTGTTTGCCATCGATGCCACGCCGCCGCTGCCGGACCCTGTCAAGCAGGAACGCTACCTGCGGCTCATCCACGAATTGCGCTGCCTGAAATGCCAGGGCGAGACGGTGGCCGACACCCCGGCCGAGTTCGCGATCGACATCCGGCGCCAGGTGCGCGAGATGGTCGAGGCGGGCAGCACCGATGGCGACGTGCGCCAGTACATGGTGGATCGCTACGGCGAGATCATCCTGCTGAAACCGCGCTGGTCGCTGGCCAATTCCTGGCTGTGGCTGGGCCCGGGCATCCTGCTGCTGGGCGGTGGCTATGTCGCAGCGCGCGTGCTGCGCCAGCGCCAGCGGCTGCTGGCGGCGGACAACTCCGTAGTGGACGAGGAGTCCCGACGCACATGAGTGGGTTCATTGCCATAGCCGGACTGCTGACGCTCGCAGTGCTGGTCGCCTTGCTGTATCCGCTGCTGCGGCGGAGCGAGGGCTCTCCGGAGGCCTGGCGCAGCGCGGGCCTTGCGGGGCTTGTCATCGCATTGGGCGCGGCCGCCCTGTATCCGGTATGGAGCAACTTCAAGTGGCATGAGCCGGAAGCTGCCGCGGATTCCCCCGCCGGGATGGTGGGCAGGCTGGCGCGCCGGCTCGAGCAGCAACCAGAAGACCTGGATGGCTGGCTGCTGCTGGGCAAGTCGTATGGCGTGATCGAGCAGTATTCGCTCGCGGCGCGCGCCTACCAGCGCGCCGATACGCTCGCCAAGGGGCAGAGCGCCGAAGCCGCGATGGGTCTGGCCGAAGCACTGGTCAATGGCGGGCGCAGTGAGCTTTCCGGCCGGGCGGGCCGCCTGTTCGAGCAGGCGCTGGCGCTGGATGGCAATTCCGTGAAGGCGCTGTTCTACAGCGCCATCGCGGCGATGGAACGGCAGGAGCTGCCGCTGGCCAAGGAACGCTTCATGCGCCTGCTGCAGGGCAATCCTCCCGAACAAGTGCGGCAGGTGATCCAGGAACAGATCCAGGCGCTGGATGCGATGAGCGCGATGACTGCGATGGCCGCCCCGGGTGCTGCCACCGCGGCTGCACCTGCATCGCGTCCCGCGGGCGCTGCGCCAGCTGCCGCTACCGCGGCCGCCGTGACGGTGCCGCTGCGCATCACGCTCGCTGCGGGCGTGGCCAACCAGGCATTGGCGGGCGCGCCGCTGTTCGTGCTGGCGCGCATTCCCGGCCAGCGTGGGCCACCACTGGCGGCCAAGCGGCTCGAGGCGAAGTTTCCGCAGCAGGTGGAGCTGCTCAGCACCGACGCCATGATGGCTGGGAGCGGCTTCGCCGCCGGCCAGGAGATAGAAGTGGAAGCGCGCATTGCCAATGGCGGCGGAGCGATTTCGCGTACCGGAGATCCCTTTGGCGTGGTGCGGGTGAAAGCCGGTGCGGGCGGCCGCGCGCAGATCGAGATCAACCAGCTCAAGCCGTGAAATTTCCTGACCTGCCCGGGAGCTGCGCCCGGGTGCCAGCCGGATCGGCTATTCTCCGCAGGTCCTGAGAAGACCATAAGATTACATATGTTGGGGGGTTCCATGCGTCGTGTGATTTCAATCATGGCCTGCGCGGTTGCCGCGCTGGGCATAGTGGCCTGCGTGGCCACGGGCAGCGGCTCCGGCAGCTCGAATGCCGTCGCTGACTCGCAGTGGACAGAACATGGCCGTGATCACAGCGAACAGCGTTACAGCCCGCTGAAGCAGATCAACGCCGACAACATCAGCGAGCTGGGCCTCGCCTGGTACGGCGACCTGATCGAACGTGGCGGCTACCAGACGACGCCCGTCATCGTCGATGGCCGCATCTATGTGACCACGCCTTGGAGCAAGGTCTACGCCTTCGACGCGAAGACCGGCAAGCAGCTGTGGAAGTACGACCCGAAGGTGCCGCGCGAGCTGGCGGCGACCACGCTCTGCTGCAACATCTCCAACCGCGGCGTCGGCTACTGGAAGGGCAAGATCATCTGGGGCACGCTTGATGGTCGCCTGGTGGCCGTGGATGCGAAGAAGGGCACCAAGGTCTGGGAAGCGCAGACCACCGATCCGGAAAAGGCACTGTCCATCACCGGCGCGCCGCGCATCGGCAATGGCATGGTGTTCATTGGCCAAGCCGGCTCCGAATACCACCAGCGCGGCTACATGTCCGCCTGGGATGCCGAAACGGGCAAGAAGCTGTGGCATTGGTGGGTAGTGCCCGGTGATCCGGCCAAGGGCTTCGAGCAGCCGGAACTGGAATGGGCCGCCAAGACCTGGAATGGCGAGTGGTGGAAGACCGGCGGCGGCGGCACGCCGTGGGACGGCATCCTGTACGACCCGGTCACGGACCTGGTGATCTTCGGCACCGGCAATGGTTCGCCGTGGCCTGCCGAAGTGCGCTCGCCGGGCGGCGGCGACAACCTGTTCACCTCGTCGATCGTGGCGCTGGACGCC
>JBEVNO010000169.1:0-32400 GCA_040508085.1 Steroidobacteraceae bacterium
GTGAACATCGAGCGCGGAATGCCCAGCGCGCTGTAGATGATGCCGCTGTAGAAATCGACGTTCGGATACAGCTTGCGCTCGACGAAGTAGGGATCCTTCAGCGCGACCTCCTCGAGGCGCACGGCCAGCTCGAGCAGCGGGTTCGCCTTCTGCCCGAGGTTCTCCAGCACCTTGTAGCAGGCGGCGCGGATGATAGTCGCGCGCGGGTCGAAGTTCTTGTAGACACGGTGGCCGAAGCCCATCAGGCGGAAGTGGCTGGATTTGTCCTTGGCCATCGCCACGTATTTGGGGATGTTCTCGACGGTGCCGATCTGCTCCAGCATGGCGAGCACAGCCTCATTGGCGCCGCCATGTGCAGGGCCCCACAGCGCCGAAACGCCGGCGGAAATGGCCGCGTAGGGATTCGCGCCGGTGCTGCCTGCCAGCCGCACGGTGGAGGTGCTGGCGTTCTGCTCATGATCGGCGTGCAGGATGAACAGCAGGTCCAGCGCCTCGGCTGCCACCGGATCCACTTCATAGGGCTCGCAGGGCACGGCGAAGAACATGTGCAGCAGGTTGGCGCAATACGACAGGTCGTTGCGCGGATAGACGAAAGGCTGGCCCAGCGAATGCTTGTACGCCGCAGCCGCGATGGTCGGGATCTTCGCGATGATGCGATGCGCGAAGATCTCGCGGTGCCGCGGGTTATAGATGTCCATCGAGTCGTGGTAGAAAGCCGACATCGAGGCGATCACCGCCGACACCATGGCCATCGGGTGCGCGTTGTGGTGGAAGCCGCCGAAGAAGCGCAGCAACGACTCGTTGATCATCGTGTGATGGCCGATGTCGTTGGTGAATTTCTCGAGCTGGCCCTTGCCCGGCAGCTCGCCATTGAGCAGCAGGTAGCAGACTTCCATGTAGCTGCTCTTCTCGGCCAACTGCTCGATGGGATAGCCCCGGTGCAGCAGCACGCCGGCATCGCCGTCGATGTAGGTGATCTTGCTTTCGCAGGCCGACGTGAAACCGAAGCCGGGATCGTGCGTGAAGACGCCGTGATCCTTCGCGATATTGGCGATATCGAGCACCGCGGGCCCGATGGTGCCGGTCTTGACGGGAAGGGTGCTCTTCTTGCCGGATGAAAGATCCGTCAGTTCGAAATTCTTGTCGGCCATTGCTCAAATCCTGCTTGTTTCAAGCAAGCCTACACGCTCCACCGCATGCATGCACAGGGGTCTACTCCACAACCTTGATGTATTCACCCAACGGTAATGCTTTGTTCGGATAGACCCCGTTGATCAACTCCAGCTCGGCCTTGTGGTACTTCTCGGCCGGGATGTCCTGGGCATAATCGGCCAGTCGCGTCTTGTCGGTGGCCCGCACGATCTTCAGCCGGTAAGGCTCGGCCAGCGCATATTCGGCCGCCCGCAGCTCGCGCATGGTCTCCGCCACCGAGCGGAACAAGCCATCGGCTTCAGGACGCCCGTCGCGGGCCGAGCGGCTGGCGCCGGCAAAGACGAACGCACTCCTGCCGCGGTACAGCGCGATGAAGCGGATCGGGCCGGCACCGCGATCCAGCGGCGAGCCACTGCGCGTCAATACGGAATAACCTTCCATGCCGTTGATGCTGACGGCCTCGCCCCCCGCCAGCTGCGCGCCTTTCAGGTGCTCGATCAGGAATTCACGCGGCGCCTTGTTCTCCGGGCGGCTTTCCATCGTGATCTGCAGGACGCTCTCCTGGTTCTTGGTGTAGCCCACGATGCGGTCGCGCTGGTTCTCGATGATCCAGCCGCGCGGGAAGGCCAGCGTGATCCCCATATCGGCGTGATAAAAGCGGTTGTCCCGCACCACGCCCTGCGCCCGGCTCGAACCGAAGGCAAGGCCATCCACGGCCTGCATGAAAACATTGCGATTGACCGCGAAGCCGGCCGCCGGCTCGGCGCCCACCTGGGCCGCGGCGCGCGCGGCTGCATAGGCTCGATCGTCGGGCGCCGGATGCGAGGAGAAAACGCCGTGGTAGATGCGCGGCTCGCGGCCCTCGTCGCGCGCGGCCGCCAGTTCGAAACTCTCCTGCGCCTTGAAGGTCTCGAAGACACGGCCCATGGCGCGCGGGTCGTAACCGGCCCGCACCAGGTATTTCATGCCGATGGCATCGGCCTCGGATTCGGCGCCGCGGCCATAGCCCTGGATCCACGCGGCCGCGCCGATGCTGCCCAGATCCGCCAGTGCCGGGGAGCCTGTCAGGATGATGGTGGCCAGCAGGCCCAGGTTCGCGCCGATGCTGCGGGTCTGCGCCTTGGCCGGATGCCGCGCCGTCACATGCGCAATCTCATGCCCGATGACGGCCGCCAGCTCGGCCTCGGAATTCAGGTAGGCCAGCAGGCCGCGGTGCACATAGACGTAGCCACCGCCGGTGGTGAAGGCGTTGATGGAGCCGTCGTCGATGACGGTGAAGCGCCACTCCAGGTCCGGCAGATCGCTGTTGCGCGCCACGCGCTGCCCCACCGCGTTGACATAATCCTGGACCCCCTGGTCCTCATAGGTGCCGTAATAACGGGTGATCTGGTCGTAATAGCGGCGCGACTGCTCTACCTCCCCTTTCTGGGAGGAGAGCACGACGTCGCGGCTGCCGGTAGCCGGATTGCTGGCGCAGGAGGCAAGCCCGGTGGCGAGGGCAAGGCCAGCCAGGCAGGCGCACAGCGAACGGATCGGGGTGGATGCCGGGACCATGGCGGCATTATGCCGCCATGGCCGGCGCTTGACCGGCCGGGGCCGGTCATGGCGCGGACGCGCGAACCGGTCAGGCAGCCGCGGGGGCGGCGGGAGCGGTCTTGGAGGCGTACTTCTTGCGGAACTTGTCCACGCGGCCGGCGGTGTCCAGCATCTTCTGCTTGCCCGTGTAGAACGGATGGCAGGACGAGCACACTTCGATGGCCAGATCCTGCCCCAGGGTGGAGCCGGTCTTGAACGAGTTGCCACAACCGCAGGTCACGTTGATCTGCGTGTATGAGGGATGCGTATCGGCTTTCATGGTGCTTCGGCTCCGGAAAGAGGGTCGCGGATTCTACGGGGATATAAATGGGGTAGCAACCAGCGTCTTACAAGGGCCCGAGGGGCCTCACGGGCGCTTCAGTTATCCCCAAATTCTGTGGATAACTCTGTGCATGACGAGGCTGCTGCGGTGGTGGAATGCCGCAAATATTGCGTTTTTGCTGCGTTGGTCAAATTATGACCAGTGGATTTCCAGCTGATAAATCAACAGCTTGCGACGCACATATCGCGTGATGTGACGCAATACCACTGTAATGCGTTCAAATCTGGTGGCTTGGGTGGCGCTGTGGATAGTTGCTCCCGGCCGCGGCACGAAACGCGCTAACTGCACGCCCCCGCTTGCGAAATTCAGCCCGGGAGGAAGCGCTGGATAACTTCGTTAAGATACGTAAATCCACGAAAAGTGGTCTGCCACTGGCCTTGTGACTCGCTCACCAGGCCCTCTGCCGCCAGCTGCCGCAGCGGCGCGGCCACCAGCTCGGCGGGAAGGCCGGTACGGGCGGTGAACTCCGGCATGGCGAAGCCGCGGCTCAGGCGCAGCGCGTTCATCATGTATTCGAACGGTCCGTCGCCGGGTGGCACCTGGCGCCACGCCGGCCCCGCGCCGGCCGAGGCGAAATAGCGCCGTGGCTCGCGCAGATGGGTGCTGCGCTCGATGCGGATACCGCCGGGTTCATCTGCCAGCTGCGTGAGCTTGCCGTGCGCGCCGGCGCCGACGCCCAGGTAGTCACCGAAGTGCCAGTAGTTCAGGTTGTGGCGGCACTGGCGGCCCGGGCGGGCATAGGCCGAGACTTCGTACTGCTCATAGCCATGCACGGCCAGCAGCGCCTGACATTCAGTCTGCATGGACCAGGCCAGGTCATCGTCCGGCAGCGGCGGCGGCTGGGCGGCGAACACGGTGCCCGGCTCCAGCGTCAGCTGGTAATGCGACAGATGTGCCGGCTGCAGCGACAGCGCGCTGGTGAGATCCGCCAGTGCGCCGGGCAGCGACTGCGCGGGCAGCGCGAACATCAGGTCGAGATTGAAATTGGACAGCCCGCAGGCATGCAGTTCGCTGGCCGCGCGCAGCACATCGGCGGGCTGGTGGATGCGGCCGAGGGCGCGCAGTGTTTCAGGTATGAAACTCTGCGCACCCAGGGACACCCGATTGATACCGATCGAGTGGTATTCAGCAAAGCGGCCACGCTCGACGGTGGCCGGATTCGCCTCCAGCGTGATCTCGGCGTCCGCGGCCACCAACATCATCGTCCGCAGCGAGGTGAACAACCTGTCCAGCTGCGCGGGGCCGAACAGGCTGGGGGTGCCGCCGCCCAGGAACAGGCTGGTGATGGGCCTGCCGGCGACGCGCGGCGCCTGCGCGGCCAGGTCCGCCAGCAACGCGTCGATGTAGCGCGCCTCGGGCAGTTCTTCGCGCAGCGTGTGCGAGTTGAAATCGCAGTACGGGCATTTGCGCACGCACCACGGGAAGTGCAGGTACAGCGACAGCGGCGGCAGGGTGGGCGCCGGCGTCATCGCGCATCTGCCTGCAGCAGGCGCAGCAGTTCGGCCAGCGCCTGCCCGCGGTGGCTCACGGCGTTCTTGGCAGCCGGCGCCAGCTGCGCCGCCGTACCCGCGCCACCTGCCGGGATGAACAGCGGGTCGTAGCCGAAGCCCGCCGCGCCAGCGGGCGCGGACGCGATCGTGCCTTCCCAGGTGCCACGGGCCAGCAGGGGCGCCGCGTCGTCGGCATGCCGAACATAGGCGATCACGCAGCGATACCGCGCGGAGCGCTGGCCGGCGGGCACTTCTGCCAGCTCGCGCAGCAGCAGCGCATTGTTGTCGGCATCGGTGGCAGCGGGCCCGGCATAGCGCGCCGACCATACGCCTGGCCGGCCGCCGAGCGCGTCGACCTCGATGCCCGAATCGTCCGCCAGAGCCGGCAGCTGTGCGGCCTGCGCCGCGTGCCGTGCCTTGAGCAGCGCATTGGCATCGAAGGTGGTGCCGGTTTCGTCGGCGCCCACGATGCCCAGCGCGGTCAGCGGCAGGATCTGCAGCTGCAATGGCGCCAGCAGCGCGGCCATCTCGCGCAGCTTGCCGGCGTTGCCCGTGGCCAGCACCACGCGGCGCGGGAGCATCATCTCAGCCCTTGAGCGCGGCGCCCTGCAGCGCGAACAGCTCCGCCGTGCCCTTGGTGGCCAGCGCCAGCAGTGCGTCCACCTCATCGCGCCGCATGGGGTGGCCCTCGGCCGTGCCCTGCACCTCGATGAAACCGCCGCCGCTGTTCATCACGATGTTCATGTCGGTTTCCGCGGTGGAATCCTCCACATAATCCAGATCGAGCACCGGCTGGCCGGCGACGATGCCCACGGAGATGGCGGCGACCTGGCCGTGCAGCGGGCTTGCGATGCCCTTCTGCGCCGTGAGCCTGGCGCAGGCATCAGCCAGCGCCACGTAAGCGCCGGTGATGGAGGCGGTGCGCGTGCCGCCGTCGGCCTGCAGCACGTCGCAGTCGAGCGTGACCGTGCGCTCGCCCAGCGCGGCGAGGTCGAGCGCCGCGCGCAGCGAGCGGCCGATCAGCCGCTGGATCTCCTGCGTGCGGCCCGACTGCTTGCCCTTGGCGGCCTCGCGCGCGCTGCGGGTGTGGGTGGCGCGCGGCAGCATGCCGTATTCGGCGGTGACCCAGCCCTGGCCCTTGCCCCGCAGGAACGAGGGCACGCCCTCCTCGATGGTGGCGGTGCACAGCACGCGGGTGTGGCCGAACTCGACCAGCACGGAGCCTTCGGCATAGCGCGTGAACGAACGGGTGAATTTCACCGGGCGCAGCGCATCGGCGGCACGACCATCATGACGGGGCGTTGTGGTCACAGGATCCTTAGAACAGCAGCGGAGGAGTTGTCGGCCGTGGGACCACCGCGACGCACCGAAAACTCGGCGATCGCCTGCAGCGCGGTCTTCAGCGGCACGCCAGCGTACAGGGAGCCGGCAATATCATCATCGCTCAATGCGGACCAGAAGCCATCGGTGCATACCAGCATCGCATCGCCGGGCTGCACCGTCAGCGCCCGGCCTATCAGCATCTCCGGCAGCATCGGATCCCCGCCCAGGCAGGTCTCGACGAAATTGCGCATCGGGTGCGACTGGGCCTGGCTGGAACTGATCAGGCCTTCCTGCACGAGCAGCTCCACATGACTGTGGTCGCGCGTGCGGCGGATGACGCGGCCCGCGCGCAGATGGTAAATGCGGCTGTCACCGACATGTGCCCACCACGCAGTGCCGTCCTGCACGACGCAGATGGCGCCGGTGGTGCGCGGACGATGCTCCAGCGGCATGCGCAGGCCCAGCTGCACCATCTCCGCGTGCGCAGCCCCGAGCGTGATGTGCAGGAAGGCCATCGGATCCAGCAGCGGTTGCGTCGCCGCGGCGAAGCGCGACAGCAACATGCGCCTGGACAATTCGGCCGCCAGCGCGCCATCGGCGTGACCACCCATGCCATCGAAGGCTGCGATGACCGCGGCTTCGGCATTCACCGTCACAGCGATGCGATCCTGATTCTCTTCCCTGGCGCCGATCAGGCTGATCTCGGCGAATTCGACTTGCAAAACCGGCTCCGGGGCGTTCGGCTAGACTGTTGTGCAATTATTGCACTGCGCGCATGCGCGCCGGCAGGTTTTACGATGATTGTCAGCATGACCGGGTTCGCCCGCGCCGAAGTCCAGCTGCCTGCGGGCGCCCTCGTCTGCGAACTGCGCAGCGTCAACCACCGGTATCTCGAGACCTCGCTGCGATTGCCGGAAGAACTGCGCCAGCTTGATCCGGAATTCCGCGCAAGGCTGCAGAAGGACCTGCGCCGCGGCAAGGTCGATTGCACTTTTACTTATCGTGCCGCGAACCAGGCGTCCCCGGCGTTGCAGATCGACCACGAGCTGGTGGACCGGCTGGGCAATGTGCTGGGTGAACTGGCCCGCAAGGCAGGCAAGACCAATGCCACGCAGGTCAATCTGGTCGACCTGCTGCGCTATCCGGGGGTGCTGCGCGAAGTCGGCACGGATCCGGAAGCATTGCTCGCCGCGGCCCGCGAGCTGTTCGGCAATACGTTGTCCGACCTCAGGAGCATGCGCGCCAGCGAGGGCGCGCGCCTGAAGGAACTGGTGGTCTCCCGCTGCGCGCAACTCACCGAGCTGGTGGCGCAGGTGCGGGTGCGGCTGCCGGAAGTGCACACGGCGATGCGCACCCGATTCGCGGAACGGCTGGCGGAGCTGAAGGCTGGCGTCGACCAGGAGCGCATCGAGCAGGAAGTGGCGTTGCTGGTGCAGCGCATGGATGTGGCGGAGGAGATGGACCGGCTGGACGGGCACATCGAGGAGACCGGCAAGATCGTCGCAAGCCAGGAAGCCGCCGGACGGCGGCTGGATTTCCTGATGCAGGAATTCAATCGCGAAGCCAACACGCTGTCATCGAAATCGCAGGACCTGACCACCACGCGCCTGGCCGTGGACATGAAGGTGCTGATCGAGCAGATGCGCGAGCAGGTGCAGAACATCGAGTAGCCCTCCGGGTCCCTGGATGGGCGGAAACTGTCACTGCCCCGGGGTGACGCTGGGCCTCAGTGCCAGCACGGCGGCCAGCGCCAGCCCCGCCACGACAGCGCCGGCCAGTGGTACGGCTGTGTATCCCAAACCGGCGCCGATCACAGCGGCGCCCAGCGCCGCCCCCAGCGCATTGCCAATATTGAACGCAGCTATGTTCATTGCAGACGCCAGATTGGGCGCCTCACTGGCGGATTCCATGACGCGCATCTGCAGCGGCGGCACGATTGCGAAACTCATGAACCCCCACAGCGGCGTGATGGTCGCCACGGCCAGGGGCCAGGACAATGTGGCCGCAAACAGCATCAGCACGGCGACGAGCCCGGACAGGGCTTTGATCAGAGTCATGTCGCGCGAGCGATCCGCCGCGCGGCCGCCCCAGAGGTTGCCGATTGTCATCCCCACACCGAAGAGCATCAGCATCACGGTGACGAGGCTCCCCGACACCTGACCGCGCTCCCGCAGGATCGCGGCGAAGTAGGTGAAGACGGTGAACATGGCACTCGAACCCAGAACGGTCAGAACCAGTGCCGAGAGCACCGGTTTGCTGGAAAGCACCCGCCACTCGGCCGAGAAATCGTCCGGCCTCTGAATGCGGCCGTGCGGCAGCGCGATTCTCAAGGCCGCCATGGCGACGACCCCCAGCGCCGCGATCAGCCAGAACGAGGTCTTCCAGCCGACCCTGTCCGCGACCCAGGTCGCCAGTGGCACGCCGCCAATGTTCGCGATGGTCAGCCCAAGGAACATTGACGCCACAGCGCCCGCCCGCCGCTGCGGGGTAACCACACTCGCTGCCACGACAGCACCTACTCCGAAGAATGCGCCATGGCACAGGGAAGTGAGGATTCGCGATACAAGGAGCAGTGCATAGCTGTGCGAAAGAGCCGAACAGATGTTGCCCACTGTGAAGATGCCCATGAGCCCGACCAGCAAGGTCCGTCGTGGCAGCCTCGAAGTCGTCAGCGTCATGAGCGGAGCGCCTGCTACCACGCCGGCGGCATATGCGCTGATCAGCAGGCCTGCGATGGGGATCGACACGCGGAGATCGGCCGCCATGATCGGAAGCATCCCCATCGGGGCGAACTCGGTGACACCGATTCCAAATGCCCCCGTGGCAAGCGCGGCCAATGCCAGTGGCGCGTTCGACCCTGCGGCGCTCTGGATATTGCTCAAGATCCAGCCTGTGTTGTCATCCGGGCCAGCGCCGGGATGCAGCGCCCCGCACCTGGATTGCCGCATGCAGTGTCGAGATCCCGGCGACCGGCAAGACCATTGCCGCGCTCATGTGATCCCACCCTTGCTCAGGATGACTCTCAGGCCCGTGACCAGCTGCTCTCCCGCCAGCATGCCCGCCAATCCCAACAGTGCGATCACCGGCGGCGCCGGCGACCGCACCCTCAGCATGCCGTAAAGCACGCCGACCAGCACCCCAACTCCCAATGAGATCAGATAAGCCTTCACGAGGGGCCGCTCAGGTGCCAGCGGGAACATACGCAGGCAACACGGTCGCCGCTGCGCCGTGGACCATGGTGTACGCATATTCCACGCCGACGCCGTAGGCCCCGCAGTGCTCCTTGACGATGCCCATCACCGCCTCATAGGTATCCTTCTCTGCCCAGTCGCGCTGCCATTCAAGCAGCACCGATAGCGCGGTAACGGGTTTCGCTCCCGCTTGCACGACGCGGCTCATCGCATTCGTGTGCGAGAGGGAACTCACGTCGCCGCAGCAATCCTCCGCCACGAACACATCGTAGCCGTCGTGGATGGCCTGGACCGTCGGCAGTGCGACGCATGTCTCCGTCCAGAGGCCGCTGATGACGATCTTCCTGCGGCCAGTCCTTTCTATCGCGGCGACGAACTCCGGATCATCCCAGGAGTTCATGGTCGAGCGCTCGATCGGCGCCTGATCCGGGAACACCGCCTGTATCTGCGGCCACAGGTTGCCGCTGAATGCCTTCGACTCCACCGTCGTGAGGACAACGGGAATGTCGAACACGCGGGCCGCCTTGGCCAGGATCTGGTTGTTGTTGATGATCGTCTGCCGGTCGAAATTGGCCACTCCGAACAGCATCTGCGGTTGCAGGTCAATGATGGCGACGACGCAATTGTCGGGCGTCAACAGGCCCTTCTGCGTACGCGCCGACAGGCTCTTGCGATTGGTCATGTGGTTCTCCTTCAACGAATGACGCTGGCCGCGTCGAGAATGACGGCAGCGACTGCCTCTGGATGCGACAGCATGGGCACGTGACTGGAGGGCACGGGCGTCACCTTTGCACCGATTCGCTGCGCCATGACGGCCTGTGCCGCTGGCGGAATCATGCGATCGTTCTGCGCAAGCAGGTACCAGGACTGCCGGTCATGCCAGGCGCCGGCCGTGAGCACATCGGCTGTGCAACGCTCGGCCCATGGACCCTGGCTCACAGCCAGCACGCGCGTCTCGGCGACCGGCAGGTCCTGTGCAAAATCAGTGGCGATGTTTTCCGCAGGCAGCGTCAGGAATCCCGCGGAGTCCCTGCGCAACGCCGCGCCCCAGGGCGGAGGCGGTCCGTTCTTCAGGAGATCGTTTACGGACTCTCCTTTGTCGGGCGCAAAGGCCGCTACGTAGACCAGCGCTTTCACCTTCTTGTCGGCGCCCGCCTCCGAGATCACGGCTCCGCCCCAGGAGTGACCCACCAGGACGACTGGTCCCGGCGCAGCCTCGATCGCACGTCGAGCGGCTGCCGCATCGTCCTGCAACGAGCTCAGGGGATTCTGGATGGCGACCACATCGAGCCCTCTGGCCTGCAACAGAGGCACGACGCGATTCCAGCTCGAACCATCCGCAAAGGCGCCATGGACCAGGATGACGGTGACAACGAGGCTATTCACTGGTCACTCCGCGAGGCGGTGTAGACGGTGTCCGTGGGACCGATGCCGCTGATGTAGACGACGGCGGGCTCGGAGCGAGTCAGGGCAAAGTGCGGAAGATTTGCGGGCTCGGTATAGAAGCTGCCGGCGCGCAGCTCTTTCACCTGCGCCTCCTCTGCCTGTGCGCCGTAGCCGAAGTACCATCGCCCCGACGCCACGACAGCCGTGCGCGGATCGCGGTGCGTGTGCGCCTGGATGCGCGTATTCGGAGGTACGCGGATTTCGATCGTGTACGGGCCTGCCTGTGCCGGATCACCGGAAAGCGTTGTCGTGCTGATTCCGGCGACCCCGGATGTGCCGGCCCCCGCGCCGCCCTTGACCAGCCCCGCGATTTCATCGGGCGTCAGGCGCAGCCCGCCTTGCCTGTCAAGGAATGCCCTGACGATCTTCACAGTAGCAGCGGGGTTCTCCTCCATGATCCAGTGGCCCGAGTCCGGGATCACACCCTCGGTGACGTCGACCGCGCCCTCACGCATCACTGCAGCCATCATCGTGCCAAAGGATTTCTCGCCGCCGAGGGCCAGCACCGGCATGGCAAGCTTTCCACCCTCCTTCAGATAGGCGCGATCGTCGATGGCGTCCTGGTCGAAGGCGGCGAACTGCGAGAAGCCTGAATGCATGGCCCCGGGCCTCGCGTAGAGCGCTGCATAGTGCTCACGCGCCGCCTCGCTGAATCTGCTTGGTGTTGCCGAGAACTCATTCCAGAAGCGATCGAGATAAATCCTCTCGCGGCCCGCCACCAACCGCTCCATGTCCGGGCCGCCGAACCTGAAGTGCCACAGCAGAGGATTCTTCAGGACTTCCTCCCAGGGACCGATTCCCGGCACGGGCGCGTCGATCAACACGAACTGCGACACGCGGTCGCGGTGGAGCGCCGCGAAGGCGAAGCCCACCATGTTGCCGATATCATGGGTGACCAGAGCCACCGAGCCGATCTTCAACGCATCGAGTACGCCCGCCACATCGCCCGCCTGGGTCTTCTTGTCGAAGCCCTTGTCCGGCTTCGACGAAAGTCCGAGGCCGCGCAGATCGGGGACCACTACGGTATGGTCGCGCGCGAGATCCGCCGCAAGCGGAACCCACATGTCACCGGTTTCACCGTAGCCGTGCAGCAGCACCACCGCGGGGCCCGAGCCGCCTACACGGACATGGATCGTCGCACCGTTGGTGGTGATGGACTGGTTCTTGAACGCAGGGGGAAAATCGAAAGGCCCGGCCAGCGCCTGCGTCACGCACAGGCCCGCTGCCAGAAGAGCAATTGCGGCTTTCATGGGATCTCCAGATCGTTGCAGTGCCGCAGATTCTGCTCACCGGGATTGCGGACGAGCGAGTGAAGACTTGCTAAACGTTATTGAGCATCCCGGTCCAGCGGCTGTCTGGCCGCCCCTTTCGGCCCGAGGCCTATCAGGCCCACTGACACCACCATCGCGATGGCGATCGGAAGCAGGGAGATCACGCCGCCCTTGGGGCCGATGAGCAAGAACAGCACGAGCGGGACGAGAACGGCCGCACCGCGGTTGCAGGCCCATGCCGTGGATGTGGCCAGCGTCCTGATCTCGCCCGGGAAGATCTCGGCGGCGTACAGCGTAAGCGCAGTGACGTAGATCGCTCCGGCCACGCCGAACGTGACCAACGCACCGGCCACGACACCTTCTGAAGTCGAAAGCCCGAATGCAAGCACGCAGGCGACCATCAGCACGGCGCAGGCAATCAGCAGCGTACGTCGCCCGAGCCGGTCCACGAACGCGCCGGTGATCAGGGAGGCGAGCGTCGGCCCCAGGGTCGTCAGCGTCACGTATAGCAGTGCGCGGCTCACGTCGAATCCCCGCAGCAGGAGCATCGGGCCCGTCAGTAACGGGAATCCGACGGCCGCCCAAGGGAAGAGGAAGTAGATCGCAGATATGAATCCCAGTCGCCCACGATGCTGGCGCAAGGTTTCGCGCTGATTCAGCACTGGAGGTGGGCCGCGGCCGTCCGTTGGCAGGCGGAGGAAGGCGAGGGCCGCGACGAGGGAGAGCGCGCCGGCGCCAGCCAGAGGCCAACGCCAGCCCGCAATGCCCCATGGTTCGAGCGGAATCAGCCCCCGGATCGTCATCAACGCAAAAGGGGGAGCCAGCGCGGCCAGGCCACATACCCAGAAGATCACCAAACCTCTGCGCCTGGGCTCGGCTATCTGCGTGAGGTAGGCAATCAGCAGGGGCGGGATGGCACCCAGCGGAAACCCTGACAAGAACCGCGTCAGCGTAAGCAACCAAATACTGGGGCTGGCTGCAGCCAGCAGCGAGGTGCCGCCGAGCATCCCAAGCGCGAAGACCAGGCAGGAACGGATTCCGCGACGGTCTGCGAACCAGCCAAAGACCGGCGCGCCCAATACCGCGCCCAGGTAAACCGACGAGAGCAGGATCGACAGCCGGCGCGGACCGATTTCATAAGGGGGCGCCAGGAACACCGTCGAGAAGGCATTGCCGATGGCCATCTCGATCATGTCGACGGCCAGCGCCAGCGCGCACGCTGCGCCAGCCGCGATGGTCAGCCGGCGGGATCTGATAGGCATGATGCATGATCGCCGCTCCCGGCGGGATTCGGGAGCAACACAGCGATCGATTAACACTAATTAGCACGGCACGGCGGAGGAGCCATTGATCATGGCCACATGCGCCTGATCATCGTTACTCTGCTCGTCATCAACCTGATTCCGGCTGCACGTGCCGCGGAATCGACCTCCAACGAAGCACTCGATGAAGTCGTAGTGACGGCCACGAGGCGCGCGACCCGCCTTCTCGAGACGCCCGCGAGCATCACTGCGTTGCGAGCCGAGACGCTGCGCGAGATCAATGCGGACGCGTTTTCAGACTTCGCTGCGCTCGTCCCTGGCCTGACATCGATCGACGTCGGTCCGGGGCAGAAGCGCTACGCCATCCGAGGACTCCAGTCGGCTGGCGAACCTGAGGTCGCGCTGTACTACGACGAGATTCCCATCAGCGGCCTGCCTGGCGCATCGCTGGATACCGGAGACAGCCAACCCGACATCAAACTCTGGGACGTCGACCGGGTTGAAGTCCTCAAGGGACCGCAGGGAACCCTGTATGGAAACGGCTCGATGGGCGGCGCCATCCGCATCATCTCGAAGCGGCCGGTGCTCGATCTGACGGAAGGGGCCGCCGAGGCTTCCGGTTCCGCCACCGAGCAAGGGGCACCCTCATGGCGGCTGAACGCCATGGTCAACCTGCCGCTGGTCGACGAGCGCCTCGCAGTCCGTCTCGCCGGCTACTACCGCCGCGAGGGCGGCTGGATCGACAACACACACCGCAGCGACATCGCTCTTCCGCAGGTCACCGGTGCCGATCTGAACTGGGAGCGCACGTGGGGCGCCCGGCTGTCGTCGACGCTGCAGGCCAATGAGGACTGGACCGTTACGGCGATCGCCTACTACCAGGACCTGGTGACCGGGGATTCCTTCGAGACCTATCCTTCCTTCGCCACCACCTCGGATGCCTTTGTCTCCAAGGCCTTCGTTCGTACCCCCTGGATCGACGAATCGAGGATGTTCAATCTCATCTCCACGACACAGCTGGGCTGGGCGGATCTCGTCGCTACTGCCTCCTACCAGAAGCGCAACGCCACGATCAATCTCGACTCCACGCGTTACCTGCTCAGCTTCTCGGGCTGCAACGAGTTCACCTGGAACAAGACCTGCTCCGGCCCAGCCAATGTGCCTGCCACTTCCAGCGCCCGGCAGAGCGTCCGCGCGACTTCCGTGGAAGTGCGCCTCGTGTCGCGATCCGCGGGTCGCCTGGAGTGGACGGCCGGCGCATTTCGACAGGACTCCAACACGTTCCGTCGCGGCCAGCTGGCGATGACCGACAGCAGCGGCGCCATTGAATACGACCCGGTCACCGGAGACGCTCTCAACCGGCTTTTCGCCCGCAACAACGATGATGTCTTCGATCAGTCCGCATTGTTCGGCGAGGCGACTTACCGCCTCCTGCCCCGGTGGAAGATCACCGCCGGCGGTCGCTGGTTTCACTCCAGTCGTTCCGACCAGCAAGTTCTGGTGCAACAGTTCTTTCCCGGCGCGCCGGTGGGCGCGCAGCCTTTCCAGGAGTTCAGTGAATCCGCGCTGTTCAAGAAGGTGCAGCTCACCTTCGAAGTCAGTCCGCACCAGCTGCTGTACATTCAGGCCGCACAGGGCTTTCGTGCAGGCGGGCCGAACTACCCCGGCGGCTTTGCGCTCAGCGCCCCGCCCTACGACTCCGATTCCGTGTGGAATTACGAGCTCGGCTGGAAAATGGCGTCACCTGGACACCGCCTCGAATGGAGCGGTGCTGTCTACCGGATCGACTGGAGCCGCGTGCAACAGCTGCTCCCCGTCCAGATCTTCAGTTCGATCATCAATGGCGGGGCCGCCAGGTCGGATGGCTTCGAATCAGAGCTTTCCCTTCACCTCACCAGCAAGCTCACGTTCGCGGCTGGTGCTGCGTACTCGGATGCGCATCTTCGTGGCCCCCAGCCCCAGGTGACGAATCCGGCGCTGCAGCTGCAGGATGGCGATCGACTGGCCGGGGTGCCGCGGTGGACGGCGAATGCCGCCGTGGGCTGGAGCCATGCATTTGCATCTGCGCTGCAGGTTCAGGCCAGGGCGGATTTCGCCTACGTCTCCCGCCGCGCGAATCTCGTCTCGTCGCGTAATCCCAACTACTTTGTCATTCCCGGCCGGGGCCTGCTCAATCTCCATTTGAGCCTGGACCGCGCCGACGGCAGGAGCATTTCGCTACACCTCTACAACGCCCTCGATGAGTTCGCTCCGATGACTGGCAAAGTCGAAGACGGCAACCTCATTCGTACGGTCACCCCTGCCCGCCCCCGCACGATCAGTCTGGTCGCGTCCGCGCGGCTGTGACCTGCGATCAGTGCTGCAGGTCCCGCAGAAGGGCCATGGCCGCCACCATGTCGCGGGTATCCAGACCCTCGACGAATCGCCGCACCACCGGCGCCAGCAACTCGAACGCCTCCACACGCCGCTCCCGCGATTGCCATATGCGCGCGAGGCTCATGGCGCTGCGCAGCTCCCACGCCAGCGCCCCCTGCGTGCGCGCCAGCTGCAACGACCTCGCGAGGCTGCGTTCCAGCGCCTCGAATGACTGCGTTCCGGGGCCGTGCAGGGCGGCCACGCGCAGCAACTCCGGGGCGCACCAACCGCCCAGCTCCGCTTGTGCACGAGCCACTGTCGCGTTATCCAGCCAGCGCGTGGACACCGTCGACATCAAGTCCCGCTGCAACCCCGGCAGGGGCGCCGCTTTCGCCGTCTCCTCATCCAGCAGGCGCTCGGCGCTTCCGAGGGAGTCGCGAAGTGCCCAGACTGCACGGAAACACAGCGCCGCGAAGTGCCAGCGTGTCAGCGTGTAGCGACGCGTGGTCTCCAGCAGCAGCGCAGAGAGACGGTCGGCCTCACGCCAGTCCCCGCGCCACAGGGCGATTGGAACCGCCGCATGCCCGAGCGCGTCGCACACTGCATTGGGACTGTCCTCCCGCGCCAGCGCCACCGCCTCCGTCGCCAGATCGCGGGCCTGATCCGCCAGCCCTTCAAGCCATTGGATCCTTGCCAGCACCACCCGCATCGACACCCGCCGATCGACCGAGATCTGGCTGTACACGAGCGGAATGGTCTCGGCGGGATGGCGAAGCACGCGTTCCGCCAGGCGTCTCGCCTGCCTGTGATCGCCAGCCCAGTGTGTCGCCAGCGCACCGACGCGATCCGCGGCCAGCGCCGCGAACGGGTCGTCCTGTTGCCGGGCGACGCTCTCCAGCTCGCCGTAGTTGGTCAGAGCCGTCGCATAGTCGCCGAAATCGAGCGGGATCAACGTCTTGTTTGTCAGGGGCCATACGAGATCTCGAGGGGCTCCGCTCTCGCGGGTGAGCATGACGACGCGCGAGACGCTTGCGTCGAGATCCTCTCTGGTGTCGGCGGTGCGGATCTGCAGATTCGTAAGTGCCAGAGTCAGTTTCACCTCCAGTTCACGCTCCGGCGGCGCAAGTCGCCGGACCGCCACGAGGGCCCGCTCGGTGAGCAGCTTGAACTCCTCGATCTGCGAAAGCTGGAATCCGAAGGTGACAGCCGCGACGGTGAGCCGGGCTCCGAGTCGCTCATTGCCGTCGGCGCCGAAGGCCCACTCCAGCGCGAACCGGACATCATCGACGATGGATGAATGAAGCGAGAACCACTCGCCGCGAGAGAGCGTCACATACTCGCGTGCGGCCTGCTCAAGGAACTTGCACAGATATTCCGCATGGCGGATCGAAACGAGACGCGAATCGCCTGCGGCAGCCTGCCGCTCCGACCCGTACGCCCGCGTGATATTGAGCAGTCGATACCTTACTTCCGGTCCGGAGACGTCACTGCTGACCAGCGATTTGCTGACCAGCGAAACGATACCGTCCAGAGCGGCCGGGGCTTCAGCGTCCGGCCCTACGACCGCGATCGCAGCGTCAAGGGAGAAGGCGCCACGGAAGATCGAGAGCCTCTGCAATACCTTCTGTTCCATCGGTGACAGATTGCGGTAACTCCAGTCCAGGGTCGACTGAAGCGAGCTGTGACGCTCCGCTGCGGTCCGCCGTCCAGCGACCCGAAGAATTCCCGCTTCATCTTCGTGCCATTCAAGATGTGCGAGGCCGACCAGGCCTACCCGGGTGGCCACGATCTCGATTGCCAGAGGTATTCCATCGAGCCTTCGACATAGGCTGGCCACGGTCTCGACCGAAGTGTCCGTCAACTGGAAATTCTCGTAGCCGGTACTGGCACGCTCGACGAACAGCTGGATTGCCGGATAATCCATGGCCTCGGACGGCATCAGCCGATCCGTATGACCCGGCAGCGCGAGCGGAGGTATCGGATGCACCTGCTCGCCGTCCACCAGCAGCGGCTCGCGGCTGGTGGCGAGGAAAGCAACGCGCCGCTTGCTGCGCAACACGCGCGCTACCAGGCCCGCCGTTTCTGCCACGACGTGCTCGCAGTTGTCGAGGACGATCAACTGCGGGTGGTCCGCCAGTCCGGCGATCAGGCGCCCCACGGGATCCTCCGACGCGACCGACATGCCAATCGCCGAGGCGAGCGCCGCCGGCACCATCGAGCCATCGGTCACCGCGGCGAGGTCGACGAAGTGAATCGGTCCCGGGAGCGTCTCGGAGAGCTGCTCCGCAGCGGCCACCGCGACGGTGCTCTTGCCAATGCCGCCGGCACCAACCAGTGTCACCAGGGATGCCCTGCACACCAGGGCGACCACTGCAGCGATCGCCTCTGCCCGACCCACCGGACGGCCCAGTGGCGCCGGCAGGGAGGTGCGGCGAGGCGCTCGGGCAACGCTGGTGCCGCTGTCGGAGCGCAAGACGGTTGCAACGAAGGTGTAGCCGCGGCCCGCGACGTTCACGATGTATCGCGCACCGCCCTGCCCCTCTCCGAGGCGCTTGCGGATCGCGGTGATGTGTACCCGGAGATTGTTCTCCTCGACGATCGTGTCGGGCCACACGTAGTCCATCAGCTCGTTCTTGCCGACAACTTCGCCCGCGCGCTCGACGAGCACGATCAGCAGCTCGAGCGCGCGACTGCCCAGCCTGACGGGAACGCCATTCTCGAGCAGCAGCTTGCGCGACCGATGGAGCTGGAATGGCCCGAATACGAGGACCTGCTCCGCCGCGCTCATGCGGATCTGAGCAGCGCCTTCGCCGCCAGCAAGTCGTGGGTCTGCGCTCCCTGAGTGACCCTCTCGCATACCGGGCCCAGAACCTCGCGCGCCGCGGCGCGCGCACCCTCCGAAAGAAGCAGTCGGGCCAGGCTCGTGGCCGCCCGCAGCTCCCAGGCGAGTGTCTGCTGGTCGCGTGAGAACCGCAGCGCCGTTTCGAAGCGCACCTCGGCGGCCTCGATCGAGCGCGGGTGCACTTGCAGAAGAATCCGTTCGCCGGCTACGCGGATGAGTTCGGCGTTGCACCAGCCGGCCAGGCCCAACTCCGCCCTGGCGAGAGTCGAGTCATCCGCCCACCGCTCGTCTATCGTGCCGAGCAGATCCCGCTGCAGCGACCCCATGGGTGTTGCAGACTCGATGCCTTCTCCGCTCCCAGCCAGCAACGAGTGCTTGAAGCACAAACCCAGCCGGTGCCAGCGCCTGAAGTTGTGCCGGCGTGAGTGGTCGACCAGCTGCTCGATGAATCGTGCAGCCTCGTCGCGGTCACCACGCCATAGTGCTATGGGGCAGGCCGCGAACGCCAGGGCGTGGCAGAGCGAAACGGGTACCTCCTCGGAAGTGAGCTGCAGTGCCTCTCGCGCAAGCTCCATCGCCGAGTCCGCTCGCCCCTCCAGCCACGCGGCTCTCGCCAGCACGACACGCATCGCGACGCCCCGGTCCACGGGCGCCCGCCGGAACGTGCGCGGGGCCGCAATCGTGCGGCTGCGCAAAACCCGCTCGGCCCTAATGCGGGCGTTGGCTTGGTCCCCCACCCAGTGGAACACCTGGGCGCCAACCCGGTCCGCCACTCCAGCGGCGTGCCCATCGTCCATCTGCCGCGCGAGCGCCTGCACTGCCTCGAAGCTCTGCACCGCACCCACGTAGTCGACGAGCTCCAGTGCCACGATGGCGCGCGCCGCATAGGCTGAGAGGCGGTCCATCGGCTCTTCGATGCGCTCCGACAAGGAGAGCATGACTGCGATTTCTGCCTTCAGCTTCTCCTCTGGGGCGCCGACCTGGAAGAACATCGACGCTCGCGCTGTTCGCACACGGAACTGGGCGCGCAGATCCGACTCTTCTCGGGCGGCCAGGATTGCCAGCGTTTGAGTCGAGCGTGCCTCGAAGTCCTGCATCGAAAATTCGACCACGAAAGGTATCGCGGCGACGAAGAGTCTTGCCGCAATGGTTGCGTCGCCCGACTCACCGAACGCCCACTGCAAGGCAGCGTGCACATCGTCGCTGTCCGCGGACACGGGATTGCGCTCGTCAGAACTGCTTAGCAGCGCACTGAAGTGTTCCGCGTGCCTGCGCCTGCAGATCGCGTCCTCCCCTGCCTGGACGAGCTGGTGCGTGGCGAAGGCGCGTGTCACATGCAGCAGTCGAAAGCGCAGGGTGCTGTCGCTGGTGTCGGCCATCAGCAGCGACTTGCCGACGAGCGACATCAGGCCGTCAGGCACGTCCTGTTGTGGGAGGTCTGGCCCGCTGCAGACGGTCATGGCCGACTGGGCGGAGAAACTTCCACTGAACGTGGCCAGCCGCCGCAGCAGTGTCTGTTCCGGTCGCGACAGCAGGTCGAAACTCCAGCCGAGCGCCGCCGCCAGTGATTGGTGCCGGTCGACTCCAGCGCGCCGACCCTGTGAAAAGAGCAGCAGACTTCTTGACAGCGATGACGCGATCATTTCGATGTCGAGTACACCCACGCGTGCCGCGACGAGTTCAATCCCCAACGGACTGCAGTCCAGTCCGCGGCAGATGGCGACTACGGTAGCCGCGTTCCTGTCCGTGATGTCGAATGTCTCCTGTGCGCTGATCGCCCGCTCCGCGAACAATCGAACGGCGCTGTACTTGAGCGCAGTCCCGGCCGTCATCACCTCGCTGGGCGGAGGGCACTGCAGCGGCGGCAACGTGTATACCGCCTCGCTCTGCGCCAGGAGCCGCTCGCGGCTGGTTCCAAGGACAGCAACTTCCCTTGCGCCGCGGAGCAGGCGTTCGACCACTCTCGCCGCCTCGACGATGACGTGCTCGCAGTTGTCAAAGATCAGCAACGTCGTCGAACCTTGCAGGAACTCGATCAGCGCCTGGATCGGATCTTCACTCGCGGTACTCAAACCCACCGCCGCGGCGATGGCGCCCGGCACCATGGCAGCATCTGTGACGCCCGATAGATCGACGAAACGCACTTTGGTATCGGTTTCGTTCGCCAGACGCTCCGCGACGGCCAGTGCAACCGTCGTCTTTCCGATGCCTCCCGGCCCCAGGACGGTAACCAGGCGGTGGACGAGCAGCAGCTTCAGGACCGACTTGATGTCTTCATCCCGCCCCAGCACCCTTGTTGTCAGGTGCGGAAGCGCGGCCTCGCCGACCGCCGCCGGTGCTACTGCGGCGCGCTGGTTCAGGCGGGTGACCGGGGCGACGAACGAGTAACCGCGCCCGGCGACATTGATGATGTAGCGCTCTCCGCGGTGGCCTTCGCCGAGCAGCCTGCGTACGGCGGCGATATGAACCCTCAGGGTGTTGTCCTCGACAACCGAACTCGCCCAAGCGCGATGCAGGAGTTCGTTCTTGCCGACTGTCTCCCCGGCCCGCTCCACGAGCGCGATCAGCAGATCCATGGCTCGCCCACCGAGGCGCACCGGGCCGCGGTCGTCGAGCAGCACCCTCTTGTCCATGAATAGCCGGAAGGGCCCGAACGCCAGTACTTCCTCGCGCGCGGGCGGCTCAACGTCCACCAATGGGTCTCCGGACGGATCCGACCTCGAACAACCACCCTTGGTAATTTAGCGCAGACGGGCAATCAGCAGTGCACACCGCTCGTTTTCTTCGACCAACTTAACAAGGATTAGCAGCACGCTACCGGGGCTCATCGGTGAGGATCAGGTAGGTAGGGTCGAAGCTGGCCAGCCTGCTCAGGCGTTCCCAGTCCGGAATCAGTGCCTCGCCCTGCTTCCATGTGAACAGGCCGGTGTTCCTGAGTTTGCTGAGGGTACGGCTCACATGGACCGGAGTGATGCCGAGGGCGGCGCCTAGCTCGATCTGGGAAATGGGAAGTTCGAAAGGCCGGCCAGGAAATGCCAGCTCCGCCACCTGCAGGCGCGTGAACAGCTCGCACAGCAGGTGCGCACAGTGCTCAAGGGCGGTCCGCTGCGCGGAGCTCAGCAGCCACTGCCGCAGGATGGCCGCGTCCACCAGCGTATGCAGCCACAGGACACGCGTCAGATGCGGATCCACCTTCGTGATCTGACGCAGCAAGTCGTGCGGGATGGTGGCAATGGTGCAGTCGGTCAGGGCGCAGACGCTGTGGTCCATGACCTTGATGGGGAAGCTGTGCAGGTCGACGAAGTCGCCGCGGATATGCAGGGCGAGAGTCTGGTTCCTGCCATCGGGCAGCGTGCCGTAGCGGCAGGCCCAGCCGTTCAGGATCACTGTACTGTGTGACGGGCGGGACCCCTGTATCACCATGTCCTCTCCCGCCTTGACCAGGGCCGGGGGCGACAGGCTCCGGGACAGCAGATCCCGCGATGCCTCGGACAGGCTGCTGTCCCGCCTGGTGAGTTGGCGCACCACACTATCAGTCAGAAATTGGCTGTCCATGGTCCCCGCCGTGCCGATGTCTCGCGTGCATCGAGAATACCAAGAGTCGATTGTCAGGCCGGCTCAGCTCTTAACCTGCGCTAAGCCGCTACGGCGCGGCGATTCCTATTATGGCGCCGGGAACAACGGTGGGAGCGCGCGATGGGCATCGAGTCTGGCGATACGCAGTGGAGCGTGCCCCCGCAGGAGCGCATCGGAGACATTGCCGGCCACCCGGGCGTGGCCGGCAACGCGCCTGACGCGAGGTTCGCTGCGGAGATGGAACTCATCATGGGCGTGCTGCGGGACCGTGCCAGCGAGCTTGCGACCCTCGCCGCCGCCGGCGGACTGTCGCCGCACGCCGCATTCCACTTGGAGCAATTCCGCGAGTCGCTGTACAGGAATTGCCTCGGTAGTCGCGCCCGGATGCCTGGCCCGGCTGCGGGCGTTGAGGGCAGCGCCGCGGTGCCGGAGCCCGGGTAGGACCCTGCGCAGCCGGTCACGCGATCCGGGACTGCACCTGGCCGCGGGCCGCAAACAAGGCCAGATCGTCCGCGGTCATGCCGCGCCCATACAGGTATCCCTGCAGGTATTCACAGCCTTCAGCACGCAGGAACTGCGCCTGGGCGGCAGTCTCCACGCCTTCCGCGACAATCTTCTTGTCCAGTGCGTGGCCCATCGCGATCATGCCGCGCACCAGCGCCGCGGCGCGGCTGGAAGTGGCGCATCCGTCGACAAATGACTTGTCGATCTTCAGCACATCAACCGGCAGGCTCGCAAGACTGGTCAGGGAGCTGTAGCCGGTGCCGAAATCGTCGATGGCGAGCAGTACGCCAAGCTCGCGCAGCCGCTGCATCAATTCCACTGCCGAATGCATGTCAGCTGCGAGGCCGGATTCAGTGATCTCCAGATGCAGCCTCGCCGGCGCCAGCCCGGCGCCGTGCAGGATCGCGGCGATGCGCTCGGCAAACGTGTGGTCGCGCAGCTGGTGCATCGACACGTTCACCGCGACATGCGCCACCATCGTGCCGTTCTGCTGCCAGTTGCGCATGGCCCGGCAGGCCTCCTGCACCGCCCAGATGCCGAGCCGGTCGATCAGGCCGGTTTCCTCCGCCAGCGGTATGAACTCGGCCGGGGAGACCACGCCATCTTCGGCATCGTGCCAGCGTGCCAGCGCTTCCACGCCCACCAGCGCGCCAGTCCGGGCGTCGACCTTGGGCTGGTAGACCAGCTGCAGCCCGGTTCCGTCCAGTGCCATGCGCAGCCGGCCCGCAAGCCTCGAGCGACGCCTGGCACTGACATTCATGGATTCTTCAAAGAATGCGGCGCGGCCCCTGCCGCCGGCTTTCGCCCGATACATGGCGGTGTCGGCATTGCGCAGCAAATCCTCGGCATTGGCGCCGTCCTGCGGGTACAGGGCGATGCCTACCGAGCCCTGGATGGAAAATTGCGTTTCCCCGATGCGGAATGGCGCATCCAGTACCTGATGCACGGCGCGCGCCAGCTCCAGCGCATGGGCAGGCTGCGGCAGCGGCATCACGATGGTGAATTCATCGCCACCGAGTCGCGCCAGGGTCGCTGCAGCAGGCAGCACCTGTGCCAGTCGCCGCGCCGCCGCCTGCAACAACAGATCCCCTGCCGAGTGGCCGAGCGAATCGTTCACGCTCTTGAAGTGGTCAAGATCGATGAACAGTACCGCCAGCTGCGTATTGCCATGCGCCGCATGCAGCAGCTCACGCTCCAGGCGATCCCTGAAGAGCTGGCGATTCGGCAGGTCGGTCAGCCCGTCGTAGTAAGCCTGTTTCAGCAGCAGCGCTTCACGATCCTCGTTGCCGATGACCACCGCCAGCCGGTGGGCCAGCCCCGCCAGCTGCCTGAGTCCGCGCCAGCGCGCGCGGCGGCGGGTGAACCCGGCCAGCAGCACGGCACGCAGCTCGCCATTGACGGTGACGAGTGCGGCGCGCCAGGCATCGCAGGCGGGCAGGAATCCACCCAGCCCGAGGTCTGCCAGCTCCTGCCCTGTCAGCGTGGCACCTGCATCGCCGAGCACTGCTGCCAGCGTGTGCACATCGAACGCCAGGCACGACCTGCGCGAGCCCTGGTCCGCATGCACATGCACATGCAGCGTAGCCGCTCCTGCGCCCGTGCCCAGCAGCACCGCGGCGGCGTCACAGCCGAGTATCCGCGGCAGGCGGGGCAGCAGCGAGGCCACGATGGGATCGGCAGCTGGCAGCTCCAGGATCTGCTGGTCGATGCCCGCCATGGCGGACAGCGCCTGGAACTGGCGCCGCACATTGGCAGCCATGACATTGAAGGCCCGGCCGAGGTTGGCGTACTCATCGCGCCCGCTGATACGCACCCGTTCCCGCCAGCGGCCTTTGCTCATGCGCATGGCGGCATCTGTCAGCAGCCGCAACGGGCGGTTGCTGCGCCTTATCTGCATGGAGCTGAGCAGTACCGCGATGGCGATGGTGACGCCCGCCATCAGAGGCAGGGTGGCACGGAACGCGCGCAGGCCCGCCAGGGCCGAGGCGGACTCCTGCTCCACGACGATCTGCCACGAAGGCGCGCCGTAGCGTGCTTTCAGGAACAGCTCCCAGCTTGCGCGCTGCACATCGGCAGTTGATAACGCAGCGGCCGAGCAGTAGAGGTTCTGCTGTTGCGCCCGCACGCAGACTCGTCCGGCGGGCAGATCGATGGTGTCGCTGTCCCACAGATAGGCGGCAGTCACGATGCCGATGACCTCGACCGCGCGCCCGTGCGAGCGCAGCACTGCACGCAGCCGCACCTGTCCGCCCGCGGCATCCGGTTCCACTTCCAGGGAGCGCCAGAGTTCTGTGCCCGCTGCGACGGGCGCGTCGGAATTGGCGGCCGTGGGCTGCGCGGCCCGCACGCCGGGCGCAGATCCCGGCTCAGGCACGGCCCGCAGGCTGGCGATGCGCACGCGTCCCACGGTGGTCTGGAGTACATTGCGGCGCGCGCCCGGATGGGCCAGCTCCGCGGCGGCGATTTCGTGCAGCACCGAGTCCGCCTGCGCCAGGCGCTCGTTCAGCAGCAGCCCATAGCGCTTGCTGAGATCCTGCATCCTGACCAGCGCCTGTTCGTGCAACAGGCTCGCTGTGTAACGGTAGCCGATGAATCCGAACACCAGCACCGGCACTGCCGCACACAGGCAGAACAGGATGAATGTCCGCACCGCGATGGTGGTGCCCAGTCCGGCCGTTGCCCGGGGCCGCGCCACGCTAGAACTCGGAGGCTTTGCCGATGAAGGCGCCGTCGCGAGCCCAGACGATGTCGTCGCGGCTCTTCGAAGCGGTCAGCGGCGCCGCGGAGTCGCCGTCCGGGCCCATGCTGTAAAGGTCGTATTCAGAGTTGAGCGGGTGCAGGTTGTGGTCCTTGCGGATCTTCCCGTTCACCCCGGGGGCTCCGGAATCGAAATTCAGGTACTGGTAGGGATGGCCCCAGGGATCAAGCAGCGGCGGGTTCGAAAATTCCTCGATGGAGTCGGGCAGGCGTAGACCCAGGCTGCGGTAGCGCTCGATGGCGCTGGCCAGCAGCGTCAGGTCCTCGGTGGCCTGGCTCACTTTCGTGCCCTCCATCACGCTGCGATATGCGGGGATGGCGATGGCCACCAGGATGGATGCCACCGTCATGGCGGTGGCCAGCTCCAGCAGCGTGAAACCGCGCCAGCGCCGGGCCATTGTCAGCGGCAGGCCGGCGCGGCAAATCCAGGGTAGGCGCATGTCAGTATGCTAGTCGCCGACGCAGCCTGGATATGTGACCCAAGACCCAGAGCGGCCGCGCGTGCTGCTGCGGATCTGTAGGACATGGCCAATCGACGGAGGAGTCCTACAGCTGCTGATTCGGCCGCGCCCTTACTGCAGTGGAGGGCGGCATGCAAAGTTCGCCGGACGCACCAGCGCCGGGCCGCTGCCTCGGGATTCTCCGCCATGCATCTGAACGACCGCTTCGCGCGCTTTTCGCGCACCAATGCCGATGCACTGGGCTCGCCCATGGTGTTTGCGGTGAACTGCCTGTTGATCCTGCTGTGGCTGTTTTCGGGGCCGTTCTTCGGCTACTCGGACACCTGGCAGCTGGTGGTGAACACTGTCACCACTGTCTTCACCTATCTTGCGGTTTTCGTTATCCAGAACACCCAGAACCGCGACGCGCGCGCCATGCACCTGAAGCTCGACGAGCTCATCAGCACGATGGAAGGCGCACGCAATCGCTTCGTCGACCTGGATGACATGACTGAAGCGGAGCTCGCGATGCTGCAGGCCCAGTTCCAGAAGCTGCGGGCCCGCGCCGCCGAGCGCGAGGAAGATGCGCATCGCGGCATCCTGGGTGATCCGGATGACCCGCTGCGCGAGGATCCACGCAATGTAGGGAGCGACTGACACCCGGCCGTGCGTTCTGGCGGCTGGCGGCCGCCGGGCCAGGTGGGAGACTCAGGCTCAAGTCAATGGAACCTGCGCGGTTCACACGGGAGAGGAAAATGGGATCCGTCATACGACAGATAGTGGTGGGTGGAGTGATCATCTGGGCTGTTGCTGCGCTGCTCAGCTGCAACAAGGCTGGCCGTCAGCGCCGTTCTTCCAGCGACAAGCTGGACAAGTCGCTGGAGGATACCTATCCAGCCAGCGACCCGACGGCCACGCAGGATTTCGCCATCCCGGTCAACCGGCTGTAGGCATGCCGCGCCGCGCGCCGCCCAAGGGAAGCGAGTCGCCAGAGGCGGCTCGCGTCCCGACGCGTCCGGAGAATCTATCCACGCCAGATGGCGTGCAGGGCTACCGGGGCGGCGACCTCGGATCGTGGCACGAAACTCCCGAGGACAAGGAAAAACGCCAGCGCACCACGCCGGGCTGATCAGGCAGCGCGGCTCTTCTTGGCAGCCGTCTTGCCAGTTGCCTTGGTTCGCGCCGCCGTCTTCGCGGCGGGTTTGTCACCCTTCAAGCTGCGCTTCAACAGCTCGGTGAGGTCGATGATGTCCGCACCGCCCGAAGCCGGTGCATCCTCCACCGGCTCGATCACCGCGTGCGTCTTGCCCGCCTTGGCCTTGCGCGCCACCAGGCCCAGCACCTGGCTCTTGAAGCTGTCCGTGTACGCCTCCGGCTCGAATTCGCCGCTCATGCTCGATACCAGCTGCTCGGCCATCTTCAGCTCCTGCGCGCCGAGGCCGGCGCCCTTCACGCCGTCCTTGGGGATATCGAGCGCGTCGTAACTGCGGATATCCGCGCTCCAGCGCAGCAGGTTCAGCACCAGCACCGGTCCAGAGGTCATCAGTACCGCCAGGTGCTGCTTGGTCTGGATCACCACGCGGGCAATGCCCGCCTTGCCGGATTTCTTCAGCGTTTCGCGCAGCAGTGCATAGACCTTCTGGCCCTTGCCGGTGGGCGCCAGGTAGTAAGGACGTTCGAAATACAGCACCGGGATCTCTGCTACCGGCACGAAAGACTCGATCTCGATCATCTGCGTGGAACGCGGGTAGGCGGTGGCTATCTCCTCATCGGACAGCACCACATAGCTGCCTGACTCGTGCTCCACGCCGCGCACGATGTTCTCCTTGGTGATCTCGCGGCCAGTGCGCTTGTTGATGCGCTTGTAGCCCACCGGATCCATGCTGCGTTTGTCGAGCCAGTCGAAATCGATGCCGCTCTCGCCGCTGGCCGGATGCAGGCTGACAGGGATATGGACCAGCCCGAAACTGATGGCGCCCTTCCAGAGAGCGCGACTTGCGGTGGCCATGCGGGTTCCTCGCGTTGGGAGGCCGCACCATAGGCGCGGTGTGACGCGCGCGGGATCAGTGCGCTCGCAGAGGAACTGTGAGACTCGGACTACGGCGCCGGAACGAAGTGGGCTTCGTTCCGGCGGCGGCGCATTACCAGATCACCACCCGCTTGTCGGCCGCGTTCACCATGGCATCGCCATCCTTGCAGCTGAACGCCGCGGCGAAGGCCGGATGATTCTGCGGCGAAGCGATGGCACGTACCGACTCCGGGGAATGCGGATCCGAAGCCACGCGCACACGCAGCGCCTCGGGGCGCAGCTGGCCACGCCAGATCGCGGCCCAGCCATAGAAGAAGCGCTGGTCACGGGTCAATCCGTCCGGCTTCGCGTCATCCTGCCCGGCTGTAGCGTGCTGCAGG
This sequence comes from Steroidobacteraceae bacterium, assembly GCA_040508085.1. Classification (GTDB taxonomy): domain Bacteria; phylum Pseudomonadota; class Gammaproteobacteria; order Steroidobacterales; family Steroidobacteraceae; genus ZC4RG30. Next base: position 27,937 of record JBEVNO010000169.1, read on the forward strand.
GCGTCGTAGGCCACGTACAGGCCACCCAGATCCGCGATGTTCTCGCCCAGCGTCAGCTTGCCGTTCACATGCAGTCCCGGCAGCACTTCATAGGCATCGAACTGCTTCACCAGGCTGCCCGTCAGTGCGCTGAACTGCTTGGCGTCCTCGGCAGTCCACCACTGCTCGAAATTGCCGGTGGGCCCGAAGCGCGAGCCCTGGTCATCGTAGCCGTGCGTGAGCTCGTGCCCGATCACCGCACCGATGCCACCATAGTTGAAGGCATCGTCGGCCTGCGGATCAAAGAACGGTGGCTGCAGGATGGCGGCCGGGAAGGTAATGCCGTTCTGCAGCGGGTTGTACTGGGCATTGACGGTCTGCGGCGTCATGCCCCACTCGGTCTTGTCGACTGGCTTGCCGATCTTGCCGAGCTCCCACTTGTAGTTGAACGCGTGCGCCGCCATGGCATTGCCGTAGTAGCTGCCACGCCCGGTCGCCAGGCCATCCCATTCGCGCCACTTCGTGGGGTAGCCGATCTTCGGCGTGAACGTCTGCCATTTCTCCAGCGCCTTGACCTTGGTGGCGTCGCTCATCCACGTGAGGTTCTGGATGCGCGCCTTCAGCGCGTCGGTGAGGTTGCCCACCAGCTTTTCCATGCGCTCGCGGGATTCCGGCGGGAAGGCGGCCTTCACGTACAGCTGCCCCATGGCCTCGCCGGCGCTGTCCTCGATCACTCCCAGCACCCGCTTCCAGCGCGGCCGCTGCTCCTGCTGGCCGTTCAGCGTCTTGCTGTAGAACTCGAAGCTCTCGTTGGAGAAGGCGTCGCTCAGGTACGGCGAGGCGGTATCAACCAGCTGGAAGCGCAGGTATTGCTGCCACTGCTTCACGGGCACCGCGGTGAGCATCCTGCTCACTTCCTGGTGGAAGGCCGGCATGGCCAGCGAGAACTTTTCCGGGACGGCGACACCCTGCGACTCGAAGAACTTCGTCCACGGGAAGTTCGGCGCCAGCTTGTCGGCCTGCACCAGCGTCACCGGGTTGTAGTACAGCTCCACGTCGCGGGACATCTCCTCCTGCGATTTCGACACCCTGGCGAGGCGGGTTTCGAAAGCCATCACTTCCTTGGCCTGCGCGGCGGCGTCCACCGCGGCGACGCCGGAGAGCTGCAGCACCTGGGCGATGTGCTTCACATAGGCATCGCGGATGCCCTGCTTGTCCTTGTCGAAGTAGTAGGTACGGTCCGGCAGGCTGGTGCCACCCTGGGTCGCGTAGGCCATGTTCATGGCCGAATCCTTGAAATCGGCTTCCGGACCGAAACCGAACAAGGTGTTCTGCCCGCGCGCGGAGGTCTGGCGCAGGTATGCGGCGATGGAGGGGCCGTCAGTCAACGCGTCGATGGCGGCAAGCTCCTCCTTCAGCGGCGCAATGCCTTCGGCATTGAGCTTCGCCTCATCCATGCCGGTGGCCCAGAAGTCCGCGACGATCTTCTCGATGCCGGTCTGCTCAGGCTTCGCTGCCACCTGTTCGGCAATCTGCTTCTGCACCTGCAGCGAACGCTCGCGCAGCACGTTGAAGGCGCCCCAGCGCGTCTGGTCGGCAGGAATGGGGTTGGCGGCCAGCCACTTCGCATTGGCATTGGCGTTGATGTCCGTGCAGATGTTCTGCGTGGCATCGATGTCGGCCGGGGAGAAGCGGATGGGCTGGATCAGCTGGCTTTCATCGAGCCTGAATTCCGGTGCGGCTGCCGCGGCCTGGGGGGCGGGTTTTTTCTGGCAACCAGCCAGGATGAGCCCGACGGCGGCGGCAAGCACGGTGTACTGGATCTGCTTCGAGGCGGAAGGCATGCAGGAATCACTCCTTGGCAATGGGGTACCGCCAGAGGCGGTGCTGCCCGCATTCTGGTTGATTACACGCCGCTGTAACAGCCGTCACACGGTTTTGTCATGCTCGCCGCCCAGCATGTTGCGCCTGTCATACATCAGAGGCGCAACGCCATGTCCCGATCGAAGCAAGTGCTCTCCGTTCCCTGCCTGGTGCCCGCGCTGCTGCTGGCGCCCTTCGCTGCGTCGGCGCAACAACCGCCGGGCGAAGAACAGGCACTGGAGGCCGTCGTCATCATCGGGCAGGCCACCACCTATTCCAAGACGACGGTCAGCGATGAGACCCTGGCGCGCCTGCCGGTGCTCGGCAGCGTCAACGATGCGCTGAACGAACTGCCAGGCGTGGCCGTCACCGAGGCAGATGCCTACGGCTCCTCTGCGTGGGGCACGCAGATCGCGATGCGTGGCTTCGTGGCCAACCGCGACCGCGCGCAGATCGGTACCACCATCGACGGCCTGCCCAATGGTGGTTCGCTGTATGCCGGCGGTGCCATGGCCAACCGTTACATCGACACGCTGGACCTGAAGACCATTGAAGTGAGCCAGGGCACGGCCGATGTCTCCTCGCGCTCCAACGAGGCACTGGGCGGCACACTGAACTTCCTGACCAGTGATCCGCTGAGCGAAAGCCGTCTGCGGCTGCTCGCCGGGGCCGGCAGCTACGACGCCTCCAAGTACTATGCGCGCTACGACACCGGCCTGCTGTTCGGCAACACCCGCGCCTTCGTCAGCGCCTCGTCGTCGCGCAATTCGGACTGGATCGACGGCAGCACCACCACCGGCCGCGATCACCTGAACGCGAAGTTCATCAGCGATATCGGCAACTGGACGCTCACCGGCTTTTTCGCCTACGACGATGCTGACGAGTCCGAATATGTCGGCGTCACGCTCGACCAGTTCAAGGCCGATCCCGACCATGACCTGCTCACTGGCGAACTCACCGGCATCCCGTACATCGACCAGAACTACCGCTCGGGCTCGCGTGCATTGCGCGAGAACAGCTTCGGCTACCTGCGCGCGGCCTTCGATGCCGGTGCCGGCATCAAGGGCAATGTCACAGGCTATGCGCACAAGATGCAGGGCCGCGGCGACTGGATCCCGCAGTACCTGGTCGACGTCACCAACGACGGTGCGGGTCGCCCGAACACGGAATTCCAGGGCGGTTTCACGGTGCGCGGCGGCCCGCAGCTGGGCACGATCAAGTACGTCACGCCCACCGGCGCGACCGCGCCGATGATCGCCGGCTGCGTGGGCAGCGCCGTGCTGCCGGCCGAGTACAACCCCGCCTGCTATCCGGCCGGTTCCGAGGCCGTGCAGTCGTATCGCCATACGCACTACGACAATGATCGCGCCGGCTTCACTGGCGACCTGGACTGGAGCACCGCATTCGCCGGCATCGACAACACCCTGCGCGGCGGCGTGTGGCTGGAGAACCTCGATCGCAGCGAGACGCGCGACTGGCACCGCCTCACCAATGTGGGCGTCAACATCGCCTTCGACCACACGCCGTACTACGTGCAGTGGCGGGACGAATTCAGCGCCGACACACGCATGGCCTATGCGGAGGACGTGCTGGACTTCGGCGCCGTCAAGGCACGTGCAGGCGTGAAGCGTTTCTGGATCGACCAGTCCCGCGATCGCGTGATCGGCGACAACACCGTGGTGAACAAGAACTCCAAGTCCGATCCCCTGGTGTCGCTGGGCCTGACATGGACGCTGCCGGTGGAGGGCGTCGAGGCCTTCGCGGGCTTCTCGCAGAACTACTCGGCCATCTTCAACAACGTGCTGCAGCGGACCAACCAGCTGTCGCTGAACGAGGTGGAGCCGGAGACCGCCGACAACGTGGAGCTGGGCCTGCGCGTGGACCGCGGCCCGTTCATCGCCTCGGCCACGCTCTACAGCATCAAGTTCGACAACCGCATCGAGGCGCTGACGGCGAGCCTGGTGGATGGCATCGACTATCTGGGCCAGAACGATGTGCTGTATCTCAATGTCGGTGGCATCAAGAGCAAGGGCGTGGAAGCCATGTTCAACTACCGGCTCGGCGGTGGCTGGATCCTCGGCTCCTCCTATACCTACAACGACTCCAGCTACAAGGGCACGGGCGACGCGGCGCAGGATGCGGCGCTGAACCTGGTCCCCGGCGCCCAGGTGGCCGGCGCGGCCAGGCACACACTGGTGGCTTCGGCCGACTGGCGCGGCCAGAGCTGGAACTTCGGCATCTCCGGTCGCTACACCGGCAAGCGCCCGCTGGACCGTGCGAACGACGAGTCGCTGTCTTCAGTGACCATCTGGAATGCCAATGTCGGCTTCGACCTGACGCAGCTGTCACCGCAGCTGAAGGGCGCATCGGCCAACCTCGTGGTCACCAACCTCACGAATGAGGAATACCTCTCGGGGGTCGAGAATGCCGGCAGCTCGGCGTTCATCGGTGCGCCGCGCACGGTGGTGTTCTCGGTCAGCGTCGAGCTGTAAGGCGCGGCCCATGCCCTCCAGGCGGCAAGCAGACCATGCCAACCTGATCCGCCGGCGCCTGCTGCAGGCGGGGCTGGCGGCCAGCGCGGCGAGCCTGCTGCCTCCGGCCATTGCCCGCGCCGCGGCCATC
>JBEVNO010000009.1:0-35708 GCA_040508085.1 Steroidobacteraceae bacterium
CTGTGCAGCCGTGCCCTCGGCACCGACGGCGCTGGCCATGGCCGCATGCAGCGCGGCGACGCTGGCAAAAGGCCTGAGGTGCAGGATGCGCTGCGGCACCCAGGCGGAATGTTCGTAGATCGTCGCCAGCGTGGCGACGAATTCCTGCGGTGATGTCTCGTTGAGTGCGGCGAGCGTGATCATGACTTGCCAGTCGTGGCGGGGTGGGTCGCCATCCAGTGGCGCGCGATATCCACGCGGCGGCAGATCCACACCTTGTCGTGGCCCAGCACGTGTTCGATGAAGCGCTGCAGGCCGACGATGCGCGCCGGCCGGCCAATCAGGCGCGCATGCAGTCCCACCGACAGCATCTTCGGGCGATCGAGGCCCGCGGGATCACCCTCGCGATACAGGGCGTCGAACGCGTCGCGCAGGTAGTCGAAGAACTGCGTGCCGGAGTTGAAGCCCTGCGCGGTGGCGAAGCGCATGTCGTTGGTGTCCAGCGTGTAGGGCACCACCAGGTGCGGCAGCTCGCGGCCATCGTCGATGCGCACCTGCGTCCAGTAGGGCAGGTCGTCGGCATAGGAATCCGAGTCGTACAGATAGCTGCCCTGCTCCACCACCAGCCGCCGCGTGTTGGGGCTGTCGCGCCCGGTGTACCAGCCCAGCGGAGCCGTGCCCATGAGCTCGCGCAGCAGCTCGGTGGCCTCGATCAGGTGCAGCCGTTCGATGGCCGCATCGGCCAGCTGGTAGTTCAGCCAGCGCAGGCCATGGCAGGCCACTTCATGGCCCAGCTCGCGGTAGGCGGCCACCGCCTCCGGATGGCGCTGCAGCGCGCGCGCCACGCCGAAGATGGTCAGCGGCAGGCCGCGTGCTTCAAACAGGCGCAGCACACGCCACAGTCCAGCGCGCGAGCCATATTCATACAGCGACTCCATGCTCATGTGCCGCATGGGAAACGGCTGCGCGCCGATGATCTCGGACAGGAAGGTTTCCGACGCGGCGTCGCCGTCGAGCACGTTGTTCTCGCCGCCTTCCTCATGGTTCAGCACGAACTGCACGGCGATGCGCGCGCCCTGCGGCCAGCGGGCATGCGGCGGTTGCCGCCCGTAGCCGGCCAGGTCGCGTGGGTATTGGCTGGACACGATCAAGTTGTGGTTCCTTCGGCGGCGGCGAATACGGAGTGCAGGTCGATCACGTTGTCGCGCTGTTCCTCGAGCCTGAGATCAGCCATCACGTGATCCAGGTGTTCGAGCATCAGCCGCACGGCGTCGCGATCGCCGCGCTCCAGCAGCGCGGTGAGTTCGCGATGGGCGTCTGGCGGGCAGGGATGCGCGGCGGGCGACTGGTACACGGCGATGATCAGCGAGGAGCGCGACACCAGATCGCGCAGCATCTCGGTGAGGATGTGGTTGCCGGCGGCCTCGGCGACCAGCAGATGGAACTCACCCGACAGTTTCAGCATGGCGCGGCGGTTGTTGGTGCGCCAGGCCTTCTCCTCGCTCTCCAGATGTTCGTGCAGCCGGCGCACGTCGCGCCGCGAGGCCCTGCCGATGAAGGTCTCGACGATGCCCGCCTCGAGCACGCGCCGCGCGGCGAATACCTCGCGCGCTTCCTGCACCGTGGGGCGGGCCACCATCGCGCCGCGGTTGCGCGACAGGGTGACCACGCGCTCATGCGCCAGCTTCTGCAGCACCTGCCGCATGCGGGTGCGCCCGAGGCCGAAGATGGCGCACAGCTCGCCTTCCACCAGCCGCGTCTCCGGCGGCAGGCTGTGATCCATGATGGCGTTCCAGATACGGTCGTAGACCTGCGCGGTATCCACGGTGCCGGGTGCGGCGATGCGCAGCGGCAGCGCCGCGCCGCTGCGGGTGGCGTAACGCGAGGCCCGTGCGCGGGGCTTGCTGGTTGCCGGCGTATCGCTGCTCATGCGCTTCCCATGACGGTGCCGCCGATGCAGCGGCCGAGGCTGTAGGTGGCGTGGATGCTGCGCTCATCGCCCAGCGTCATCAGCACGCGCAGCTGTTCCTCCAGTGAACGACAGGCGCGCGTGCGCCGCGCCAGCAGCGGCGTGGCCTCGGCATCCAGCACGATGAAATCCGCTTCGGAGCCCAGCGCCAGGCTGCCGATGCGCGGCGCCAGATCCAGGCAGCGGGCCGCCCCCAGCGTGGCGAGATAGAAGGCGCGCAGCGGCGAGAGGTACTGGCCCTGCAGCTTGGCCACCTTGCAGGCTTCGTCCAGTGTGCGCAGCAGGCTGAAGCTGGTGCCACCGCCGACGTCGGTGGCGATGCCATAGCGCAGGCCGGCCGCATCTGATGCGGCCAGATCGAACAGGCCGCTGCCCAGGTACAGGTTGGAGGTGGGGCAGAAAGCCGCGGCGGCACCGGCCGACGCCATGCGTTGCCGGTCCGCATCGGACAGATGCAGGCAGTGCGCATAGACCGAGCGGCCGCGGACGAGGCCATGGCGGTCGTACACATCGAGGTAGCTGCCGGCCTCCGGAAACAGCGTGCGGGCCCAGGCGACCTCGGCGTGGTTCTCCGCCAGATGGCTGTGGATGTGGCAGTCGGGGAACTCGGCTGCGAGGCGGCCGGCAGCCGCGAGTTGCGCGCCACTGCAGGCCGGCGCGAAGCGCGGCGTGATGGCGTAGCCCAGCCGGTCACGGCCATGCCAGCGCTCGATCAGCGACCGCGATTCGTCGATGCCGCCGCCCGGTGGATCGCGCAGGTTCTCCGGGCAGTTGCGATCCATCAGTGCCTTGCCGGCGATCATGCGCAGGCCACGGCGCTGCGCCGCCGTGAAGAAGGCATCCACCGACGCCGTGTGCACCGTGCAGAACACCAGCGCGGTGGTGGTGCCATGGCGCAGCAGTTCATCCAGGAACAGTTCGGCCACCGTCGCGGCATGCGCGGCATCCGCGAAGCGGGCTTCCTCCGGGAAGGTGTAATCGTTCAGCCAGTCGAGCAGCTGCATGCCACCGGAGCCGATCACATCCAGCTGCGGGAAATGGATGTGCGTATCGATGAAGCCCGGCATCAGCAGCCGTCCGCCATGGCGGGTTTCCGGCAGGCCGGTGGGCAGGCGCGGCAGCAGTTCCGCGGCCGGACCCGCCTCGGCCACCAGGCCGTTGTCCACCAGCAGCACGCCGTCCTCGAAGTATTCATGGCTGTCGCGGCTGCTGCCAGGATCCGCCGTGAAGCGCAGCAGCCGGCCGCGGTGGATCTGCCGCACCGGCGTGATGTCAGCGAGCTGCGCCATCACGTATCCAGTCGAGCAGTTCGCTGCGTTCGTCGTCGGTCATGCCGGAGAGGTTGCCGATGGGCATGGCGCGGCTGGCCACCTGCAGCTGGACGGGTGCCAGATGCGTGAGCAGCTGCTCGGGTGTTTCCAGCATCAGGCCCTTGGGCGCCACCGCGAAGCCGGGCTGCGTGGGCGTCGCTGCGTGGCAGCCGGCACAGCGCTGGTGCACGATCTGCTCGATGCGTGCGAAGCGTTGCTGCACCGGATCGGCGCTGCCGGCCACCGGCGCCGGCGCGGCGGCCGTGCGCGGCTCGGCCGGCATGGGCATCAGTGCCACCATCACGCCCAGCAGCAGCAGCAGGCCCGTCACCACTGTCCATGCCGGCGTGCGCCCGCCATGCGTGGCCGTGTGGTGGCGCGCCACGAACCAGGCCCTGATCAGCGCACCGGCCGTGCACATGGCGATGAGCACGAGCCAGTTCCACCGCGACCCGAAGGTGATCGCATAGTGGTTGCTGAGCATGGTGAACAGCACCGGCAACGTGAAATAGGTGTTGTGCACCGAGCGTAATTTGCCGCGCCGGCCAGGTTCCGGATCCGCTTCACGGCCTTGCTGCTTCGCGCGCACCATCTCCCGCTGGCCGGGGATGATGACGAAGAACACATTGGCCACCATGATGGTGCCGATCATGGCGCCGAACTGGATGAAGGCACCGCGGCCGCTGAACAGCTGGCACAGGCCCCAGGCGGCCACTGCCAGCAGCGCAAAGATGGTCATGGCGAGCCTGGCAGGGCGCTTCGCCAGGGCGCTGCGGCACAGCAGGTCGTACACCAGCCAGCCGCCGGCGAGAAAGCCCACCGCGATCAGGATGGCCACTGGCTTCGACAGCGCCATCACCGCGGGATCGACCAGGTAGATCTCGGCCTGCCCGTAATACAGCAGGCACATCAGGAACATCCCGGACAGGAAGGTGGAATAGGCCTCCCAGTAGAACCAGTGCAGCGTGGTGGGCAACGTCGCCGGCGCCACCAGGTACTTCTGCGCGTTGTAGAAGCCGCCGCCATGCACGGACCACAGCTCGCCGCCGACGCCCTTGCCGGTGAGCACGGGGTCGGTGGGCTTGTGCAGGTGGTTGTCGAGCCAGACGAAGTAGAACGAGGAACCGATCCACGCGATGCCGGTGATCAGGTGCACCCAGCGTCCCAGCAGGTTCAGCCAGTCGAGCAGGTAACTGGTCATGCGGACGCCTGCCGTGGAATCATGTCGCTGCAGCCGGCACAGCCCTCGCCGCAGTCGGCCTCGGCTTCATGCAGTGCGTGGCGTACCGGCTGCGCTGCGGCGGCGGCCTCCTGCAGCTGCAGCAGCTGCGCCACTACGGACACGGCAATGGCCTGTGGCAGCTTGCTGCGGATCCCGCCGACGCCAATGGGGCACTGCAGCCGCTCGATGCGCTCGGCACTCACCCCTTCGCGCGCCAGACGCGAGCGGAACCGCGCGCGCTTGCTGGCGGAGCCGATGAGCCCGAGCCAGGCGAAATCGTTGCGCTGGAGCAGCGCGCGGCACAGCGCGAAGTCGAGGTCGTGATCATGGGTCATCACCAGGAAGTAGCTGCCGGATGGGGCTTCGCTGATGCAATCGACGGGGGCCGCGGCCGCGCGCAGCCGCGCCGCGCCATCGAGGGCAGCCAGCAGCGCGACGCGCGAATCCACCAGGCAGACATCGAACGCGGGCAGGCCCGCCAGCAGCTTCAGGATGGCCTGCCCGACATGGCCGGCACCGAACATCCACAGTGCCGCCCGTGACTGCTGCCAGCTTTCGGTGAGCGTGAGGCTGCCATCCTTGTGCAGCTGGCAGCGCGCTTCAGGCAGCGCTGCGGCATCGACCACGGTGAGGCGCCGGCTTACCTGCCCGCCCTGCAGCTGCGTCACCATGGCCACTGCGCCGCCGCCCGCCAGCAAGTCGGCAGCGGCCTGCAGTGAGGGCAGATCCGTCAGGTCCAGCCTCTCCAGCCATAGCTCGACGCGGCCGCCGCAGCACTGCTGCAGGTCCGGCCCGAGCGTGAAGCGGTGCAACGCCACGCTGGCCCTGGCGCCGCCACCGCCCAGCAGAGCGCGCGCGGCCTGCACCGCGCGCCATTCCAGCTGCCCGCCACCGATGCTGCCGAACTGGCGGTCAGCGGTCAGCAGCATGCTGCTGCCGGCGGCGCGGGGACCTGAGCCTTCGAGCTTCACCACGGTCACGCGGGCGATGGTGCCGTGCTGCGCCAGCAGCGCGCAGGCGGTGCGCGGCCAGTCCGCGCCCAGCGCTTCGAGCTGCACAGCCGCCGGTGCAGCGGGCGCGTTCATGGCACGGTACCGGCGCGCGCGGCCTCCACCGCGCGCAACAAGGCTTCCGGCGTGGCCGGCGCAGTGAGCGTGATGGCAGCGCCCGGCGCCGCACAGGCTGCGCAGGCATCACGCAGCGCATGCAGCACTGCGATGCCCAGCATCAGCGGCGGCTCGCCCACGGCCTTGGAGCGATAGATGGTGGCTTCGCGGTTCGGCTCGTTCTCGAGCAGCCGCACGCGGGTCTCGACAGGCCAGTCGCGCGCGGTGGGTATCTTGTAGGTGGAGGGCGCGTGCGTGCGCAGCTCGCCCTGCTCGTTCCACACCAGCTCCTCGCTGGTGAGCCAGCCCGCGCCCTGCAGGAAGCCACCTTCGATCTGGCCCAGATCGATGGCCGGGTTCAGCGAGTGGCCGACATCGTGCAGGATATCCACGCGCAGCAGCCGCGATTCACCGGTGAGCGTGTCCAGCGCCACTTCGGCCACCGCCGCGCCATAGGCAAAGTAGTAGAACGGCCGCCCATTCCACGCTGCCTTGTCCCAGAAGATCTTCGGCGTACGGTAGTAGCCCGTGGCGGACAGCGACACGCGGGACGTATAAGCGCTCCACGCCAGCTGCGCGAAGCTCAGGCGCCGGTCACCGAACAGCACCTGGCCGTCCGCGAAGCGCACGTCCTGCGGCTCCACCTCATGTTTCTCGCACACATGCTGCACCAGCCGCGCGCGGATCTCCTGCGCCGCGGCGCGTGCCGCCATGCCGTTCATGTCGGAGCCGGAGGAGGCAGCGGTGGCCGAGGTGTTGGGCACCTTGCTGGTATCCGTGGCGGTCACGCGGATCGCGGACATTGGCAGCCCGAACTCCTGCGCCACCACCTGCGCCACCTTGATCTGCAGGCCCTGGCCCATCTCGGTGCCGCCGTGGTTGAGCAGGATGGTGCCGTCCGAATATAGCTGCAGCAGCGCGCCGGCCTGGTTGTACATGGTGGAGGTGAACGAGATGCCGAACTTCACCGGTGTGAGCGCCAGCCCGCGCTTGATCACCCCGGATTCGGAGTTCCATCGCGCGATGGCCTGCCGGCGGGCCCGGTAGTCGCTGCTGGCTTCCAGCTGGTCGGCGATGGTGTGCAGCACATTGTCTTCGATGCGTTGGCCGTAGTGCGTGACGTCGCGCGAGCCGATGCCGTAGAAATTCATGCGCCGCAGGTCGAGGGCATCCTTGCCGAGCTGCCGCGCGATGGTGTCGAGGATCTCCTCGATCACCACCATGCCCTGCGGGCCGCCGAAGCCACGGAAGGCGGTGTTCGATACCGTATGCGTCCTGCAGCGATGCGAGACGATCTCCACATGCTCGAGGAAATAGGCATTGTCGAGATGGAACATGGCCCGGTCATTGATCGGGCCGGACAGATCCGCGGAGTAGCCGCAGCGCGAGGCCAGCATCACCGACAATGCCAGGATGCGGCCCTCGGCATCGAAGCCCACGTCGTAGTCGGCGATGAAATCATGCCGCTTGCCGGTGATGATCATGTCGTCATCGCGATCCAGCCGCAGCTTCACGGGGCGGCCGGTCTTGCGCGCCAGGATCGCGGCCACCGCCGCGATCAGCGCCGGCTGGCTCTCCTTGCCGCCGAAGCCACCACCCATGCGGCGGCATTGCACGATGATCTGGTTGTTGCTCATGCCCAGCGCATGCGCCAGCACATGCTGCACCTCGGTGGGATGCTGCGTGGAACTCACCACCACCAGGCCGCCGTCGTCCTGGGGCAGCGCGATGGCGATCTGGCCCTCCAGGTAGAAATGATCCTGGCCGCCCATCGTCACCGTGCCCTGCAGCCGGTACGGCGCGCCGGCGAGCACCTCGCGTGGCTGGCCGCGGCTGGCGTGTTCGGTGGGCAGCACGAAGGATTGCGCGGCCAGTGCGGCGCGGATATCCAGCACCGCGGGCAGCGCGTCGATGGCGGGCTGCGCGGCACGTGCGGCGCGGCGTGCCTCATCGTGTGTCTGCGCCGCTACCGCGAACAGCGGCTGTCCGGCGTACTGCAGTTCGTCGGTGGCGAAGATCGGGTCGTCATGCACCGCGCCGCCGTAATTGTTCTCGCCGGGAATGTCGGCGCGCGTTGCGATGGCCGCCACGCCCGGCATGCCTGCCAGCGGTGCCAGATCCAGTGCGCGCAGGCGGCCATGCGCCACCGGGCTCACGCCGATCGCGGCATGCAGCGTGTTGGCAGGCAACGGGATGTCGTCGCAATACAGCGCCTTGCCGGTGACATGCAGCAGCGCGCTGTCATGCGCCAGCGCCTGGCCCGCGCTCAAGCCTGGCTCCGCGCCAGCGCCTGCGCCGGCAGCCGCACCGGACTGCCGGCACGCGGCGGCAGTCCTTCCAGATAGAACCGCTGCAGCAGGTTGCCCGCCACCTGCAGACGGTAGGCGCTGCTGGCGCGCATGTCGGACAATGGCGTGAAATCCTGCGCCAGTGCGGCCTTGGCGAGCTCCACCGTGGCCTGATTCCAGATTGCTCCCAGCAATGCGGCCTCGGCTGCAGCGGCGCGTTTGGCCGTGGCGGCCAGGCCACCGTAGGCCAGCCGCACTTCGCGCACGCGCTGGTCTGCATCCAGTTCAATGCGGAAGGTGGCGCTGAGCGCGGAGATATCCTGGTCGTGGCGCTTGGCGATCTTGTAGCTGGCGATGCGCGAGCCGGCGAACGAGGCGGGCAGTTCCACGCCCGCCACGAACTCGCCGGGCGCGAGAGCCTTGCGCTGGTAGCCCAGATAGAACTCGTGGAGCGGCAGGCGGCGCGTGGCGGCGCCATTGCGCAGCTCCAGCGCGGCGTCGAGGGCCAGCATCACTGGCAGCGAATCGCCAATGGGCGAGCCATTGGCCAGGTTCCCGCACAGGGTGGCGGAGTTGCGGATGGGCGGGGAGGCGAAGCGTTGTGCCTGTTCATGCAGCGCCGGGAATGACTCCAGCAGCACCGGCCAGGCGCGGTCCAGCGTCACGGCCGCACCGAACCACAGCCGTCCGGCGTCGCGCCGGATCTGCTGCAGTTCCTGCACCTCGCCGATATGGATCAGCAATGGCAGCTCGCGCATCTGCTTGGTGACCCACAGCCCGATGTCGGTGCCGCCGGCCAGCAGCAGCGCCTGCGGGTTGGCGGCGAAGGCGGCGGCGAGTTCATCGACGCTGCGCGGCGCGTGGAAGCCGCTGTAGCGCAGGCCGCCCTGCACGGGCGGGCGCTGCAGCCGCTGCAGCGATGCGCGCAGCTGCGGGTCATCGGCCGCACCATGCCCAAGATGCCGGGGCTGCGGCAGTTCGCCCATGCGCAGGCCTGCATCGACGATGGGTCGGTAACCGGTGCAGCGGCACAGGTTGCCCGCCAGTGCGTCGGTCACCGCGTCGCGGCTGGTGGCGCCGCCGGACTGGTACAGCGCGAACAGCGACATGACGAAGCCCGGGGTGCAGAAGCCACACTGCGAGGCATGGCATTCCACCATCGCCTGCTGCACCGGATGCGCCGCGCCGGTGTGCGGATCCTGCAGGCTTTCCACAGTCAGCAGCTGCTTGCCATCCAGCGTGGGCAGGAAGCGGATGCAGGAGTTGATGGCGCGGTATTCAATCGCCGTGCCTGCCGGGTTCAGCTCGCCCAGCACCACCGTGCATGCACCACAGTCGCCTTCCGCGCAGCCTTCCTTGCTGCCGCACAGGCCGCGCTGCTCGCGCAGGTAGGCCAGCACCGTCGTGGTTGGCGGTGGCGCGGGCAGGCGTACGACGGCGTCATCCAGCAGGAAGGACACAGTCGCCGCAGTAGTCGGATCAGACGGCAGGCTCATGCGGCGGTTCAGCTTCCGCGATAGGTCGAATAGCTCCAGGGGGAGACCAGCAATGGCACGTGATAGGACTGTGTTGCATCCGCAATGCCAAACGGCAGGTCGACCACGTCGAGGAAGGGGGGATCGGGCAGGGCGAGGCCACTGCGGCGGAAGTAGTCGCCAACGAAGAAGCGCAGCCGGTAACGGCCGGCGCGCCAGGCCGCCCCCTGCAGCAGCGGTGCGTCGCAGCGGCCATCTGTATTGGTGGTTACATCGGCCAGCAGCGTGCCGCCGTCATCGTCCAGCAGCTGCAGCCGCATGCCCTGGGCGGGGCGACCGCTGGCGGTATCCAGCACGTGGGTGGAGAGTTTGCTCATCGTGTTTTACTGCCGATGTTCGTCGCCGGAATTTCCCAATAACGCATCGAGTACAGCACAGTGAATTGTGTTTTTGCACACAATCTGACGCACTGTTTGCGTGCGCAAAATCGCTTCCCGCCCCAACACGGTGCTGCGGCTTCGCGGAGCGCCGCAGATGGTGTAGAGCCATGATTGCGCAGCCCGGCGCGTCGATCCGCGGAATCTGCATGGTCTGCCCGGCGACTCCTCTGCCTCCCCGGACCCGCGTTACAACCCCTTAAAGACCCCGCACCGCCCTGAATTCCGGCGCGGGGATTGTGTACAAACGCCATCGCGGTTGTGTACCGCCGGCGCAGGCCCTGTGGTCCTGCCGCCACAGGCCGCGCCAGTGGACCTCCGGCCCACAGGTTGCCCCGGCGCCTTCAGACGAGTTCTGGCGCAGTTCCAAGTTCCTGAATTGCCTAGGCAAAAGCCCGGAGGCCAACGCCGTTCGCCTGTCACCCCTGCGGCACCACCGCCGGGCCTGTGTGACTGGCATCACAATTGCATGATCTATCACATGGTATGCAGGGATCGATTCAGCGCTGTGTGGCGACGACAGCGCAGCGTGCGTGCGGGCTGGGGCCCGGCCGTGATCCTCGCGACCGCGTTCTTTGCCGCGCCCGCGCTGGCGGGGAATTCGGTCGGCCAGGGCGTGGGCGCCATGGCGGATGGCCACGGGCAATGGCTCGACCAGTACTGCGGCCGCTGCCATAACGACGACCGCCTTTCCGGGGGGCTTTCCCTCAGCGATATCTCGCCGCAGCAGGTGGCCACTGGCGCCAATCAGGATGTCTGGGAAAAGATCCTGCGCATGACGGCGCGCGGCGAGATGCCGCCGAAAGACAAGCCCCAGCCAGAGCCCGCCACCCGCGTCGCGTTCACGCAGTGGCTGGAAAGCTCGCTCGATGGATATGCCGCCACACACCCGGATCCGGGCCGCGCCACCATCCGCCGTCTGAACCGCAGTGAATATGCCAACGCCGTGCGCGACCTGCTGGCGGTGGACCTCGACATCAGCGGTGGCCTGCCCGCCGATGACTCCGGCTACGGCTTCGACAACATCGCCGATGTGCTCAGCGTGTCGCCCACGTTGATGGACCGCTATCTGTCGGTGGCCGGCAAGGTCAGCCGCATCGCCGTGGGCCGCGCTTCGGCCAAGCCCTTCGTCACCACCTACGCCGTCCCCAAGGATGGCTCGATCCTGAACCAGGGCATTCCCTCCTGGTACGAGCGCGCCGACGATGCGCTGCCGCTGGATTCGCGCGGCGGCGCCGCGTTCCGCTATTACGCACCGCATGACGGGGTGTACGAGATCGGCGGCTGGCTGAACGCCAATACCAACAACGAGGTGGACCGGCTGCCCGAGGCCCGCGTCAGCCTGCGCGTTCCGCTGAAGGCCGGCGCGCATCGCGTCGGTATCACCTTCCGCCGCCAGCTGGCGCTGGATGAGTCGGTGCAGAAGCTCTACAACAACCTCGACTACGTGGTCATGCCGCTGAAGGCACCGGAGCAGCTGCCGCTGCAGTTCGTGGTCGACGGCGCCCCGGTAGGCGAGACGCTGGTGCCGTCCTATTTCATGTCGCCGCGCTTCTCGCAGGACAACTGGCCGCGCGACGTGCTGCAGATCGATGTCGAGGGTCCCTACGACGTGCAGGGCCCCGGCGATACACCCAGCCGCCGCAAGATCTTCCGCTGCCAGCCCACGCGGGCGGCAGCGGAAACGACCTGCGCCCGCAAGATCATTGCGGCGCTGGCGCGCCAGGCCTGGCGCCGGCCCGCGGTTGCCGATGCCGAGCTCGAGCCGCTGCTGAAGATCTATGCCATGGCGCGCGAAGGCGCTGATTTCGAACAGGGCATCGAGGCGGCGGTGGAAGCCATACTGGTGTCGCCCGGTTTCCTGTTCCTGCGCGAGCAGGATCCGCCCGGCAGCGCACCGGGGTCGGTGCATCCGGTGAGCGAGCTGGATTTCGCCGCGCGCCTGGCGCTGTTCCTGTGGAGCAGCCTGCCCGATGATGAACTGCTGAAGCTGGCCAGCGCGGGCAAGCTGCGCCAGCCGGGCACTCTCGAGAAGCAGGTCGCGCGCATGCTGGCAGATCCGCGCGCGCTGGCGCTGACCAGCAACTTCGCCGGGCAGTGGCTGTATCTGCGCAACCTGGAACACCAGCGTCCCGACGTGCTGGTGTTCCCCGCATTCAGCACCCGGCTGCGCGATGCCATGAAACAGGAGACCGAGCTCTTCTTTTCGGCAGTGGTGCGCGAGAACCGCAGCGTGCTCGAGTTCATCGATTCCGACTACACCTTCCTCAATGAGCGCCTGGCCGCTCATTACGGCATCGATGGGGTGAAGGGCCCGGCGTTCCGTCGCGTGCAGCTCGCGCCCGGTTCGCAGCGCGGCGGCCTGCTGGGGCAGGCCAGCATCCTTACCGTGACTTCCTATGCCAACCACACCTCGGTGGTGAAGCGCGGGCAGTGGATCCTCACCAACCTGCTGTCGGCGCCACCGCCGCCGCCGCCGCCGGATGTGCCGGCGCTGAAGGCCACTGCCAATGGCCGCGTGCTGAATGCGCGCGAGCAGCTCGAGCTGCACCGCGCCGATCCGGTGTGCTCCACCTGCCATTCGCGTATCGATCCGCTGGGGTATGCGCTGGAGAATTTCGACGCCGTGGGCGTGTACCGCACCCAGGACAATGGCAGCCCGCTGGATGTCACGGCGGTGATGTCCGACGGCACGCGGCTGGACGGCCTGCCGGGCCTGCGCAAGGCACTGCTCGATCGCAAGGATGAATTCACGCGCGCCTTCACCGAACGACTGCTCACCTATGCGCTCGGCCGTGGCGTCGAGGCGCAGGACATGCCGCAGGTGCGCACCATTGCGCGCGATGCGGCACAGGATGGCTATCGCATGCAGGCGGTGATCCTGGGCATCGTGCGCAGCGACCCCTTCAACCTGCGCCGCACACCGGAGGCATGATGATTACCCGCAGGCATCTCGACCGGCGCACCTTGCTGCGCGGCCTCGGCACCGCGCTGAGCCTGCCGTTGCTGGAAGCCATGCTGCCGACGGCGCGTGCTGCGGATGTGGCCGCGCGCCCGAAGCGCCTGCAGGTCTTCTATTCGCCCAACGGCATGATCATGGAGAGTTTCCGGCCGACCCTGGTGGGCGGGGAACTGAGCCTGTCTCCCATCCTGCAGCCGCTGGCGCCGTTCAAGGATCGCCTCACAGTGGTCGCGGGCCTGGCGCAGCAGAATGCGCTGGACGGCGCCGGTCACGGGCCTTCCTGCCCGGCCTTCCTCACCGGCGTGCGGGTGCGGCGCACCGAGGGCTCGGACATCCGCTGTGCCATCTCGCTGGATCAGGTGGTAGCGAACCACTTCGCCAGCGAGACGCCGCTGCCGTCGCTGGAGCTGGGCATCGACCCGCCCAGCCTGCTGGGCAGCTGCGACATCGGCTACAGCTGCACCTACACCAACACCCTTTCCTGGCGCAGCCCCACGGTGGCGTTGCCGGTGACAGTCAATCCGCGCGATGTGTTCGAGCGGCTGTTCGGTGATGGCGATGGGCTCGACATGCAGAGCCGCCTGGCGCAGCAGCGCCGTCGCAGCAGCATCCTGGATTTCGTGCGCGAAGATGCGGCGCGGCTTTCCGGCAGGCTGGGTTCCAACGACCGCGCCAAGATGGATGCTTACCTGGAATCCATCCGCGACCTGGAACGCCGCATCCAGAAGAGCGGCAGCATCGACCTCGGTGCGCAGGCGGCAGACCTGACGCGGCCCGCCGGCATCCCTGCATCCTTCGATGAGCATGTGCGGATGATGATCGACCTGCAGGTGCTCGCCATGCAGACCGACCTCACGCGGGTCAGCACCTTCATGATCGGCCGCGAACTCAGCAACCGCACGTACCAGGAAATCGGCATCGCCGATGCCCATCACATGCTGAGCCACCACGGCGGCGACCCGCGCAAGATGGAGAAGCTCGCGCTGGTGAACCGGCTGCACATGCAGTATTTCGCCTATTACCTCGAGCGCATGCAGGCCACGCCCGATGGCGCCGGCTCGTTGCTGGACAGCACGCTGGTGCTGCGCGGCTGTGCCTTCGGCGATTCCAACAGCCACGACAAGCTCGACCTGCCCATCATCCTGGCCGGTGGCGGGCTCCGCGGCAACCGTCACGTGGTAGTGCCCCGGCTCACGCCGATGTCGAACCTGATGCTGGCCATGCTGCATCACCTGGGCATCCCGATGGAAAGCTTCGGCGACAGCAATGGCGAACTCAGCGAGGTGATGGCCTGATGCTCATCCCGCGCCCGCCCCTGCATCGTCGCACCCTGCTGCGGGGCCTGGGCACCACGCTCAGCCTGCCGCTGCTGGAAGCCATGCTGCCGGCGGCGCGCGCGGCGGATATCGCAGCGCGCCCCAAGCGCCTGCTGGCGCTGTATTCGCCCAATGGCATGGTGATGCAGAACTTCACGCCGGCGCAGGCAGGGCCTGGTTTCACGCTGTCGCCGACCTTGCAGCCGTTCGCGCCATTCCAGCAGCGCCTCACCGTGGTCAGCAACCTGGCGCACAACGGTGGTGGCGGCAGCCACGCGCGCGGCTGCGCCGGGTTCCTGACCGGCGCCGTGGCCCGTCCCACCGAGGGCTCGGACCTGCAGTGCGGGATCTCGGTCGACCAGATCATCGCCAACCGCTTTGCCAGCGAGACACCGCTGCCATCGCTGGAACTGGGCATTGATCCGCCCAGCCTGCTCGGCAGCTGCTCGCCGGGCTACAGCTGCACCTATACGAATACCCTGTCGTGGCGCAGCAGCACGGCGGCACTGCCGGTCACCGTGAATCCGCGCGATGCCTTCGAGCGGCTGTTCGGTGATGGCGATGCACTGGATGCCGGCAGCAGGCTGGCGGAGCAGCGGCGCCGCACCAGCATCCTGGATTTCGTGCGTGAGGACGCCGCACGGCTGGCCAACCGGCTGGGATCCCACGACCGCGCCAAGATGGATGGCTACCTCGAATCGGTGCGCGACATCGAGGCACGCATCCAGCGCGCCGGGCAGCATGATGTGGGCGCGTTTGCCGGGAGCCTGGCACGTCCGGCCGGCATCCCGGAATCGTTTGCCGAGCACGTGCGCATGATGGCCGACCTGCAGGTGCTGGCCATGCAGGCGGACATCACCCGCGTCGGCAGCTTCATGATCGGGCGCGAGCTCAGCAACCGCACCTACCCCGAGGTCGGCGTCAGCGACGCCCACCACATGCTCAGCCACCACGCCGGCAATGCCGACAAGCTCGCCAGGATTTCCGCGATCAACCGCCTGCACATGCAGCATTTCGCCTATTTCCTCGAGCGGCTCGAAACCACCCGTGACGGCGCCGGTTCGCTGCTCGACAGCACGCTGGTGATGATGGGTACCGCCTTCGGCGACCCCAACGAACATGACCTGGAGAACCTGGCATTCCTGCTGGCAGGCGGCGGCCTGCCGGGCAACCGGCATCTGGTCATGCCGAAGAAGACTTCCTCCAGCCGCGCACTGCTGGCAGTGGTGCAGCGCTTCGGCATCGAGCTGGGCACCCTCGGCGACAGCAGCCAGCCCATCAGCGAGCTGGCAGCGTGAGCCTGCGCACGCTGCCCACGCTGCTTGCGGCTGTTGCCGCGGTGCTCGCCGCTGCGGCGCAGTCTGCGCCGCGCCGCGACGGCGAGCTGCTGCCGGCCATCCGCGCCAGCGACTACGCCACGGTGCAGCAGCTGCTGCGCCAGCGCGCCGCCGATCCGAACCGCGTGCTGCCGGATGGCGCAACACCGCTGTCATGGGCCGCCGAAATCCAGGATGCGCAGATGGTGCGGCTGCTGCTGGCGGCGAAGGCGAAGCCGGATGCGGCCACCAACCCCGCGGCCGCGCCGCTGATGCTGGCCTGTGAGCATGGCGATGCCGCCGTGCTGGAGCTGCTGCTGGATGCCGGCGCCGATGTGCAGCGCGTGCGCACCGATGGCGTGGCGCCGCTGGCCCTGTGTGCCGGCGCGGCGCCGGCTGCCATCGTGGCGCGGCTGCTGGACACTGGCGCCCGTGTCGAGCACGCGGATGAGCGTGGCCAGACCGCCTTGATGTGGGCGGCAGCCAGGGGACGCCTCGACAACGTGCAGCTGCTGCTCGCCAGGGGCGCCGCCGTGAATCGCGAAACCGCCACTGGCTTCACGCCGCTGTTCTTTGCACTGAAGTCCGGCAGCCCGCAGGTGGCTGCAGCCATCGCCGCAGCTGGTGGCAGCACCACGCACGTGGGCCCGGAGGCCACCAGCGCGGTGCAGCTGGCCATGTACCAGCAGGATTATGCCTTCGCGGCGCGGATGGTCGAGGCCGGCGCCGATCTCGAAGCCTTCGACCGCAACGGCAACACGCTGCTGCATGCCGCCGTGCTGGCCGGCCAGCCCGCGCTGGTGCAGCTGCTGCTCGCCAGGGGCGCGGACCCCAACCTGCCGAGCGCGCCGCCTAAA
This sequence comes from Steroidobacteraceae bacterium, assembly GCA_040508085.1. Classification (GTDB taxonomy): domain Bacteria; phylum Pseudomonadota; class Gammaproteobacteria; order Steroidobacterales; family Steroidobacteraceae; genus ZC4RG30. The sequence goes on from JBEVNO010000009.1 coordinate 16,238, forward strand.
GTGGAGTGGCGCTACGAACCCAACTTCAAGACCGGTGACTACAAGGTGCCGAGCAAGACGCCGCTGCTGCTGGCAGCGGAGGGCGGTTCGGCCGAATCCATGCAGCTGCTGCTGGCGGCCGGGGCTGACCGCAATGTGAAGGCCGCCGACGGCAGCACCATCCTGCACGCGGCGGTGGCGGCCGGGCATGCATCGGCCGTGGCGGCAGCGCTGCGCGCCAATCCGGATGCGAATGTGGTCGACGACAATGGCCGCACGCCGCTGCACCTGCTGCTGCAGAACCGCGACAACCCCTCGAGCGAGGCCGGCGAAATCATGCGGCTGCTGGCCGCCAGCGGCGCCCGTACCGACCTCAAGAACAAGCGTGGGCTGACGGCGGCCGACCTGCTGGAAAAAGCGGCGGAATCCACCAGGACGGCCTACCAGGCGGCGTTCGGCATCCGGACCGCAGGTCGGTGATGTCGCGAGTTTTTCATATCCAACCGGTGCAATGGGCGATCAGGCAGTGCCTGCGCGCGCGCATCCAAAAGCGAAGGAGTTGAGCGATGAGAGGTCTATTTCCATCTAGCGTAGCCATGGCAGTTGCCCTGGCGTGTTCCACGACCATTGTCATGGCGCAGGAGACCACCTCGACCATTCGCGGCATCGTCAGCGCCGGTGGCTCGTCCGTGTCCGGCGCGACCATCAGCATTGTTCACACTCCTTCCGGCACCACCAGCACGGTAGTCACCGGTGGTACCGGCGCCTTCTCGGCGCCCGGCCTGCGTCCGGGCGGCCCCTACAAGGTCACGGTATCGGCCAGTGGCCACACCAGCACTTCCATCGACGGGGTATACCTCAGCGTGGCCGAGCCGCTGAACCTGCCCATCGACATGGGCGGCGGCGAGGAAGTGCTCGATGAGGCCATGGTCACCGGCCAGCAGGTCGTGGCGCTGTCACCAGGCCCTTCGTCCACCTACGACCGCGACGCCATCGAAGGCGTGGCTTCGGTGCAGCGCGATATCCGCGACATCGTGCGTCACGATCCCTATGCCTCGTTCACCCCGACGACCCGTGGCGTGGCGATTGCCGGTACCAACAACCGCATGAACCGCTTCGCGGTCGACGGCGTGCGCTTCTCCGACAACTTCGGCCTGAACCAGGGCGGCCTGCCCACCACCCGCGGCCCGGTGCCGCTGGATGCGGTGGAACAGCTGTCCGTGAAGGTTGCCCCTTACGACATCACCGAAGGTGATTTCCAGGGCGGCTCGATCAACGTCGTGCTGCGTTCGGGCAGCAACGACTTCACCGGGTCGGCGTTCTATTCCTTCACCAACAGCGACCTCACCGGCAACAAGAGCCGCGGCACGCCGGTGCTGCTGGATTTCGAGAGCAAGGTGTTCGGCGCCTTCGTGTCCGGCGCGATCATCAAGGACAAGCTGTTCTTCGCGCTGTCGTACGAGGACCTGAACCAGGGTGATCCCGCGGGGTTCGGCCTCGCCGGCGCCCCCACTGTGGTACCCAACCTCACCCAGGCGCAGGTGGACAATGTCTCGGCCATCTCGCAGGCCGTGTACAGCTACGACACGCTCGGCCTGCGCACCACGCTGCCGGAGACCGACAAGAAATACACCGGCAAGCTGGACTGGAACATCAACGACAGCCACCGCCTGTCGTACACCGGCATCTTCCAGCGCGGCTACCTGCAGTCCAGCGGCACGGGCAGCTCCTCAGTCGCCTCGCCCAATCTCAACTACCGCTCTTATGCCACCAACGAGCCGGAGAACGTCGATTCGCATGTGGTGCAGCTGAATTCCAACTGGGGCGGCGGCTTCAGCACCGAGCTGCGCGCCAACAAGCGCACCTACGACAAGATTCCCTCGTCGCTGGGTGATGCCGGCTTCGCGCAGTTCCAGGTCTGCCTGGACCCGGTGAGCACCGGCAACATCTTCGAGTGCACCCAGGGCGCAGGCACCACGGCGGGCACGCCGCGCCTTTACCTCGGCACCGAAGCCTTCAGCCAGGCCGACGTCGTGAAGCAGAACCAGAAGGGCCTCGAGCTGGTGGCGCGCTACGACATCGGCAACCACTCGCTGAAGGCGCAGGCGGCGTACAGCGACGTGGGCGTGGTCAACCTGTTCGTGGCCAATTCGCTGGGTTCGTACTACTTCGATTCACTGGCGGCCTACCAGGCGCGCCAGGCCAGCCTGCTCACCTGGCAGTACTCCATCACCGGCAGCCTCGATGATGTCGTCGCGAGCTTCGGCTACAAGCAGATGACCTTCGGCCTGCAGGACAGCTGGAACGTCATCCCGGGCCTGAACGTGACGGCCGGTGTCCGCATGGACACCTACAAGATGAGCGACGAGCCGCCGCAGAACAACTTCTTCACCAACCGGTACGGCTTCGCCAACACCAGCAACATCGACGGCCTCGACGTGGTCCAGCCGCGCCTCAGCGCGACCTGGAAGCCGGTGAACCGGCTGACGGTGCGTGCCGGTGGCGGCCTGTTCAACGGTGGCGCGCCGGACGTGTTCCTCGGCAACAGCTTCTCGGTGGCGGGTGTGTACGGCAATACGCTGTCCAACATCACGCGCAGCCCGACGGCACCCGGTGGCTGCCGCCTGGGGACCGCGGCCACGTCGCCGGTGCTGCCGGCGGATGTCTGCAATGCGGCTCTGAACAATGTGACCGGCCTGAACATCGCCGGGCAGACCGCGCTGTTCAACTACCTGGCGACCAGCACGGCGGCACTGTCGGGCGCCCCGGTCAATGCCATGTCGGATGACTTCAAGCTGCCGTCGACCTGGAAGACCAACCTGTCGTTCGACTACCGCGCCAGCCTTGGCAACATGCTGGGCGATGGCTGGGTGCTGGGCGCCGACGTATACAAGAGCTGGGTGAAGGATGCGGCCATGTACACCGACCTGCGCCTGACGCGCGTGGGCACGGCGCCTGATGGGCGGCCGGTGTATCGGGATACCTACACCAATGGCACCAACGCCGACCTGCTGATGAGCAACACCAGCCGCGGCCAGTCGACCATCTACTCGTTCCGCATGAACAAGTCGTGGGACATGTTCGATGTCGGTCTGTCGTATTCGCTGCAGGACATCAAGACCCTCAGCGACATGGGCGACCCGTTCAGCGGTGGCACCACCGCCAGCGGCACCTACGGCGTACCGATGTACGACCCGAACATGGCGGCCTACGGCACCTCGGCCTACCAGACGAAGAACAACTGGAAGTTCAGCCTGGATTTCCACAAGGCCTTCGTGGGTGACCTGATGACCCGCGCCAGCCTCGGCGCGGAGCTGCGCTCGGGGGCGCCTTACAGCCTGACGATGAACTCGCCGGGTTCGCGCTCGATCTTCGGCACCACTGGCTCGGCCACGCGCTACCTGATGTACATCCCCAATGTCAGCAGCATCACGGCGGATCCGAAGGTGACGTATGCCAACGTGGCCACGTTCAATGCCGTGAAGGCGTTCGTGGAGGCCAATGGCCTGACGCAGGGCGAAGTCATCGGCAAGTACACGGAGCGTTCGCCTGACTGGTTCAGCGTCGGGATGCATCTGGAGCAGGAGCTGCCGGGCTTCTTCGAGGGCAGCAAGTTCAAGGTCTTCGCGGACCTCGAGAACCTGCTGAACATGATCAACGACAAATGGGGTTCGTACCGTACGTATGGTTCCACCCAGGCGCTGGTCACGGTGGATTGCACCAACAAGGTGAGCGCGGTCTGCGGCCCGGCCTCGCAGTATGTGTACAGCAACTACACGGCGCCGAACCTGATCAACTCAGGTCGTATCGGGCTGTGGAATGCCCGCATCGGTCTGCGCCTCGAGTTCTAAGGGCGCAGGGCATGCGCGATGGAATGTGCCGGGGCCTCCTGACGGTGGCCCTGGCATTGATGAGCATCCCGGCAGCGGCGCAGTCACGCGCCGATGCCGGGCTCAACGCGCTGCTGCAGCAGGCAGCGCGGTCGGAGGCTCTGCTGCGTCTGGTGATGCAGCAGCTGCCCAAGGGTGCCGATCTGCATCGGCACAGCGAAGGCGCGATCTACGCCGAGGATTTCATCGACTGGGCGGCAGCCCGTGAAGGCTGCCTCATTGTCGAGACCAGGACTCTCGCCCGCGGGCCCTGCACGCCACCTGTAAGCGTGCCGCTGCAGGATCTGGATACCCGGGACACCAAGCTCTACAACGACGCCATCGACGCCATGTCGATGGGGCGCCACGACCCGGATGTACGCGACGAGGGCGTGTCGGGACACGAGCGCTTCTTTGCCAGCTTCCGCCGCTTCAACTTCGGTACGGCCGGCGAACGGGCCCGCACCATCGCGGTCAATCGCGAGCAGGCGGCCTACGACAACATCCACTACCTGGAACTGATGTCCGGCGTGGACCTCGGCCGCGACCTGCGGCCCGTGTTCGCGGCCGAGCCGTGGAACGAGGCCGACATGGCGGGCCGCTTCGAGCGGCTGAAGCCGCTGACCGCCGAGTTGATGCCGCTGGCGCGCGCCAGCATCGATGCCACCGAGCGACAGGTGGCCGAGCTCAATGGATGCAGCACCGGCAGGCCGACGCCTGCCTGTGCCGTGACGCTGCGCTACCTGATGACCATTGGCCGCGAATCCCCGCCCGAGCAGGTATTCGGGCGCATGGTGATGGCCTTCGCGGTGGTGAACGCCGACCAGCGCTACGTGGGCGTGAACATCGCGCAGCCCGAGGACGGCCCGATCTCGCTGCGCGACTACAGCCTGCACATGCGCATGTTTGCCTTCCTGAAGACGCAGTACCCCAAGGTGCAGCTGACGCTGCATGCCGGGGAACTCACCATTGGCCTGGCCCCGCCGCGCGACCTGCGCTTCCACATCCGCGAAGCGGTGGAGATTGCCGGCGCGCGCCGCATCGGCCATGGCGTGGACATCGTCTACGAAGAAGGCGCGGTGGCGCTGCTGCAACGCATGGCGCGCGAGCGCATCGCGGTGGAGATCAACCTGACCAGCAACGATGTGATCCTCGGGGTGAAGGGCTCCGAGCATCCGCTGCCGGTGTATCTGGCCGCCGGCGTGCCGGTCGCCTTTTCGTCGGATGATCCCGGCGTGTCACGCGCTGACCTGACGCATGACTACCTGCGGGCGGTGACCGAGCATGGCCTCAGCTACACGCAGCTGCGGCAGATCTCCCGCGATGGCCTCACCTACTCGTTCCTGGAGGGCGCCAGCCTGTGGGAGGATGGCATTGCCAGACGCGTGAAACCTTGTGCCGGTAGTCTCGACAGGCCGGGTGCGGCCTGCGAGCAATTCCTTGCCGGCAGCGCCAAGGCACGCGAGCAGTGGCGGCTGGAACAATCCTTCGCGCGTTTCGAAGCCGGGCTGCCGGGACTGGTCAAAGCCCTGTCGAGGTAGACATGCGCCGTTCATGGCTGATGCTGTTGCTGCTGGCCGGCTGCGCAGCGCCGGGCACGCGGGCTCCCGCGCCGCTGGTTCCGGGCCCGCCGGTGCCAGGTCCATTGGTCGATGTGAAGCTCATCGCCTTCAATGACCTGCATGGCCACCTGCAGGTGCCGGGCACGGCCACGCGCATTCCCGCCCCACAGGGCGGGCCGGATCTGCAGCTTCCCACCGGTGGCGTTGCCTGGCTGGCCGGGCGCATCGAGGCGCTGCGCGGCGAGAACCCGCGCAACGCAGTGGTGGCCGGCGGCGACCTCATCGGTGCCTCGCCGCTGCTCAGTGCGCTGCTGAAGCATGAGCCGACGCTGGCGGCGCTGGGCGAAGCCGGGCTCGAGTTCAGCGCCGTGGGCAATCACGAGTTCGATCGCGGCGTGGATGAGCTGCTGCGGCTGCAGGGGCTCAACCACTTCCAGTACCTGGCGGCCAATGTGCGTTACCGCAGCAATGGCCAGCTGGTGTTCCCCGCCTGGGGCAGCAAGGACATCGCGCTGCCCGGCGGCAGCAAGGTGACGGTGGCCTTCGTCGGCGCCGTGCTGCGCGACACGCCGGCGCTGGTCAGTGGTGATGGCGTCGCCAAGGTGCAGTTCCTCGATGAGGCGGATGCCGTCAATGCCGCGGTGCGCGAGATCCGCGCGCGTGGCATCGAGGCCATCATCCTGCTGATCCACGAAGGCGGCTTCACGGAGCAGGACCGCTTCGATGACCTGACCTGCCCGGGTTTCCGCGGGCCCATCCTCGGCATCGTCGATCGCCTGGATCCAGCCATCGATGCCATCGTCAGCGCCCACACACATCGTGCCTATGTATGCCGGCGCAACGGGCGGCTGGTCACCAGTGCGGGCTCGGAAGGGCGCATGGTCACGGATATCGATCTCGCCATCGACCCTGCGACAGGCGATGTGCGCAGCGCGCGCGCACGGCAGCTCGCGGTCGTGAATGACAGCCGGGAGAATCCGCTGCCGGCGCAGTTCCCGCTGGTGCCGGCCGATGCCAGGGTGATGCAGCAGGTGGCGGAGTGGTCCGCCAGCATCGCGCCGCTGGCCAACCGCGTGGTGGGCAGCGTGCAGGCACCCATGCAGCGCGCGCCCGACGACAACGGCGAGAGCATCGTGGGCGACCTGATCGCCGATGCGCAGCTGGAGGCCACAGCTGAGCCCACGCGCGGCGGCGCGCAGATCGCCATCACCAACCAGGGCGGCGTGCGCGCGGACCTGGCTCCGGCGAACGGGCAGATGACCTACGAGCAGGTGTTCGCGGTGCATCCCTTCGGCAATTTCCTGGTCACCATGAGTCTCACCGGCGGGGAGATCAAGGCGCTGCTGGAGAACCAGTGGCGGGGTGGCGACCGCCTCGTGCAGGTGTCCCGCGGACTAAAGTACAAATGGACGGCCAGCCGCCCACAGGATGAGCGTATCGCCCCCGGCGACCTGCTGCTGCACGGCCAGCCTCTGCAGCTGGACCAGATGTACCGCGTGACCGTCAACGATTTCCTGGCCACCTCCGACAACTTCACCGTGCTGCGGCAGGGTCGCGATCGTCTCGCCGGTCCTGTCGACGTGGAAGTCCTGGAGAGCTATCTCGCCCGGCATTCGCCGGTCGCGCCGCCCGCAACCGGAAGGGTCACTAAGCTGCCATAATCGGCCGATGGCACTGCGCAACCAGGACGCGGAATCCGCGGCCTTGATCAAGAAGGAATTCATCTCCGCCGATTCGCTGCTGCGCGATTCGCTGGCGCTGGGCATGAAGATCATCCGCAGCGGCTTCCGGCCCACCTTCCTGGTCGGCATCTGGCGGGGCGGCGCGCCCATCGGCATCGCCGTGCAGGAGGTGCTGGAATACCACAACATCCACTGCGACCACCTGGCGATCCGCACCTCCTCATACACGGGCATCGACCAGCAGTCCGCGCAGGTGCGCGTGCACGCCATCGATTATCTCGTGTCGCGGCTCACCGCCGAGGACCATCTGCTGCTGATCGATGACATCTTCGATTCCGGCCGCAGCATCGAGGCGGTGCTGGATGTGCTGAAGCGCCGCTGCCGGCGCAACATGCCGGAGAATGTGCGCATCGCTACCGTCTATTCCAAGCCGAAGCGCAACAAGACGCAGCTGAAGCCGGATTACTGCATCCGCGAGACCGACGAGTGGCTGGTGTTCCCGCACGAGATCAAGGGCCTCTCGCACGCGGAGATCCTTGCCAACAAGCCGGTGGACGAGGGCTTCTTCACGCCCTGAGGCGCCACACCGCGAGGCAGGCGAGCGCCGCCAGCAGGGCGATCCAGATGCCGAGCAAGCCGTCGAAGCTGCCTACGAGGAATGACCAGTCGTTCGGGGCAGCAGCGGGCGCGGAAACTTTGCGGAATATCGCAATGGCCGCCACGAAGCCGGCGTGCAGGCCGATGCAGCCGGCGATATCGCCCCATCGCTGGCGCACCAGTGCCAGCAGCAGGCCGACGAACCACAGCGCGACGAAGGCATCGAGCCATGGCAGGGGCTGGCTCCAGCCGGCGAAGAATCCGCGCCAGGCCGTGAAACCGCTGAGTGCATTGACCTCCTCATACGGCACGCTCGCGGCGCGGCCCAGGAAGTGCACCGCACTGTAGAACAGCGGCACGGCTAACAGCGCCAGGCGCGTGGCGCCCTGTCGCTGCAACGCGCCCTGCATGGCGCCGCGGAAGAATGTCTCCTCGATGAGCGCCACCCCCAGGCCGCTGCCCAGGCCCTTCAGGACCAGCAACGCCCAGCCCGCCGCACCCGCCGGTACGCGCGCATTCCACTCGCGCAGGTCGAGGAGGAACAGCGGCAGCAGCGCCACCAGCATCAGTGCGATGCCGGCCGCGAGCCCGGTGGCGGCGCGCCGCAGGAAACGCGGCAGGGGTGTGCCATAGCCGAGCAGCTGGCGCTGCGCGAGCCGATAGCGCAGCGCCAGCCACAGGCTGATGCCGATCACGCCCAGCATGGTCAGCCGCGAGAACACCCGATGCAGGGGGAACACGGCCACTGGCGCCAGCGCCGCCTGCACCCAGGGGCTGGCGATGGCGGCGAGCAGCATGGCCGCGCACAGCGCCAGCAGGAAGGCGAGGAAGATGCCCGACGGCCGCCTGAGCGAGTTCACGCCGCAGCGGTCTGTGGCAGGTAGTGGTCGAACACCATGGCGATGGTGCGCAGGAAGGTGCGACCGCTGGCGGTGACAGCCAGGGAATCCTCAGCCAGCTCGACCAGACCCTCATCGCGCAGCAGTTCCAGTTCGCCGCGCGCCTGCGGCCACCAATCCGCGGCGCGCATCGAGGCTTCCAGCGGCGCGCTCGAACCGGAAAACAGGCGCCACAGCAGCGTGCGCACCTGCAGGTCGTCGGCGCTCTGCACATGGCCGCGCTGCAGCGGCAGTTCACCGGCCGCCAGGCGGGTCTCGTACTGCTGCAGGTTCTTCTCGTTCTGCGCATAGGCAGCGGGTGTCTGGCCGATGGCCGAGACGCCGAGCCCGATCAATGCATCGGTGGCGCTGGCGGTAAAGCCCATGAAGTTGCGCGCCAGTTGCCCCGCGGCCAGCGCCGGCACCAGCGGGTCATGCGCCAGTGCGTACTGATCGATGCCGATCTCGGCATAGCCCATCGAAGCCAGTGCCGAACGGCCGCGCAGGAACAGCTGCTGCCGCAGCATGCTGTCCGGCAGGTCCGCCTCGGTGTAACGGCGCTGGCTGGGCTTGATCCACGGCACATGCGCATAGGGCAGGAAGGCGACGCGTTCGGGGCGCAGCCGTGCCAGCGTTTCGAAGGTGGCGTGCTGGCTGTCGAGGGTCTGCAGCGGCAGGCCGTAGATGAGGTCCACGCCAATGGTGCTGAAGCCCAGCTCACGCGCGCTGTCCACCAGCTGCCGCGTCTGCGCCTCGGTCTGCACGCGGTTGACGATCTCCAGCACGCGCGCGTCGAAATCCTGCACGCCGATGCTGAGCCGGTTGAAGCCATGCCGCCGCAGCACCTGCAGCTGCTCGCGCGTGGTGTTGCGCGGATCCGCCTCGATGGCGAAATCCGCGCCAGCGGCGATGCGGGCGTGCTGCAGCAGGCCGTCGAGCAGCCGGTCCCGCGCGCTGGCCGGCAGGTAGGTGGGCGAACCGCCGCCCAGGTGCAGCTCGCCCACTGCGAGGTCCGTGGTGCTCAGGCCGGCGCGGTACAGCGCGAACTCATGCAGCAGCGTTTCGACATAGGGCGCAGCCAGCGCGTGGTTGCGCACCAGCCGCATGTTGCAGCCGCAGAAGCTGCACAGCGCCTGGCAGAAAGGGATATGCACATAGAGCCCGGCGCGCGCCTGCGGCGGCGTGAGCGCCGCATCGAGCCAGGCCAGCCACTGCTGCGCCGCCGGCGCGGCACCCCAGTGCATGACGGTCGGATAGCTGGTGTACCGGGCACTGGGCGCGCTGTGGCGTGCCAGCAGATCCGGCGACAGGCGTATCACCCGAACATCTCCCGCTGCAGCGTCACGAAGCGCCGCACATTGGCCTCCGGTGTCCGCTGCAGCACGCCGTGGCCCAGGCCGCAGATCCAGCCACGGCGCAGTTCCGCCGGCACGGCCTGCATGCGGCCGAACCATGCGGTGAGCCGCTGCTCCAGTTCCGCGTACGGCAGGTGCAGCCACTCCGGATCGACATTGCCCTGGATGGCCCAGCGCTGCCCATAGCGCGCCAGCACCTCACCCATGTCGTGGCGCCAGTCGATGCCCAGGCACTGGAAGGGCAGGTCGTGCAGCTGGTCCCAGTAGGCCGGGCCGGTGCCGCGCGAGTAATAGGTGACCGGTGTGGTCGGGTCCAGCTTGCGGAAGCGCTGCAACACATCGGCGAGCACCGGTACCACGTGACGGCCATAGGTTTCAGCGTCGATCTCGCCGGCGGCGGTATCGAACAGCGCCACGCACTCGGCGCCGGCGCGTGACTGCAGCGCCATGTTGTGCGCCAGCAGGTCCAGCAGCTTGGCGTTGAACGCGTCATAGATGCCGTTGGTGAGGCCAGGCACGGCCTCGTGTGCGCGCTCATGCGAGCCAGCCGCCGCATACACATACAGCGTGAATGGCCCGCCGACGAAACCGATCAGGCCTTTGTCGCCGCGCAGCCGCGCGCGCGTGAGGCGCATGGCCTGCGCCTGGAAATCCATGAACTGCGCGCGTTCCGCGCCGCCATGCAGCTTCTCCACATCCAGCAGCGACTGCAGATGGAAGGCGAGCTTCGGGCCGGGCGCATAGGTGAGGCCCATGCCCATGGCCTCGAGCGGGAACAGCAGGTCCGAGAACAGGATGGCCGCATCGAAGTTGAAGTCATGGATGGGGCCCATGGCCGTCTCGGCGGCCAGCTGCGGTTCCTTGCACAGCGCAATGAAGTCGTTGTAGCGCTTCAGTGACTGGTAGTGCGAGTGGTAGCGGCCGGCCTGCCGCATCATCCACACCGGCGGTCGGCCGGTGTTGCGGCGGTGCAGGGCGGCGGTCAAGGCGGTTTCGGTCATGATGCGTTCTCGAGTTGATAGCCCACGCCGCGGATGCTGCGGATGGTGGAAGGATTGGCCGGGTCGCGTTCCACCAGCTTGCGCAGGCGCAGGATGAAATTGTCGACGGTGCGTTCGGTGGGAAAATCGTCCTGCGCCCAGGCGCGGGACAGGATCTCGTCGCGGCTCACGGCGCGTCCGGATTGTTCCAGCAGCAGCTTGAGCACGGCGCATTCCTTGTGCGTGAGCCGGTGGGTGATGCCGCCACTGGTGGCGGTGAAGCGGTCGAAATCGACACTGGCAATGCCGATGCGCACCGGCCCGCTGGCGCTGCCGGCGCTGCCGGCAATGTCGCCCGCACGCTTGAGCATGTTGTGGAGCCGCAGCACCAGTTCGCGGAAGGCGAACGGCTTGGTCATGTAATCGTCGGCGCCGAGTTCCAGGCCATGGATGCGATCCTCCGGCGCGCCCCAGGCGGTGAGGAACAGCATGGCGGTGGCGGGGCTCAGCTCGCGCAGGTGGCGGCCCACTTCGAAGCCATTGCCATCGGGCAGGCCGACATCCAGCACCGCCACCGCGAAGTGCCGCGCCTGCAGCGCGGCGCGCGCGGCCTGCACACTGCCCGCATGGGTCACCGCGAAACCTTCCTTCGCCAGGCGTGACACCAGCGTGCCGGCGACATTGGCATCGTCTTCCACCAGCAGCAGCGTCGTGTCGCCCATGCGCGCGGCCTTCAGCCGTCGGTGGTGAGGTACAGCGTGACGGCGAAGCCGCCGCCGGCCACGTTGGCGAATTCCACGCCGCCGCCCATGCGATCCATCAGGACGCGCACCAGATAAAGCCCCACACCCGTGCCGCGCGATTGCCCGCCACGCTGGAACAGCCGGCCCAGCTGCCGCGGATCGCCGTCGTAGCCGCGCCCGTCATCGCGGTAGCGGATCTCGACGCCGTGGCGCGAGCGCCGCGCGTCCACATCGATGTGCACCGGCTCGCGCTCCCCATGGCGCAGCGAATTCTCCACCAGGTTGCGCAGGATGAGCTGCAGCGCCGCAGTGTCGCCGTTCACCGGTGGCAGGCCCGCTTCCACCGTAACCTGCAGGTCGGCGCCCCCTTCGGTGGAGGCGATGCCACTGAGCACGCGCTCCAGCCACTGCTCCAGCCGGATGGCCTGTTCGGCCAGCGTGCCGCCACCCTCGATGCGCGCCAGTTCCAGCGTCTTGTCGATCTGCGATTCCAGCCGGTGCGTATCCACCAGCAGCCGGTCGATCAGCTCCTGCGTGGGCTCGCCCGCCGCAAGGGACTCGGTCTGCAGCCGCACGCTGGTCAGCGGTGTGCGCAGCTCATGGGTCAGTGCCGCGAAGAAGGCCTGCGTGCCGCGCGCGCGGCGGATGTCGCGGCGGTAATACCAGAACAGCGCGCCGGAGACAGTGAGCAGCAGCAGCAGGAAGGTGCCGGATTCCCAGAACAGCATGCGCTCAGTGCGGCTTAGCTCCGCTACGGCCTCGGCATGCGGCGTACCCGTAAGCTGGCTGAGCTCCGCAATGCGTTCTGACTGCCGCAGCACGATCGTGGCCCACCAGAAACCCAGCACCAGGATCACCACCAGCCACAGCCCCGCCAGGATGGCGACGCGCCGCGACTGCCTGCCGGGCTGGACGCTCAGGGCGCCTTTGCTGTCCACTTGCGCCACTCATCGACGGAGGGAAACGCGCGGAAGTTGCGCACGCCGGCATGGCGGATGTGGTCGGCCGTCTTGCCCGGACCACTGGAGTGCCAGGCCTGAGCGGGAGCGAGCCCGCGGCCGCTTTCAAACTGCACGGTGCTGCTCCAGTAGATATGCGTGGCCGTCGCCAGCGCCGCGCGGTCCGGCGCGTCGCCATTGGCCACCGCGTAAGTGGCGATGACATTGGCGCCCTTCCAGCTGCTGGCCTGCCAGGGCTCGACGGCGCCGGCATGGGTGAGCACATCCCACTGTGCCGGCGGCGGCAGCTGCAGCAACGGCTCCGCCACGAGCTGCGCGGCGAGCTCGGCGCCCAGGCCTTCACTGCAACCCTGCACCCACACGCCCTGCGCGGCGAGCGCGAACCAGCTCTTGCTGCCCGAGGTCCACACCTTGCGGCCCGCCAGTGCGCCCGCGGCGTTTTCGGGCAGCGCGCGCGAATGGGCGATGAAGACGGCCTCGTGGCGCAGCTGCGGCGCCAGATGGCCGACATCCAGCAGCGGCGTGGCCGCAGCCCGCTCGGCCGTGCTGCCATCCCAGGCATGCACCTCGCCGACCAGGCCGGGCAGCACGGTGTCGGGCAGGAAGCGCGTCTCGTCCAGATCCGCATCCTGCGCATTGCGGCCGGCGATGCGCAGCAGGCCCCCCAGCTCCGGCAACCACTGCAGCGTGGCGCCGAAGCGCTGGTGGCAGCCGCCGCCATGTTCGGCCAGCAATGCGCGCTCGATGGCGATGGCGCCGCGCGAAGGCGGGTGTTCGATGGCGGCGAGCAGGGCACGCGTGTCGTGGTCGTCGGCCCGGCACTCCACCGCCAGCGCGCCCTGGCCCGGCGCGCCGGGGCTGTCGGTCAGCGGCAGCACCATCAGGTGCAGGCCCTCGAGCAGGCCTGCCAGCAGCTGCCGGCCCTGGCGCTCGGTGGTGGTATCGGCATACAGCCGCGCGAGACCTGCGAACGCCAGCACCACGCCATCCAGATGCCGCTCGGAACCACGCGGCTCGTGCAGCCGCCGCAGCCGGCTGTCGACATTGCCACGCACGCTCTCCAGCGTGATCTGGCTGCGGGCCGCGTGCGGCAGTGCCCGTGCGAAGAAGGTCGGCAGCAGCTCGGCCCGACGCGGCGAGGAGGTGCCGATGCGCAGCGGCGTGCCGTCGGCCAGGCGATGCGGCACATCCGGTGCGAACAGCGCGAAGTCGCGCGGGTTGGCGCGGCGTGGCACCGCGGCCAGCACGAAGTCCGCCGGCCGCTCGAGGCTCAGGTCCTTCAGCGAGTGCACGGTGAAATCCACGCGCGCCTCGCGCAGCGCGATGTCGATCTCGGCGGTGAAGAACTCCTTGCCTTCCATCTGCGACAGCGGCTTGTCGAGCACGCGGTCGCCACGTGTCTCGATGCCCACCAGCTCCACTTCCAGATCCGGGTGCGCCGCGCGCAGCGCCGCGGCCACCTGGCTGCTCTGTATCCATGCAAGCGCGGAGCGGCGCGTGCCCAGGCGCAGGGTCTTGGTCTTGCTCATGAGGGAATTCTAGGGCTTTACGCGGCTAGTAGCTGAAAGCCTGGAACACGGCCAGGTCTTCCCAGCCGTGGTTGGAGCTGCCGGCGCGCGAGCCATCGGCATCATCCAGCCGTGCCAGCTGTGCCTTGTTCAGGCAGGCGCGGCGCGCCTTGGCCAGCTGCAGCTCGCGCTGCGAGGCCTGGGTATCGCGCAGGCCGAAGAGGTCCTGCAGCGTGGCGATGTGTGGCAGGTTCTGCCAGGCGCTGCCGGTGGGGTCGGTGATGCCCAGGTGCAGCACGCGGCCATCGTGCGCGCCATGGTGGCGCCACAGCGCGGCGCGCGCGGCATCGCGGCCGGCATCGGCGGGAATGCAGATCACCACGTCATGGGCGCGCAGCCAGGCCGCGTCCTCGGCTTCGGCAGTGGGCGGCAGCAGGTGCACGCGCCCCTGCACCTGCGCGGCACGTTGCCGCGCCAGCATGGCGGCAGCGCGCTCGGCGCTGCGGTTCCATACCAGCACTTCGCCGGTATCGAGGAAGGGCAGGATGGTCTCGGCCAGCTGGCCCGCGCCCAGCAGCAGGGTGGGGCCGCGGACCTGCCCGCCGAGCAGGCGCCGCACCAGCGAGCCATAGGTGGCACTGCCGAGGCTCACCACGTATTCGCTGCGGATCTCCTTCGTATCCTGCAGCAGGCGCTGGATCCACGGACGCAGTTCGCGCGCTTCATCCGGCCGCGCGAGTTCATAGTCGCGCCAGCTCTGCTTGATCTGGCCGAGGATCTCGGTCTCGCCGGCAATCTCGCTCTCCAGCCCGCAGGCCAGCTGCAGCAGGAAGCGGTAGGCCTCGGCGCCGGTATAGCGCTCATAGTCGGCCGCATGGGCGGCGAGGGTCGAGGGCTGCCGGCCCACCTCCATCACCGCGATGCGCACCTCGCGCAGGCAGGTGCCCAGCACCAGCGAGGTGGGCAGCAGCACCGTCGGCGGGCCTGCGGTGCTGCGTCGGTTGAGGACTATGAGTTCGGCCAGGGCCATGCAGAAAGCGTAGTGACGGGGCCCCTGGCGATTGTCACTGCAGCGTCATGGCAATGCGCGTGCAGCCTGTTTTACAGCACTTTGCGCATCCAGTTGAGAACGGTTCTCAACTGGATGGCCGCGACTGGCTAGTGCGCCAACCCTTCCGCGGTACGCGCCTTCTGCACCGCTGGCCGGGCGCGGACGCGCTCGTAGAATGCCTTCAGTGTCGGCAGGCCCGAGATGTCCACGCCGATGCGCGGCAGCCAGCTGATGGTCACATACAGGTAGGCGTCGGCCACGGTGAAATGCTCGCCAGTCAGGTAAGGCTTGTTGCCCAGCGACTGGTCGATGAAGGTGTAGCGCGCCAGTGCGGCCTGGCGCGCCAGGGCCTTGGCCTCCTCCGGCACTTCCGGACGGAACAGGCCGCTCAGGTTCTTGTGCACTTCCGAATTCACATAGCCCAGCCATTCCAGCACGCGGAAAAATCCCATCGTGCCCGGCTTCGGTGCCAGGTGGCCGGAAGCATCGAGGGTGGAGATGTAGCTGAGCACGGCCACGTTCTCGGTGAGGATGGAGCCATCATCCAGCACCAGGATGGGTGCATAGCCCTTGCGGTTGAGGGAGGCAACGTCCTGGCCGTCGGCGGCCTTCTTCGTGGCCCGATCGATCTCGAACGCCTCGAATTTCTGGCCAGCCTCGACCAGCGAAATATAGGAGGCCAGCGAGCAGGCACCCTTCAGGTAATAGAGCTTCATCATGAGCCTCGGCGACGTTGCGCAGGCGCGGATTCTACGCCCGCGGGCGCCGGGATGAGACACTAGGCGCCGGTCTTTCCGGAGGTTGCGTGTCCGCCGTATCGTACTTTTCCCATCTGGAATGCTCCCGTCCCTGCGGCGCGCCGCTGCTCGACCCACGCCAGCGCCATCACCTGTGCATCTGCGGCGCGCCGTTGCTGGCGCGCTATGACCTGGATGGCGCGCGCGAGTGGCGACGCGATTCGCTGCGCGGGCGCAGCCCGGACATGTGGCGCTATCGCGAGCTGATGCCCATCTACGCCGACGAGGAACCCGTGACGCTGGGCGAGGGCATGACGCCGCTGATCCATGCGCAGCGGCTGGGCGCGCGGCTGGGGCTTGCGCAGCTGTATGTGAAGGATGAATCGCTGAACCCGACGAACTCCTTCAAGGCACGTGGCCAGTCGGCGGCCATCACGCGGGCGCGGGCGCTGGGCGCTACCACCGTTTCGGTGCCTTCCGCCGGCAACGCCGGCAATGCCATGGCCGCCTATGCGGCGCGTGCAGGTTTGGCCGCCAAGGTGTTCCTGCCGCGTGACGTGAAGAAGCCCTTCATCCGCGAATGCGTGCTGTATGGCGCCGAGACCACGCTGGTGGATGGCGTCATCACCGATGCCGGCCGCGTCGCCGCGGAAACAGGCGGGCCGCTGGGCTGGTACGACGTCTCCACGTTGAAAGAGCCGTACCGCATCGAAGGCAAGAAGACCATGGCCTACGAACTGGCCGAACAGCTCGACTGGCAGTGGCCGGACTGGATCATCTACCCCACTGGCGGTGGCACCGGCATGGTGGGCATGTGGAAGGCCTTCGAGGAAATCGAAAGCATCGGCTGGGTGCCGCGCGGCAGACGCCCGCGCATGGTGTCGGTCCAGGCCGATGGCTGCGCGCCCATCGTGCGCGCCTTCGAACGCGGCGAGACACACGCCGCACCGTGGGAAAACCCGACCACCGTGGCCGATGGATTGCGCGTGCCGCGCGCCGTGGGCGATTTCCTGGTGCTGCGTGCCGTGCGGGAAAGCGGTGGCACCGCGCTGGCGGTGTCCGATGCGGCCATGGTGGACGGCATGCTGGAGCTGGGTGCGCTGGAAGGCATCAGTGCCGCGCCCGAGGGCGCCGCCGCGCTGGCTGCCATCCGGCAACTGGTCACCTCGGGCAGCATCGCCCCGCAGGATCGCGTGGTGCTGTTCAACACCGGTGGCGCGCTGAAATACCTGGACGCGCTGCCGGCATGAAACCGGCGTGGATTACGCCCGTCGAGCTGCTGCTGCTCGGCGCGGTCTGGGGTGCCTCGTTCATGTTCATGCGCGTAGCCGTGCCTTCATTCGGGCCGTTCGCGCTGGTCGAAGTGCGGCTGGCACTGGGCGCGGTGATGCTGCTGCCGTTCCTGTGGCGCGAGCGCCGCCACTTCTCTGGTCCCACCTGGCTGCGCATCGCCGGCATCAGTGCGATCAACTCCGCGCTGCCGTTTGCGCTGTTCGCCTGGGGCGCGGAGCGCGCGCCGGCCGGCATCGGTGCCATCAGCAATGCCACCACCGCAATGTTCGCCGCCATTGTCGCGTTTGCCTTCTTCGGCGAACGCATCGGTGGCCGCCGCATCATCGGCCTCATCGCCGGCTTCCTGGGCGTAGTGGTGCTGGCCAGCGGCAAGACCGAAGGCGCCAGCGTGGGCAGCGCCGCGCTGGCGGGCACATTGGCGGCGCTGCTGTATGGCGTCGGCATCAATCTGGCGCGGCGTTATCTGGCAGGCCTGCCGCCCAGTGCCGTGGCCGCAGCCAACCTGCTTTGTGCCAGCCTGCTGCTGGCGCCGCTGGCATTGCTCACCTGGCCGGAACAACCCGTGACCGCGCATGCCTGGTGGTCAGCCCTGGCCCTCGGCATTCTGTGCACCGGGCTCGCGTTTGTCCTCTACTACCGGCTGATCTACCGCATCGGCGCGCCGCGCGCCGCCACCGTGACCTATCTCATCCCGCTGTTCGGCGTCATGTGGGCCTGGCTGGTGCTGGATGAGGCGGTGACGCAGACCATGGCCATCGCGTGCGCATTGATCCTGGGCGGTGTGGCATTGAGCCAGCAGGGACCAAGGGCGCCCGGCGCAAGCTCGATTGCGGCTGGCAAATAGCGGCCGGACAATTGGTGATCGTCAGCTGCGTCCTACGCCATCTACCGCTGGCGCATGGCTGTCCGCGGAGTCGCGCAACGTTTGTAATGCACCCATCTTGTTTCGAACCTGGAGTGCATCATGAATTTTCTCGTCTGGCTTATCGTTGGTGGCGTGGTCGGCTGGCTCGCAAGCGTGATCATGCGCCGTGATGCCCAGCAGGGCATTTTCCTGAACATCATTGTCGGCATCGTGGGTGCCTTCATCGGTGGCCTCGTGGTCAGCCCGCTGGTGGGCGTTGGCACCATCAACAGCTCGGGGCTCAGCTTCGGCACGTTCTTCGTATCGTTGTGCGGCGCTGTGATCCTGCTCGCGATCGTGAACCTGTTCCGTCGCGGCGCAGTGCGCTGATCAGACTGCCATAAGGCGAGTTTGATCCGGCCGCTGTGACACGGGCTTCGCCGGCTGTCACAGCGGCTTTTTCGTGGGCGATGGAAACCTGGTCGCAAACGGTGCAGCATCGGGTCGAATCCGACGGAGCCTGGACGATGACTTCCCACGAGCAGCAGGTACTGCAGCAGTTCGATGCCCAGGCTGGTGCTTACCTGCACAGCGCGGTGCATGCGGCTGGTCCGGATCTCGCGCATGCAGTCCTGACTGTCGCGGCTTCGGTAGCTCCCCAGGCAACAGCGCTGGATGTCGGTTGCGGCGCGGGTCACCTCACCTTCGCGCTGGCAGCGGTCGTGGCGCAGGTCACTGCCGTTGATCCCTCTCCCGGCATGCTCGGCACGGTGGCAGCGGCCGCCGCCGCCAGAGGCCTGCCCAATGTCCGCACCCGCCAGGCCAGCGCGGCTGCGTTGCCGTTTGACGATGGCGAATATGCGGTGACGGCGAGCCGCTACAGTGCCCACCACTGGCCCGATGTCCCCGCCGCACTGGCCGAGATGCGCCGCGTGCTGCGGCCGGATGGGCACCTGCTGATGGTCGACATCCTGGGTGGATCGACACCGCTGCTCGACACCCACCTGCAGGCAGCGGAGCTGCTGCGCGATCCCAGCCATGTGCGTGACTACACCTGCAGCGAATGGCGCGCGCTGATCAACACGGCAGGATTCGAAGTGCTGGAAGCGCGGTCATGGCCGGTGCGGCTGGAATTCGCCTCATGGGTGCAGCGCATGCGCACCCCGGCCGAGGATGCCGCCGCCATTCGCCGCCTGCAGACCGGCGCGCCGCGTGAAGTGCGCGACGGGCTGGCCATCGAAGCTGATGGGTCGTTTACGGCGCGGGTGGGGCTGTTCTGGGCACGCGTTGCGTAGCGCTAGAGAATCCAGGGTATCCACTGCTTGTAGTACGGCAACACCGGCGCTTTCGGCGGCTCCGCAACACGCAGCTTCCTCGTCTTGCCGAGCACCATGCTTCGTGTGTCACCTGGAATGAAGAACAGCCTTTCGCCAG
>JBEVNO010000065.1:0-6120 GCA_040508085.1 Steroidobacteraceae bacterium
GTTTGCGACCGGGCTTTTTTTTTCTCACCCGGTGGCGTGCTGCTCGAAGACCGCCGTTGAGTGGCTTATGGATCGACAGTGCCTGGAAGGCCGCACTCAGCTGTGTAACGGCCGTAGGCCTAAATGGGGCTTACGTTTATATCGGCGTGCTTGTAGCGCGCGAGCGGGTCTTCGCCATCCCAGTTGCCCGGCATGCTCTTGCGAAGATTGACACTGCCATCCGTGCGTGCGCCGCCCAGTTTCCGGTCGTCCTCCGCGCTCACCCAGCAGATATGTGCCAAGGCTCGGATGATGCGCACGGCCGCCCACGCCGCAGGATTTGCAGGGAACGCATCGATGGCGGTGCGATCCAACCCAGAGGCAGCCATATCCGTCTTCAGCGCCCCGGTTGCGATCACAGCCTGCTCGGGCGTCATCGGTCTGCTTATCTCCGAAACGACGCGCCGATGGATCTCGCTGACGGGGACGGCATGCTCCCGGATAAGCCCGCACTTGTACCAGTCCTTCCCAGTTTCTTGCTTGATGCGGTGGGCGTCATCACTCGCAATGCCGATGCCTTTCCTGCCGACGACGTTGAGTGTCGCCATGCGCACCGCGTTTCGCGAAACGGCACGCGTGGCCTCATTGCTGGGTAGCGTGGCGATGACTTCGGCTGCAATGTGGCAGTACCAGTAGAAGTGCTGCAGCTCTTTGAGCGTTGCGGACATGGTGGGGCGGGTCAAATTGGAGGCGCACAGTAGTAACGCCCGAAGCCGGCTTCGGCAAGCGGTCTGCAGTTGAGCGTCTCGGTGGCAAGCAACCTGACGAACAGGCAAGCACAGGCCGAGTCTGCCGCTGCGCCAGTATCAATGAACGTGGACGAGGACACCGCTGTTGCACCGGACGAAACGGGCGAGCAGGTCTACGATGCGGCCGGTGCCGCAAAGGTGGACGACTACGGGGACACTTCCGATGCAGAGGGTGCGGTGGCCGGCGCCATTTCCCGGAGCTTTGACTGCGCCAAGGATGGCTCGGCCACAGAGCACTTGATCTGTTCCGATGCCACACTGGCCGAACTGGATCTGGCGATGGCAGCCACTTACAAGCGGGCTCGGACGGTGTCGACCGATCCCAGTGCCATCAAGGCTGAGCAAGGCGAGTGGCTGAGAAACCAGCGTGATGTCTGCCAGGATGTGGTCTGCATGAGCACTGCCTACCACTCACGCCTGGCGCAGTTGAACGACTGAAAGGGCGCTGCGTTATTTCGGGCCGAGACCGCTGCGTCCTGACCCTGGGCGCGCCTTCTTGCTCCCGGTGGCGGGGAAATGGACCGCCACCGGGATCTGGATCACTCGCTCGGCGGCGTCGTCGGCTTGGCTTCGCTGCCGAAGCTGCCATCGGCCTCGGCGGCCAGATACGCGAACACGGTGTAGGCGGCCACGTTCTGCGCCAGTGCGGCCGGGTCGATCTTGTCCAGCGTGTCATCGGCGGTGTGGTGCAGGTGGAAGTAGTCGCTGCCGTCCTGCGCCAGCCACGCCCATGCGCCGCCCTTGGCCGCCAGCGGGCCGACATCCGGCCCCGGGCCGCCCTTGTCGGCGGCGTATTCGATCCCCAGCGGCTTGAGGACCTCGGCGATCTGGCGGGTCGCCTCGCGCGAGCCTTCCGGGTTCGGCGAGCCGGTGTTGAAAGCATAGATGCGGCCGGCACCGAAGTCGCTTTCGGCGGCGAGCTGGTGCAGTGCCACGTTGCCGGCCTGGTTTTCGGCGTAGGTCTTGCCGCCGTACAGGCCCTGTTCTTCGTTGGCGAACGCGATCACGCGGATGGTGCGCTTGGGCGCCTGCTTGAGCTGGCCGATCAGATGGCCGGCGGCCATGGTGATGCCGACCCCGGCGCCGTCGTCGACCGCGCCGGTGCCCAGATCCCAGGAATCCAGGTGGCCGCCGATCACCACCACTTCCTTGGGCAGGCTGCGCCCGGTGATCTCGCCGATCACGTTGTACGAGGTGGCCTTGCCATCCCAGCCGCAGTCCAGGCTGATCTTCAGCGTGGTGCTGCCCAGCGCGACCAGGCGCGCCAGCTGGTTGGCATCGGGCACCGACAGGGCCGCGGCCGGCACCGGGGTCAGGCCTTCATCGAAGCGGGTGATGCCGGTATGCGGCACCCGGTGCGAATCGGTGCCGGCCGAGCGCATGATGAAACCGACCGCGCCCTTGCGGATCGCTTCGGAGGGCCCCTTGCTGCGCACTGCGCCGCCATTGCCGTAATCGCGCCCATCGCGGTGCGCGGTCATCTGGTAATCGACGAAGGCGATCTTGCCCTTCAGCGCGCCCTCCGGCGCCGCCTGCAGTGCGGCCAGATCGGCGAAGCGCACCACTTCGGCTTCCACCGTACCGGCCGGGCTGCCACCCAGCGCGGTGATGGTCAGCGGCTGGGCATGCTTGCCCAGCACCTGGGCGTGTTCGCTGCGGCGCTCCCACTTGGGGAAGGTGACCGGTTCGGTCCAGACCTTGTCAAAGCCCAGTGCCTTGAACTTCGCCACGGCCCAGGCCACGGCGCGGGCATCGGCCTCGCTGCCGGCCAGGCGCGGCCCGATCTCGGTGGTGAGCGATTCGACGACCTTCCAGCCGGTGTCGTCCTTGAGCGCCTGCTCGCGCAGTTCGGCGGCGGTGGCCAGCGACTTGGGCGGCAGCGTGGTGGTGCCGGTCGCCGCGAAGGCGGGCGCGGCCAACAGGGCAAGGGAAGATGCGATGGCAAGGACGCGGCGACGCATGGACAGCTCCGGAAGACAGGGGATCGGAAGCATCCGAGCTTAGCAGCCTGCCCGTGGCGCACATGGGCGCAAGGTCATGGATCGGCGGACACTGATTTCCAAATGCGAAAACCCCGCCGTAGCGGGGTTTTCGGAGCTGCGTCAGATGACGGCGAACCCGTTACGACTTCAGGTTGTCGCGGATCTCGCGCAGCAGCAGCACTTCTTCGCTCGGCTTCGGCGGTGCGGCCGGCTCGGCCTGCTTCTTGCGGGCCAGGCGGTTGATGAACTTGACCACCATGAAGATGGCGAACGCCACGATCACGAACTGCACCACCGTGTTGAGGAAATCACCGTAGCCGATCACCACGGCCGGAATCTCCTTGCCGGTCGGATCGATCCGTGCCGGGGCCAAGGTCCAGGCCAGCTCCGAGAAATCCACGCGG
The DNA here is from genome assembly GCA_040508085.1 of Steroidobacteraceae bacterium. Classification (GTDB taxonomy): domain Bacteria; phylum Pseudomonadota; class Gammaproteobacteria; order Steroidobacterales; family Steroidobacteraceae; genus ZC4RG30. The sequence continues at coordinate 3,175 of JBEVNO010000065.1, forward strand.
CCGATCACCCAGCCCAGCGGCGGCATGATGATCTTGTCGACCAGGGCGGTGACGATCTTGCCGAACGCGGCACCGATCACGACACCGACCGCCAGGTCGATGACGTTGCCACGCATGGCAAATTCCTTGAACTCAGTCAGTACGCCCATCAGGGTCTCCTTGCGGGGGGAATCAAAGGGTGGTTCAGCCTAGCGTGGCGCGTGTCATCCCGCGATGATGCCGTGGCGCTCGGCAACGTTCTCCAGGCGTGCGCTGAAACGGTCGCCGGGCTTCAAAGCGGCCACGCCCGAGGGCGTACCCATGAAGACCAGATCGCCGGCGCGCAGGGCCCACAGCTTGGACAGTTCGTGCAGGATTTCCGGCACGTTCCAGATCATCTGGTCCAGCAGCGATTGCTGGCGCACCTCGCCGTTGATTTCCAGCGACAGGTTGAGCGCGGCCAGATCGCCGACTTCACCGGCCGGCACGAGTTCGCTGATCGGCGCGGAATGATCGAACCCCTTCGCCGGATCCCACGGATGGCCCTTGGCCTTGGCGTCGGCCTGCAGATCGCGGCGGGTCAGGTCCAGCCCGACGCCGTAACCGAACACCAGCGCTTCGGCCTGGTCGACCGGCAGCTCGCCCTCGGGCGCGTCCTGGCCGATCGCCACGACCAGCTCCACCTCGTGGTGCAGGTTCTGGGTGGCGGACGGGTAGGGGATCACATCGTCATGGCCGACCACGATCGCATCGGCCGGCTTGCTGAAGAACATCGGGCGGCCGCGATCATCGGCGGCCGGCACCGCAGCGCCCATCTCGCGCGCGTGATCGGCAAAGTTGCGGCCCACGCAGTAGATGCGGCGCACCGGGAAGGTGCCGCCGCCGGCAACGGGGATGCGCGGCTGCACGGGCGTGGGGATTACATCGGTCATGCTCGCGTCCTGGAAAGGGAAGTCGCGGCAGTCTAGAACGCGCATGCGCGGATTGTCATGCCGCATTCGGCGGCGCGCAGGGCAGCGGGGGGAATGGCGCGCGCCGGTGGCGGCGCGCGCACGGGCTCAGCGCGAAAGCGGCAGGGCGGTCTTGCGCACTACGTGGTATTCGCCGTCCACAACCTGCGACGGAGCGGTGCGCGCGGTCTTGCGCTGTGCGAGAAGCTTCCATGCCACGCCGGCGATGATCATCGCCGCGCCCACGAATACACCGACGAACACCAGCGCGGCCAGGATCGCCAGGCCCAGCAGGCCGGCTGCAACCCGCACGAGCGGGTGGCGCGGCTTGCGCGGCGCGAACAGGGCACGGAACTGGTTGAACTGGAAAAATCGGCTGTACATGGCGGTTCTTTCTGGCTGAAGTCAGCGAGCTACGAGTATCGGGGGTGACCTCTGTCATTGAGTGAAATATTCGTTAAATTGCGTGGGTGCGCATTGCGAATCAATGACTTGTGTTCATGGCCGAGCCAGCGAGATGAGGGCGTGCGACACTTGCAGGCCCTTCCACGACCCGTGAACCCATGTCCGATCCGCGCTCGACCGCCACCGCCCTCATCCGCCTGGACGCCATTGCCGAGGCGGGGTTTGCCGAGGTGGAGGCGCTGCTGGACGGCGATGCGGAATCGCTGGTGCTGTATCGGGACGGGGCCAGCGTGCGGGCGTGGCTGAACATCTGTCCCCACGCCGGCCGCCGGCTGGACTGGGCACCGGGGCAGTTCCTGAAGAGCCGCGAGGGTCATCTGGTCTGCGCCGCGCACGGGGCATCGTTTTCGCTGGATGACGGCGACTGCGTGGCCGGCCCGTGCCGCGGCGACCGCCTGCGTGCAGTACCGGTCCAGGTCCGCGATGGCGAGGTATTCCTGGCCTGACCGCTGCGGACGTCGCCCGGCCTTAGCCGCCCCGGAACATCAGGTTGATCATCAGCACCACCACGATCGTGTAGATCAGCGACAGCGGTGCGCCGACCCGCCACAGTTCGCGCGGGGTGTAATTGGCCGGGCCAGTGATCATCGAAATGACCGGGTTGGAGGCCGTCATCAGGTTGTTGGATGCCGAAAGCGCCACGATCAACGCAAATGCGGTGGGATTGCCGCCCGCCGCCAAGGCCAGGTTCACGGCGATCGGCACCATCACGATGGTGGCGCCGACATGGCTGATCACCAATGAAAACACCGTGGTCAGCAGCGCCAGCGCGATCTCCAGCACCCACACCGGAATGCCGGTGGGCAGCCGGTCGATCGTGTGCCCGGCCACCCATGCCGCCGCGCCGCTGCTGTCCATGGCCCAGCCCAGCGGGATCAGCCCGGCCATCATGAAGATGGTTTTCCAGTTGATCGAGGCATAGGCCTCGTCCATGCGCAGCACGCCGGTCAACAGCATGCCGGCCACGCCGGTCATCAGGGTCAGCGCCACGGGCAGCTTGGAGGTCAGCGCGATCAGGATGGTGAGGGCGAAGATGCTCATCGCGATCTTGAACTTGTGCGGGCGCTGCTCGCCCTTGGGGTAGTCGGCGACCACCACGAAGTCGCGGCTCTTGGCCGCCTGCGCCAGGTCGGTCCAGATGCTGTGGAACACCAGCATGTCGCCGGCGCGCAGCGCGACCTTGCGCACGTCCTCGCGCATCACCTTCTTGTCGCGGTTGATCGCCAGCAGGCTGATGCCGGCTTGCTGGCGCAGGCGCAGCTCGCGCGCGCTCTTGCCGATATAGCGCGAGGTCGGCGGCACCACGGCTTCGGAGATGCCCGCGCGCGCCGGATTGAACAGGTCGCCCAGGTTGCGCAGCCGCGAGGACATGCGCAGGAAGTGGTTCTGGGCGAAGTCGTGCACCTGCTGGCGCGGGCCCATCACGCCCAGCACGCTGCCGACCCAGATGCGCATGTCCGCCGGCGGTGCAAGGCGGGTGTCGTTGCCGGTCTTCAGGGCCAGCAGCAGCGGCGCGTCGTGAATGGCTTCGGCTTCGCCCAGGGTCATGCCG
>JBEVNO010000084.1:0-3159 GCA_040508085.1 Steroidobacteraceae bacterium
CATCGGATTCAGCGCTGGCGGGTTCCGGCCAGCGCCCCTTCATGGCAATCACTCTGGTGTGCGCATCGCAGAGCGGCGCAATCCAGGCCGCCAGCCGCGGCAAGGGCGCGAAGGCGCGTGCAATCACGCTGTCGAAGGGCTGCATGGCCGTCAGTTGCTCGACTCGTCCATGAAGCGTGCGGACATTGCCGAGCCGCAGTTCGCGGGTGACGTGATCGATGAAACGCAGCTTCTTGTCCACCGCGTCGATCAGCGTGAACTGGCGCGCCGGGTTGACGATGGCCAGCGGCAGGCCCGGAAAGCCGGCACCGGTGCCCACATCGGCGATGGTGGTGCCGGCGAGGTCCGGCTGCGCCGCCAGCGAATCCAGCAGGTGGTGGGTCAGGATCTCGGCCGGGTCGGTGATCGCGGTGAGGTTGTAGGCCTTGTTCCAGCGCAGCAGCTGCGCGCTGAGCTGTTCGAGCTGCGCGATCTGCCGCGCGTCCAGCGCCACGCCCAGCAGCTGCGCGCCTGCGCGCAGGCGCTCGCTGGCAGGCGATGCGCGCGCGGGCGCGCCGGCCTCGTTCACGGCGCGTTGCGCACGAAGCGCGCAACGAACTGCTGCACCGGCGTGCGGTCGATCGAAGCGGGGTCACGCGTCCATTCCTGGCACTGCTGGTCGATGCGCCGCAGCTGCGTCACGGTAAGCACCTGCGTGGCGGCGACATACAGCCGGCTCAGCGTTTCGACCAGCGTGCCGGCGGGCACGGGCTGCGGCACACACCAGGGATACAGGCTCGCAAGCATCGGCGGCGCCTGGCCCTTGATGGCCGCCAGGCGCGCGGTGATGTCGGCCGCCGCCAGCTGCTGCAGCAGCGCATCGGCGCTGCCGCCGCGCAGGGCCAGCAGTGCGCTCATGGTGCGCGCTGCGGTGGCTGCCGGCAGCTCGTAGGAAGTACCCGGCACGCGCGCGCCACCCGGCAGCATGTCGGCCGGATGCAGCGTCGCCAGCACCGGAATGGCCGTGGGTTCGAACACCGCCTCCAGCATCAGGATGATGGTGGCCAGCAGCTGCTGGCGCGCCGCCTCCAGCTGCGCCTGTGTCAGGGCCGGCTCAGCCGGCGTCATGGATGCGCACCAGCGTGCGGCCGGTGTTGCGGCCGCTGACCAGGGATTCGAAGGCATCGGGCAGCTGCGCCAGCGACACCACGCGCGTGCCGATGGCATCCAGGTGCCGCGGCGCCAGATCGCTGCCGATGCGCTGCCAGACGGCCAGCCGCTTGTCGCGCAGGGTGCCGGATGAGTTGACCCCGAGCAGGTTGATGCCGCGCAGCAGGAAGGGCATCAGGCTCACGTTCAGCTCCGCGCCACCGGCCAGGCCCACCGAGGCCACGCTGCCCAGCGTGCGCGTGCCGCGCAGCAGCCAGGACAGCAGCGGCCCGCCGACATTGTCGATGCCGCCGGCCCAGCGTTCGCTCTCCAGCGGCCGCGCCGACAGCGCCGCGGCATCAAACAGCTCGACGCTGTGCGCCCCCACCCGCTGCAGCAGCTGCGCGCCCTCGGGCTTGCGCGAGAAGGCGACCACTTCATAGCCACGCCGCGCCAGCATGTCGATGGCGATCAGCCCCACGCCGCCACTGGCGCCAGTGACGGCCACCGGCCCCTGCCCCGGCTGCAGGCCATTGTGTTCCAGCTGCGTGATGGCCAGCGCCGCCGCAAAGCCGGCGGTGCCTATGGTCATCGCCGCGCGCGGCGTGAGCGAGGCGGGCAGCTTGATCACCGCTGCCGCGGGCACGCGCGCGTATTCGGCATAGCCGCCATCCCGCGTTTCGGACAGCCCGCCGCCAGTGACCAGCACCTGCTCGCCCACCGCGGTGGCCGGATCAGTGGAGGCGACCACCGTGCCGGCGAGATCGACCCCGCCCACCAGCGGGAAGCGGCGCAGGATGCGGCCCTTGCCGGTACCGGCCAGCGCATCCTTGTAGTTGATGCCCGACCAGTGCACGCGCACGGTGACCTCGCCGGGCGACAGATCCTGCAGCGACAGCTGCTCGAGGCCGGCGCTCTTCTCGTGGATGCGGAATGCGGTAAATCGGTCCATGGGGCCGGATCATCTTAACGCTGCGCTAAGATCAGTGCTCATGAAGCACATCCGCGCGCTGGCATCGCTCGTTGCCCTCATCGCCCTCGCTCCCGTGGCCGGCCAGGCGGCAACGCCCGTGCGTGTCGAGCAGGGCTCCCTCATCTATGACGGCATTCCGCTGGACGCGGTGGCCGCGCCGTCGACACTGCCACGCTGGCTGGAATCCCGCAGCGCGGGCTTCGTGGACTGGCTGGCCGATGGCAGCATCCTGATCACCACCCGCTTCGGCAACAGCGCGCAGCTGCATCGCGTGCGCGCGCCACTGGGCATGCGCGAGCAGCTCACCTTCGATGCCGAGCCCATCACCAGCGCAGTGGCCAACCCGCACAACGCCAGCCAGCTGCTGTACCGCAAGGACATGGGCGGCAACGAGAACACGCAGATCTGGCTGCGGGATCTCGCCACCTTCACCGACCGGCTCCTCACCGATGGCAAGTCGCGCTATGACGCGCCGGTGCTGTCGCATGACGGCCAGCGCCTGGCCTTCGCCGGCAACCAGCGCGATGGCGTCAGCAGCGACATCTACCTGCGCGATCTCGCCGGCGAGGCGCAGCCGCGTCTGCTTCTGGCCGGCGGCAACGAGGCCTTGAGCGTGGAAGACTGGTCGCTGGATGACCGGCGCCTGGCAGTAGTGCGTTACCGCTCCAGCACCGACAGCGAGCTGCTGCTGGTGGATGCCGGCAGCGGCGTGCAGACGCGCATCGAGCCCGCGATGGCGCCGGTGGCGGCCGGCAGGAAGAAAGGTGCCGCTGTCGCGGCTACGGCCGGCGTGGTGTCGGTGGGCAGCGCGCGCTTCTCGCGCGATGGCCGCGGCCTGTATTTCACCTCCGATCGCGGCGGGGAATTCATCGGCCTCTATTACATGGACCTCTACACGCAGCAGCTGACGGCGCAGACGCCGGATACGCCCTGGGATGTGGAGCGCTTCGCGCTCAGTGATGATGGGCATTACCTGGCGTACACGCGCAACGAAGGCGGCATCGACCGGCTGGTACTGCGCGACCTGCTGCAGAAGGCCGATGTGCTGCTGCCGGCAT
>JBEVNO010000111.1:0-5797 GCA_040508085.1 Steroidobacteraceae bacterium
CCATTGCAGGCTGCTGCGGAACAGCCACAGCCCCAGCACGCCGAACAGCGCCAGTGGCAGCCACACCGACAGCCATGCCGCGACGCGGCCTGTCTCGGCAAAACCCTCACCGAACTGCAGAGCCTGATTGAGCAGCAGCAGGGCCAGCGCCGCGACCACCGTGCCGGGAGCACGCCGGCCGCGCTTGGCAGCCATGCCCAGCGGCAGCGCCAGCAGTGGCAGCAGCAGCGGCAGCACCGTGCGCGCCAGCCGCCCGTGAAATTCGCCTGACTGTTGCGCGGCGGTGACGACCTCATCGCCCACCTGTGGCGCCGGGCGGCGCAGTTCCGGCAATGTGAGCTCGCGCACCGAGGCACCGCGCGCGCGATATGGCGGTGGCACGGCGGTGAAATCCTCATTCAGGCGCGCCGTGGAGAAGTGCACCGTGCGCACCGTGCCATCGGCGCGATCGCTGACGATGAGCCCGGTGCCAAGCTCCAGCAGCAGGCTGCGTCCATCCGCGCCGGGCACCAGGCGCCCCTCGTTCGAGGTGACGATCTCCTCGGTCTGGCCGTCACGCCGCTCAACGAATACGCCGCGCAGCTGCCGCCCGTCCGGACCCACGCTGTCGGCTGCGAGCGTGTAGCCATCGCGCACGGTGACGAAGCGGTTGTCTTCCAGCCGCGCATTCCAGCCTGACTGCCGGGCGGCGTGCACCGACACGTTGTAGCCGTACCGCGTGAGCGGCTGCAGGTAACCGAAGAGGTAGAAATTGAAACCCACCAGCGCCAGCGCCACCACAAAGTAGGGAATGGCCATGCGCGCTATCGAGCGACCGGTGGCCAGCATGGCATCAAGCTCGTTGTCATCGCCGATGCGCGCCACCGACATGAAGATGGCGGCGAAGAATGCAGCCGGCACCGCCATGCCCAGATAATGCGGCACCAGCGAGGCGATCATGCGCACCACCAGCCACACGCTGGCGCCTGTGGCCGCAGCCAGTTCAAACAGACGCAGCATGCGCTCCAGGATCTGCGCCAGCAGCAGCACGCCCAGCGCCAGCAGCATGGGGCCGAACAATGCCCGCAAGGTGTACCAGTCGAGCCGGTCGGGCACGCGATGGGTCACGCCGTGGCGCTCACTCACTGCCAGGCTTCCAGCAGCTGACGCCGCAGGGCGGCGCTGGCGGGAGCATCGAGCAGCACCGCAGGTTCCAGCTGCGGCGCCCCGGGCCAGCCGGCATCCGCGAACTGCACGCCAGCGAACTGCCGCGGCGTCGAATAGCGGGGAAGCACGTGGAAGTGCACATCCGGGTCCACCATCATGAGCATCAGATAGTTGATGCGCTCGTAGCCAACGAACCGGTGCAGCGCACGCTCCAGCCCCTGCACCATGCGCTGCAGGTCTGCAAAAGCTGCGGCGCTGACTTCAGCGAAGGCCCTGACGTCCTCGCGGCACACCAGCACCAGTGCTCCCAGCGTGGGTTGGCGCGGCCGCAGCAGCAGCGTCCAGTATTCGCTCTGTGCGATCCGGTTGTCCGGATCGCCGAATTTCAATTCGGTTGCATTCGCCATCGGCACATCATCTCACGTGCGGCCACCGGCCCGGTCAGGCAGCCGCAGTTCATACACCGCCGCATCCACGAAGCCTGCGGCGGCCAGCGACCACTGGCGCACCTGCACTCGCGCCCAGGGCTCGGGCGCGCCTGGGCCGGGAATGGACACCAGGTGCCAGCGCGCGGCCTCGTCGCGCGGATTGGGCAGGGCCGAGGAGGATGGCACGCACAGCACTGGCACCGGAGCATGCGGGCCCGGCACTGCCTCGAGCCGTGCCGCGCGCGCGTGCCCGTGCAGCACCAATTCGGCACCGGCACTGGCCAGCACACTGCGCAGCGCGGCGCGATCGCGCAGCGCCTTGCGGGCCGAAACCGCCCCATCCACCAGCGGGTGATGCAGCAGCAGCACGCGGGTCTGGCCACTCTCACCTTCGGCCCGCAGCAAGGTCTCGAGCTTCTGCAGCTGCGCGGCGCCGATGCGCCCTGAAGCCAGCAGGGGCGCCGTGGGCAGCGCCGAACACACCCCGATGAATGAAACGCCGCGCCGGCGCACGACATAGGGCCACTCGCCGCCGCCTGTGAATGCCTGCCAGCGGCCGATGCCGGCAGCGGCATCCAGCGGCATCAATGCATCGTGATTGCCGGGCACGAGGCTGAGGCCACCCTCGCCCGCCAATGCCGCCAGCCAGAGGCCGGCCTTGCTGAACTCTTCCGGCAACGCGAAGTTGGTGATATCGCCGGTGACCACCACATGATCCGGCGCGCGCGCGCCGATGTCGGCGCGCAGAGCCTCGAGGATTTCCGGTCGCTGCACCGCGCGGCGCTTGCGCCAGGACCATGCCGACAGCTGGCGCTTCGAGAAACGCTGCGCCCACGTGAGCTGCGGCTCATGCGGCAGATGCAGGTCCGACACATGCGCAAAGGTCAGGGGGATCGTCGATAATGCCGGCGCCGCAAATCCAGACATAGGTCGTGATGATGCCACACAGTCCTGCTGCCCAAACCGCCATCGCCAGCCATATCGTCGGCGACAGCAGCCTGCGCGTCTGGAGCCTCACGTCGCAGGAGCGTTTGTCGCGCCAGCTGCGACGTGCCGGCGCCACCGCCGCAGTGGCCACTGCCGAACGGGTAGTAGTGTTGCGCGCCGACTGGGTGTACGACGAACCACTGGTGAAAGGCCTGGCAGGCCAGCAGCAGCCCTGCAGCATGTGGACCGAGGATGGCCAGTGCGTGGCGGCAGTGGTGCCGGCAGGGCGTGTCGATGAGACCAGCTCGCTGCTGGTCACTGGACAGGCGCCGGCAGATCTGGCGCGCCTGACGCCAGCGCAGGTCAGCGGCAGCTTCAATCGTGAGCTGAAGAAGCGTGAACCGCCCTTCCTGCTGCCGTTGACTGCAGATCGCGTGCGCGCCATCGAGGCGCGTGTCTTCGCAGGCTCCTACAAGGGAGTCACGGATTTCGTCACGCTGTACCTGTGGCCGCGCCCTGCACGCGCCGTCACGCGCGTCTGCGCCAATGCCGGCATCTCCCCCAACATGGTGACGTCTGCCAGCCTGGTGCTGGTGCTGCTGGCCATGTGGGCTTTCTGGCATGGTCAGTATGGATGGGGCCTGCTGGCCGCCTGGGCCATGACCTTCCTCGACACTGTCGATGGCAAGCTCGCCCGCGTGACCCTGAATTCATCGAAGTTCGGCGATATCTTCGATCATTCCATAGACCTGTTGCATCCGCCGTTCTGGTGGTGGGCGTGGGTGGTGGGCCTGCCTGCCGCGGGCTTCGCGCTGGCACCGGATTCGATCGCGTTGCAGGTGATCATCTGGGGCTATGTGCTGCAGCGGATCGAGGAAGGACTGTTTGAAGTGTTGTTCAAGGTTCCCATGCACATGTGGCGTCGCTTCGACAGCTGGTTCCGGCTGATCACGGCGCGGCGCAATCCGAACCTCGCCATCCTCACCGTCGCCGCGCTGCTGGGTGCGCCACAGATCGGCATCCAGGTGGTCGCCGTATGGGTCGCCACTTGCCTGCTCGTGCATGGGCTGCAGCTGGTGCAGGCCGGCCTGGCGCGTCGCCGGGGTCCATTGAGGTCCTGGCTGGCGTGAGCCGCGCCGCGCTCACCAGCCTGCTGGGCGCGGAATTGGCGCAGGCCGCGCCGGAGGCAGCACGCGCGCTGGCCACGGAGCTGGCCCGGCGCGGCGGCAGAGCCACCGCGGCGGTGCTGTATTACGGCTCCAACCTGCGCGCCGAATCCCTCGATGGCATCCTCGACTTCTACGTGCTGCTCGATGACGTGGATGCCTGGCCGGGTTCGCCACTGGCGCACCTCGGCAACCGCTTGCTGCCACCGAATGTCGGCTACATCGAATTGCCTTATGCGGGGCCGGCAGCGGGACCGGTGGTGCTGCGTGCGAAATATGCAGTGCTCAGCACCGCACAGTTCGCACGCCGCGTGCGTATGACCTCGGTGGACACGACCATCTGGGCGCGCTTCTGCCAACCCGCGCTATGTGCCTGGCGCCGTTCGCCAGCCGACTTCGACCTGGTGAGCGGCCTGATGGCGGATGCAGTCATCACCGCCGCCAACTGGGCGGCGCGGCTCGGACCAGATGCGGCCGTGGCTGCGGATTTCTGGCGCGCGCTGTTCGCCCGCACCTATGCGGCCGAACTGCGGGTTGAGAAATCCGCACGCCCGCAGGACATCGTCGGCAAGCATCCGCAGCGTTACGCTGAAACGCTGGCGCTGGCATGGATAGCGGCCGGCATCCGCTCGACCGAGCAGGCCAACCGCGAGCTGCAGCCGGTGGTATCGGCCGGTGAGCGCGCCAGGGCCAACAGCCAGTGGCGGCGGCGCGCCCGCTGGGGAAGGCCGCTCAACGTGCTGCGGCTGGTGAAGGCCGCCTTCACTTTCGAAGGAGGCATGGATTACATCGCGTGGAAGATCGAACGCCATCGCGGTATCAGGATTGAAGTCGCGCCCTGGCAGCGGCGCTTTCCATTGCTGGCCGCGCCGGGCCTCTACTGGAAGCTGCGGCGCCAGGGCGTCCTCCGCTAGAGCCAGCCGGCGCGCCGATACCAGGCCACTGTCTGCGCAAAGCCAGCGGCCAGGCTGTAGCGCGGCACCCAGCCTGCGGGCTGCGCCCAGTCGGCCGCAGCCACGGACCAGTCGCGATGGCGCAGTTCGCGCAGCTTCTGGCTGTTGAGCATGTTCGCCGATCCGAACAGGCGGCCCAGATCGCCAGCCACCGCGATGCCTCGCAACAGCGGCGCCGGCGCCTGGAACAACCTCGCGCCGGGGTTGCCCACTGATCGCGCCGCTGTCTGGAACACCTCGCGCCAGCTGTAGCCTTCCGGGCGACCGTCCGCCGCGGTAAGCACCGCACCGTGCGACTGCTCCCCCAGCAGCGCGACCAGCACGGCGGTCAGGTCATCCACATGGATCATCGCGGCCCGAGCATCCGCCCTTCCCACCAGGGGCACCAGGCGTTTCTGCGCCATCTGGAAGAACACCAGCGTTTCGCGGTCACCGGGACCATAGACCGCAGGTGGCCGCAGCACGGTGGCACGCTCGCCCAGCAGCGACAGCACCGCGTCCTCACCGGCGCGCTTGCTGGCCGCGTAATCCGACAACTGCGGTTCGCGCGCCGCCATGGTCGAGACGTGCAGCAAGCGCGCCTGCGGTGCCTGCTGCTGCACGGCCTGCGCCACGGCAATGCTGCCGCGCTCATTGATGGCGTAGTACGCGGCGCGGCGCGCCGCCTTGATGGCACCGGCTACATGCACCACGGCGGTCACGCCCGTGACCAGCTGGCGCAGGGCGCTGACATCACCCAGATCGCCCGCCACGATCTGCGCATCCAGGTCACGCCACTCGGCGCAGACCGGATCCCGACGCAGCAGCAAGCGCACGCGCCAGCCGGCGGCGGCCAGCAGCGGGGCGAGGCGGCGACCGATGAAGCCTGTAGCGCCAGTGAGCGCGACGACGGGACGCACCACGCTGGTCATGGAAGCTGCGCCACCGGAAACCTGCGCCAGCGTCGGTGCGGCCAGCTCCACAGTTCCGGATGTTCCAGGATCTGCCCTTCCACATGCCGCAGGATGTCCGCGGTGTCCTGCTCGATGCTGCCGCCAGGGGTGAGCGCCATGCGCGGCTCGATGGCGAAATGCCACAGCGGATCAGCAGCCAGCGACACGACCGGCAGTATGGGCGATCGCGCCTGCCGCGCCAGCTGCACCACCCCGCCTGGCATGGGCATGTCCTTGCCCAGGAA
>JBEVNO010000114.1:0-4049 GCA_040508085.1 Steroidobacteraceae bacterium
CGCGTCCACATCGCAGCGCGCACTGGCCAGCAGGCTCAGCTGCGCCAGCGGGGCATCCAGGTAGCCGGCATCGTCGCAGTGCTCCAGCCAGAAGCTGGCCACGGCCAGTTCACGCGGGTCCAGTTCCAGTGCCAGGCGCTGCAGCGCACGCAGCTGCGGATCGCTGGATTCCCCGGCGGCCACGCGCTGCATGCGGTCATCATCGCCGTCGTTCCAGCCCGCGCCGGCCACGTCCCACAGGGAGCTCTCGGGCAGTTCGTCGAACGCGGCGACGTCCTGGGTCGTGGTGGCTTCGCTGGTCGCTGCGGCGTCCTGTTCCGGCGCCTCCTCGATCTCGAGCAGCGGGTTGGTTTCCAGCGCGCGGCGGATTTCCAGCTCCAGCTGCATGCCATCGAGCTGCAGCAGGCGGATGGACTGCAGCAGCTGCGGCGTGAGGTGGAGCTGCTGGCCCATCTGGGCCGACATGGTCGCTTTCATGGTGTTTCCCCGTATGCGCCGACTCCCCGGCGCGATATGGAACACATCTTGCTTGTGTTCCCCTACCGGGTGAATCAGGGGGTTCCTGAGCCGCGTCGTCAATTTCCGGACGCCATGTAAGGGGTTTCCCTACAGCGTCGCGACATTTTGACGCTGCGCCTCGGCGAAACGCCCGTGGCTGCGTACCGGGCGACACCTGAACGATTCAAAATCCTGACACGGCGCCGCCGTGGCTGCGCCAGGGCGACGGAGAATCGTCGCGCGGGCTATTCCAGCTCGTGCTGGTGGCGGGCGGCCAGCAGCACCAGATCATTGGCGCGGCGGCAGCCCAGCGATTCCATCATGCGCGCGCGGTGGGTTTCCACCGTTTTCACGCTGATGCCCAGATCCGCCGCGATCTCCTTGTTGCTCTGGCCATTGCCGATCCGGCGCAGGATCTCGCGCTGGCGCGGCGACAGGGCGGCGACGCCGACGGGCTTTTCGCGGCCGAGCATCGGCGCGAGCATCTTGGCCGAGATATGCGGGCTCAGGAACACCTGGCCGGCATGGGCGGCACGCAGCGCCAGTTCCAGCTCCTGCGGGGCGGCATCCTTCACCACGAAACCCACCGCGCCCCGGTCCAGCGCATCGCGCACGTGGACCGCATCGTCGTGCATGGTCATCATCACCACCCGCGAGCCGGGGGTGCGCAGCAGGATGTCGCTCAGGGCTTCCAGGCCGGTGCGGCCGGGCAGGGAGAGATCCATCAGGACCACGTCCGGCGCGTGCAGCACGCTCATCTGCAGCGCCTGCTCGGCGTTGCTGGCCTCGGCGATGACCTCTACGTCGGCAAAGCCCTGAAGCAGGCGGCTGAGGCCGGCACGGACCAGGGTGTGATCATCGACGATGAGAACGCGCACAGGCTGCTAATGAAGCGGAGAGACAGCCACCTTAACGGAGTGGCGCGCAACCGCCAAGCCGAATGCGTCACAGGCTGGCCGCGCGGCTCAGCGCAGGCGGCGCGCTTCGGCGATCTGGCGGCGATGCAGCCGGAAAAGATGACGTTCCAGCGCCATTTCCAGCCCATCGCTGAGGCCTTCGAAGCGCAGCCAGAGGAAGTGCGCACCGGCGCCGTTGGCGGCCTCGGCGATCACCGCCACCGACAGGTCGATATGGTCGGGCAGCCAATCGGAGGGCTGCAGCCGGATCACGCCCAGCGCACCGGGCGCGGCGCCCGTACGCGGACCCTGTTCCAGCCGGATCCCGCGGCGCGACCAGCGCAGCGGCCGCAGCGGCAGGTCCTGGGCGCTCTGCCGGACCAGCCGGCCCAGCAGCACCATGGTCAGGTCCAGCTTGGCTTCCAGGCGCTGCAGCTGCAGCGTGGATTCGCCACGGTCATCGTGGCCATCATCGCCCCGGGCATCTTCCACCAGGGCGACGCTGCGCAGCAGGGTTTCGGCACTGCCCGGGCGGATCACGGCGCTGCCGACGCGGAATTCGGCCGGCAGCGCCAGCTCGCAGCTCAGCGTCTCATCGAACAGCTCGCTTTCGGCCGGGTGATGGATGTCGCTGGTGCGAGGGTCGTTCATGACAGGGATTCTGCGCGGAGGTAGGCGAGGGCGGCGCGATTGGAGCGGCGGCCCTGCTTGAGCTGTGCAGCCGCGTGGTCACGCAGGTCGGCCATGGTCGCGTTCAGCGCGTTCTGCGCCTGCAGCAGTTCCTGCAGGGCGGCGAGGTCCGCCTGCGGGCCGGTGGCATCGATGTAGTCCCGCAGCTGCGCTGCGTGGGCGGTCATCAGCTGCCCGGCGAGCGCGTGTTCTTCGCCGTCTACGGCTACGCGCAGCGCGCCCAGGCCGGCGTGCAGTGCCTCGATGCGGGTGTCGGTGCTCATCATGGCTCAGACGGCCGGCACGGGTTGCTGGCGCTGTCCCTGCGGGATGGCGTTCCAGGCCGATTCGATCTCGCCGAGCAGGCCCAGCACTTCCTGCAGCGCAGCCGGATCGCTGTGCAGGTTGGCTTCGGTCAGGCGCTGCATGACGTAGTCGTACAGGGCCGAGAGGTTGCCGGCAACATCGCCGCCGGCCTCATGATCGAGCGAGCCGTTGAGGTGGCCGACGATCGCGCAGGCCTCACCGATCGCCTTGCCTTTCTGCGGCTGATCGCCCTGGGCGATGCAGGCTTCGGCACGGCGGATGCGTTCGCAGGCGCCGCTGAGCAGCAGGGCCACCAGCTTGTGGGGATCTGCGTCGATGGCGCTGCTTGAGACGCCCACCTTGCGGTACTGCTCAGCATATTGGCGGCTGGAACCGTACATGTGTTGAAGTCTCCTGTGTTCGTGCAATTCAGCGCCGTTGCTCCGGTCGCTGGCAGTGGCGGCGCCGGGGCGCTGCCGTGTGCGGATGGACTGCTGTTTCTATCGGCCTGGACGGCCGTGCGCTTGAGCAGCCAGGCGCGGTTTACTTGCTCTTGTTCATCGATGAGATCTGCTGGGTCAGATAGTCGCTGGTGCTCTGCATCTGGCTGACCAGCTGGTCCATCGCGGTGAACTGTGCGGTGTAGCGCGTGGACACTTTTTCCATGCGCGCGTCCAGGTCGTCCAGTTCCTTTTCCAGCTTTTTGATCTGCTTGTTCAGATCGGTGGTACGCAGGCTGAGCGTGCCGCTGGTGCTGTCCAGCTGGCCCTTGAGCATGGTGCTCATGCTGGCGGTCAGCTTGCCCTTCTCGCCGAACAGGGCATCGGCCGCGGTGGGGTTGGCGGCCATCGTTTTATCGAAGGCGGCCGTATCCAGGCTCAAAGTGCCTTCCTTGGAAATGGTGACGCCCAGCGACTTGAGATCATTGACGTTGGCGCTGAGCATGCCGCGCAGCTGCTGCTGGATGCCGCGCACCATCGAATCGCCGGTGAGCGCGGCGGCGGTGTCGCTGGTGACGTCGTAGGTGCTGGAGGATTTGAGGATGTTGGTGGCAGCGTTGTAGGCGGCCACGAACGCCTGCAGGTTCGTCTTCAGCGGCGTGTTGTCCTGGGCGACCTTGAGCACCTTGGTGGTGCCGGCCTCGGCCTTGGTCAGGTTCAGGGTCACGCCGGGAATGATGTCGGTGATGCTGTTGCTGCTGGAGGTGCGCTCGAAGCCGTCCACCTTGACCACCGCATTGCTGGCCTTGACGGTCTCGCTGAGGCCACCACTGGTGCCGTCCCAGGTGAGCGCGGCCAGGCCGCCGCTGGTTTCAATGGTGCTGAGCTTCAGCGAGCCGGCGGTACCGGAATCGACCGCGTTGAGGACCAGGTGCTGGCCATCATCGGCGGTGATCACGCTGGCCGTGACGCCCTTGCCGCCTGCGGCGGTATTGATCGCCGAGGCGATGTCGCTGAGCTTGCTGCCCTCCGGGATCACCACGTCGATGGATTTGTCGCCCCAGGCGACCGTCAAGGTTCCGTCGCCGACGACCTGTTCCTTGCCGAAGGCGCCGGAGGTCAGTTTCTGCGCCTGCGAGAGGCTGACCACTTCCACGTTGTAACTGCCCGCGGCGGCGTTGGTCTTGCCGGTGGTGGCATCGGTCACGATCGTCGCCGAGAAACCGGCGTTCTCCGGCAC
>JBEVNO010000138.1:0-8733 GCA_040508085.1 Steroidobacteraceae bacterium
ACCCTGGCGCGAGCTTCGCCAGCGCCAGGGTTCTTGCGGTCATCAGAACTGGGCGCGCAGGGTCACGCCGTAGGTGCGTGGGTCCGCCGGCTGGCCCACGACCAGGCCGGTATTGCCACCCGTGGCTGCGTTCAGCAGTTCGAAATAATCCTTGTCGAAGGCGTTCCTCACCCACGCGTAGACATCCCAGCTGCCCTGGCTACGGAAGCCAAGACGGAAGTTTGCCAGTGCATAACCGCCCACGTCCGAGTAAATGGAACGCGACGGATTCGACGACCAGCGGCTGCGCGCGCTGCCGTCGTAACCGAGGTAGGCCTCGCCTTCACGCCCCAGGAAATGCGCCGGGTGGTCGTACTGCACCCCCCAGGCGCCGGACCACTTCGAGACGCCGGGCAGCCACTGTCCCGAGACATCGCAGAACGCCGGGCTCACTCCGCCGGGAGTGCCGGGAGCGGAGACAAGCGCCGGGTTCGTGGTGGTGGTCGAGCCGCCGGAGAGTTCAGGCGGGCACGGCGCACCGGTGAACTTCTCGTACACCGCATCGGTGTACGCGCCGTTCACATAGAAGCTCCAGTTGTTCGTCGGACGATAGGAGAAATCGGTTTCTGCACCCTGGATCCGCACCTTCTCTGCGTTGGCCAGATAGCCGCGGATGACCGATACCTGGCCGTTGTTCACGGTGGCCTGGAAGTCCTTCACATCGGTCTGGAACAGGGCGAAGTTCAGCGTCGCCTTGCGATCGAGGAACTGCGTCTTGAGCCCGATCTCATAGTTGCTGACCTTCTCCGGGCGCACCCGCTCGGTGCCGAGCAGCGGCAGGCCGGTCGCCGTGTCGGTGGGCACGCCATTGAGGGTGATGCCACCGGTCTTGAAGGTGCGTGCATAGGACACGTAAGCCAGCACGTCCGGGGTCAGCTCGTACGACAGCTTCAGGTCGCCGGAGACATTCCAGTCGCTGAAATCGGCCACGTAGGCCTGTGGCGTGATCGCATCGCGCTGTGCCCGGTGGCGCGCGCCGGTGGCCGCGTTGGTGTAGAACACATCCGCCGGCGAGATGGGCAGCAATTCGCCGACCCCGTTCACCACCGACGAGATATACGAGCCCTTCTTGTCGTCATAGTTCAGGCGCACGCCCGGCTCGACGTGGAAGCTGTCCGTCACATGCCAGGACAACTGGCTGAACAGCGCGGCGCTCGTATTCTTGAAGTCGATGTCGTTGGTAGAGGTAAGGCCGTTCAATACCGAAGGATCCAGCGACAGTGCGGCCGTGGCGCCTGTCGGGGAAATCAGCCAGCGGCTGGCCGCCGGGCCCTGCTCCTGGATGCCGTCCGTATGCACCGTCTGGCGGTAGCCAAACAGGCCGATGACATAGTCAAACTTCTCGCCGGAGTAGTTGTAGCGGAACTCCTGCGTGTACTGGTCCTGGTGCGTGGGGTTGTTCGACTTGGTGGTTACCGCGAGGCCCGTGAAGTCACGGTCGTTGCGCGGCAGCCAGTCCCAGTAGCGCCAGGCGGTCACCGAAGTGAAACTGCCCTGGCCGCCCAGATCCCACACCGCCCGTACCGCTGCGCCACCCAACTCGTTGCGTGCCGCAAGTTCGGCATCGTAGTCCGTCAGCCGGTCAAAGGGATCGGTGCTCGGCGGCCGATAGGGCTGGATGCCGGCTACCTGCGGGTTGGTGTCCTGCAGGTTGGCAAGCGCGTAGTACTGGCGGTTCGCAGCGCGCTGTGTGTTGCCCACACGCACGAATACCGAGCCGCAGCACTCCGCGTTCTGCTTGGCGTAATCGCCGCTGAAGGTCACATCCAGGATATCGCTGGCACGCCACAGGATCTGGCCGCGCACGCCGACGTTATCCAGCTCGTTGATCAGGTTGCGGCTGGCGGTGTTGAAAATGGTGCCGTGGCGGCTGGTGGTCGATACCGCAATGCGGCCGGCGACGCTGTCGCCTACCAGAGGGCCCGACACCGCAGCCTTGGCCTGGTAGTAACCCAGGTTGCCCACCGAAATCTCGGCGGTGCCCTCAGGATCGAAAGTCGGCGTTCGCGTGGTGATGTTGATGGCGCCGGCCGTGGTGTTCTTGCCGTACAGGGTGCCCTGCGGGCCGCGCAGCACTTCGATGCGCTCGACATCGAGGAAATCCAGCGTCGAGGCCGCGGCACGGCTGTAGTAGACGTCGTCGACGTACAGGCCGACACCCTGCTCGATGCCGTCGTTGGTCAGTCCGAATGGTGCGCCCAGGCCGCGGATATTGGCCGCTGAGTTGCGGGGGTTGGAGGAATAGAACTGGAGTGTTGGAGCCAGCTGCGTCAGGCGCTGCACGTTGAAGCTGCCGGTGTCTTCGATCAGGGCGGCGTCGATCACTGTGATGGGCAGGGGCACATCCTGGAGCTCTTCTTCGCGCCGGCGGGCGCTGACCGTGACTGCCTCCAATTCCTGATCTGCGGCCAGAGTGGGCGTAACGGCGGTGAACGTGCTGGCTTCGGCGCCCTGTGCCGCGCTGCCAAGCAAAGAAGCGATCATCATCGCCACTGTCGTCGCTGCCGTCGGCAGTTTTTTCAAATGCATTCCAAGACTCCGTCGTGATGATTGCTGGTTATGCGCAAAGGTCGCTGGATAACCAAATTGAATCAATCGCGAATCGACATATGCTGAAAGCATCGTCGCAAGTGACCCCCTTATGCGCTGCGGTTTTACTGTCGCGACAGCTTCAGGCGTCATTGGCAAGCAGCAAAGTGCATATGCACATTGCTGTTCATCACATGCTGCTGCCGTGGGAAGGCGAA
This sequence comes from Steroidobacteraceae bacterium, assembly GCA_040508085.1. Taxonomy (GTDB): domain Bacteria; phylum Pseudomonadota; class Gammaproteobacteria; order Steroidobacterales; family Steroidobacteraceae; genus ZC4RG30. Next base: position 2,787 of record JBEVNO010000138.1, read on the forward strand.
GTAGGATGCCGTCCCTGATGCCGCCGCGCGCGACCGGCCTCATTCTCCAACGGGGGCCGGAAATGCAGCAGTGGAAGTCGGTCGTTGTTCGAATCGCCTGCCTGTCAGGAGCATTGCTGCTTGGCTCGTTCGCGCCGGCTGCCGACTACCGTCTGTTGAACGCCGCCTACGACGTAGCCCGCGATGTCTACCGGGACATGAACCCGGCTTTCATTGCCCATTGGCGGGCCACCCATCCCTCAGACGCGCTGAAGATCGACATGTCGCACGGCGGGTCCAGCAAGCAGGCGAGGGCCGTGATGGATGGCCTGGCCGCGGACTTCGTCGCCATGAACAGTTCCCTGGATATCGATGCAATCGCTGCCAGCGGCCTGCTGGCCAAGGACTGGGCGCGGCAGCTGCCGCAGGCTGCAAGTCCATCCTGGTCGACCATCATGTTCATCGTTCGCAAGGGCAATCCCCGCCAAGTACGCGACTGGAATGACCTGATCCGCCCGGGGGTGGGCGTGGTGGTGCCGAATCCCAAGACATCTGGCAATGGCCGCTACAGCTATCTCGCGGCCTGGGAGTACGCCCGCCGGTTGCCGGGTGGCAGCGATGCCACCGCTCGCGCCTTCGTCGCGCGCCTGCTTTACAACGTGCCGGTGTTCGACAGTGGTGGCCGTGCCGCCACCACCACCTTCGTGCAGCGCGGCATCGGGGACGTGCTGCTGACCTTCGAGAATGAACTGCGACTGATCTCGGCGGAGTTCAAGGACCAGCAGTTCCAGATCATCGTGCCGTCGCTGTCCGTACGTGCCGACAATCCGGTCGCGGTGGTCACCAACGTGGCGGAAAAACGTCGCACCCGGGCCGTGGCCGAGGAGTACGCGCGCTTCCATTTCACTGTGGCAGGACAGGAAATTTTCGCGCGACATGGCCTGCGCCCGGCCGATCCTGCGGTACTGGCGCGGCATGCGTCCGATTTCCCCGCGGTCAACCTGTTCACGGTCGACCAGGCCTTTGGAGGCTGGGCGCAGGCGCAGAGAACACACTTCAGTGACGGTGGCATCTTCGACCAGATCATGGAGAAGAGGCGCTAGCGGATCGGATGCGGGTATTCTTGCCGCCCGGCGGCGCCGGTGCCTCCCGCTTCGCCAGCATCAACGCAATTCACGTGACCATGCCAGCAGCTGCATTCCAACGGCGTCGACCCCTGATACCCGGTTTCGGTATCACCATGGGATTCACGATCGCCTACTTGAGCCTGATCGTGCTGATCCCGCTGGCTGGCCTGGTATTCAAGACTTCCGGGCTGGGCTGGGAAGGTTTCTGGCACGCGGTCTATACCCCCCGGGTGCTGGCCGCGCTGCGGCTTTCGTTTGGCGCAGCGTTGATCGGAGCCCTGCTGAATGCGGTGTTCGGCACGCTGGTGGCCTGGGTTCTGGTGCGTTACCAGTTTCCGTTCAAGCGCTTCTTCGACGCCGTCATCGATCTGCCGTTCGCGCTGCCGACCGCGGTAGCCGGCATCGCGCTCGCCGCGCTGTATGCCGGCAACGGCTGGGTGGGCCAGTTCCTGGAGCCGCATGGCATCCGCGTCGCCTATACGCCGCTCGGTGTGATTGTGGCGTGCACCTTCATCGGCCTGCCGTTCGTGGTCCGCACCGTGCAACCCCTGCTCGAGGAGGCCGAGCGGGAACTGGAAGAGGCGGCGGCCTCGCTGGGCGCCACGCGCCTGCAGACTGTTATCCGCGTGTTGCTGCCCACCATCCTCCCGGGCGTGCTGACCGGATTCGCGCTGGCTTTCGCGCGGGCTGCGGGTGAATACGGCTCCATCATTTTCATCGCCGGCAACAAGCCGATGATCAGCGAGATCGCGCCGCTGCTGATCATCATCAAGCTGGAGGAATTCGACTACGCCGGAGCCACCGCCGTAGCGCTGGTGATGCTGCTGCTGTCACTGGCGCTGCTGCTGGTCATCAACGGACTGCAGGCCTGGATCGCAACCCGGCACAGGGTGGTGAGATGAGCACTGCATCACGACGGGCAACCAGTGAAAGCCGCTGGGTTCAGGTGGTGCTCATTGGCCTGGCGCTGGCGTTCCTGCTGGGATTCCTGCTGTTGCCACTGGTCTCGGTGTTCTTCGAGGCCCTGCGCAATGGCTGGCAGGTGTACCAGCAGGCCATCCTCGATCCGGATGCCCGGGCCGCCATCCGGCTGACGCTGCTGGTGGCGGCGATTGCCGTGCCGCTGAACCTGTTGTTCGGCGTGGCTGCGGCGTGGGCGATCACCAAGTTCGAATTCAGGGGCAAGACGCTGCTGCTGTCACTGATCGACCTGCCGTTCTCGGTGTCGCCAGTGGTATCTGGCCTCATCTACGTGCTGATCTTCGGCCGCAATGGCTGGGCCGGACCGTGGCTGATGGACCACGACATACAGGTGCTGTACGCGCTGCCCGCCATCGTGCTGGCCACCATCTTCGTGACCTTCCCTTTCGTGGCGCGTGAACTGATCCCGCTGATGCAGGAGCAGGGCACCGACTACGAGCAGGCCGCGCTGTCGCTGGGTGCATCCGGCTGGCAGACCTTCTGGCGGGTGACGATGCCCTCCATCCGGTGGGCGCTGCTGTATGGAACGCTGCTGTGCACCGCCCGTGCCATGGGCGAGTTCGGCGCGGTCAGCGTGGTGTCGGGGCATATCCGCGGCCAGACCAATACCATGCCGCTGCATGTGGAAATCCTCTACAACGAATACCAGTTCTCTGGCGCGTTCGCCGTGGCATCGCTGCTGGCCATGTTCGCGCTGGTGACCCTGGCGCTGAAGAGCTACCTGGAATGGCGTCATGGCGACGAACTCGCCGCCACGCGACGGCACTGATCAGGCTTTCTGGAAGAGACAACGTGCAGATAGAGATCCGCGACATCGCCAAACAGTTCGGCCGCTTTCCAGCGCTGGAGAAAGTCGATCTTTCGATCCGCTCCGGCGAGCTGATCGCACTGCTCGGGCCTTCCGGTTCCGGCAAGACGACGCTGCTGCGCCTGATCGCGGGGCTGGACTATCCGGACCGTGGCAGCATCCTGTTCGGCCACGAGGACATCGCCAATCACCCCATCCGCGAGCGCCGCGTGGGTTTCGTGTTCCAGCATTACGCGCTGTTCAGGCACCTCACCGTGTTCGAGAACGTGGCCTTCGGCCTGCGGGTGCGCAAGCGCCGCGAGCGGCCCGCCGAGACGGCGATACGGGCCAAAGTGCTTGAACTGCTCGATCTGGTGCAGCTGGCCGGGCTGGAGCTGCGCTACCCGAGCCAGCTGTCCGGCGGCCAGCGCCAGCGCGTCGCGCTGGCGCGCGCACTCGCCATCGATCCGCGGGTGCTGCTGCTGGATGAGCCGTTCGGTGCACTGGATGCCAAGGTGCGCAAGGAGCTGCGCCGCTGGCTGCGCGAGCTGCATGAGCGCACCGGTTACACCACCATCTTCGTCACCCATGACCAGGAAGAGGCCATGGAGCTGGCCGACCGGGTGGTGGTGGTGAACAAGGGACGCATCGAGCAAGTGGGCACGCCGCAGGAGCTGTATGAGCGACCCGCGTCATCTTTCGTATTCGAGTTTCTCGGCAACGTGAACATGCTGGCGGGAGTGCTCGAAGGCGATACCGTCCGCATCGGCGCCGCACGCATCCCGTTGACGGAGCCGACCGGACTGGCGGCCGGTCCCGTCACGGTATATGTGCGGCCCCACGACATCCGCGTGGTCGGCGCCGAGGCGCCGGGGCTGGAGGTCACGGTGCGGGAGGTGCAACGTACCGGCGCCAATGTCCATCTGCGCACGCGCCTGGAGGGCCGGGAAGAGTCCTTCGACATCGAGTTGCCGCACCTGGAGCCCAGTGCGCGGGGCCGTCAGGCGGGCGACCGTCTGCGGGTCGGGTTGGCGACCTACCGGCTGTTCCCCGGCTGACCCTGCAGCGCCGGCGGGCGCTCGGGTATAATCCTGGCTTATGGCCCTTAGTTTTCTGGATTTCGAGCAGCCGATCGCCGAACTTGAGGCGAAGATCGACGAACTCGGGCATTTAGGCTCCGATTCCAAGGTCAATATCGCCGAGGAAATCGCCCGGCTGCAGAAGAAGAGCCGTCAGCTCACCACGTCGATCTTTGCAGCGCTCACGCCCTGGCAGATCACGCAGCTGGCACGTCATCCGCTGCGTCCGTACACGCTGGACTACATCCGCATGATGTGCGATGAGTTCACCGAGCTGCATGGCGACCGCATGTTTGGTGACGATATGGCCATCGTGGGCGGCATCGCGCGCATCGATGGCCGCCCGCTGATGATCATCGGTCACCAGAAAGGGCGCGATACCAAGGAACGCGTGCGGCGCAACCACGGCATGCCGAAGCCGGAGGGCTATCGCAAGGCGCTGCGGCTGCTGCGCACGGCCGAACGCTTCGGCCTGCCGGTTCTCACCCTCATCGACACCATGGGTGCTTATCCGGGCGTCAGCAGCGAGGAGCGCAACCAGAGCGAGGCCATCGCGCGCAACCTGTTCGAGATGGCGACGCTGGAAGTGCCCATTGTCAGCGTGGTGATCGGCGAGGGCGGTTCGGGCGGCGCACTGGGCATTGGTGTGTGCGACCGGCTGGTCATGCTGCAGTACGCGGTCTACTCAGTGATCTCGCCGGAAGGCTGCGCGTCCATACTGTGGAAGAGTGCCGACAAGAAGGAAGCGGCCGCCGAAGCCATGGGCCTGACGGCCGAGCGCCTTTCTGCGCTCAAGCTGGTCGATGAAGTATTGCCCGAGCCGCTGGGCGGGGCGCACCGCGACCATGAAGCCGTCGCAGCCGCCGTGAAGGCGGCGGCGATCCGGCATCTGGCGGAGCTGGAACAGTTGTCCATTCCCGCGCTGCTGGATGCGCGCCAGGACCGCCTGGCTTCCTTCGGCGTGTATTCGGAGACCAAGGGCTGAGCCGAGCCCTGAATGGTGCTCCCCCCGCGGCCTCCGGCGCTGCGGAGCTGACGCCGTCCGCAGTGCTCGCGCAGATGCGGGTGCTCATGCCCGCCGTGGGTTCCCTGCAATGCGTGGTGGCCTGGTCCGGCGGGCTCGATTCCACCGTTCTGCTGCACTTGTTGTGGCGTGCCGCGCGTCTGCCGGGCGCCCGGCTCACGCTGCGCGCCGTCCACGTGGATCATGGCCTGCAGCCGGCGGCGGTGGGTTTCCGCCGGTTCTGCCAGCGGGCCGCGCGGCGCTGGCGCATTCCCCTGCAGGTGGTGCGGTCTGAAGTGAGGCCGCAGCCTGGAGATTCCATCGAGGAGTCCGCACGCCGTGGCCGGCAACTGGCGCTGGCTGGGGCGTTGCGGCCCGGGGAACTGCTGGTCACGGCGCAGCATGCAGACGACCAGCTGGAAACCCTGTTGCTGGCCTTGTTGCGGGGAGCGGGGCCGGCGGGACTTGCCGGCATGCCCGGCCGCATGCCGTTTGCCGGTTCCTGGCTGTTGCGGCCGCTGCTGTGCGCGCAGCGGGAGGCAGTGGCAGCCTACGCGCGCGAGCAGGCCCTGGAATGGAGCGAAGACCCCACCAATTCCCAGCCCCGTTTCGACCGCAACTATCTGCGCGCCGCCGTGCTGCCAGTGCTCAAGTCGCGCTGGCCGGCGGCGGCGCGCACCGCGCTGCGCAGCGCGCGCCACAGCGCCGCCGCCGCCGCCGCTGTGGCAGAGGCTGCGGCGCGGGATCTGGATGCCGCGGCCGATGGCGCCGACATCGAGGTTGCAGTGCTCCGACGCTTCAGCGCGCCGCGCCGCGCCGCCTTGCTGCGGCTGTGGCTGGCGCGCGCCGGATTGCGGGCGCCCAACGAGCGTCACCTGGCGCAGATCGAGACCATGATGGCCGCGCGCGTCGACGCACACCCGCTGCTGCAACTGCCCGACGGCGACATCCGCCGCGCCCACGGCCGCCTCTGCGTGCTCCGGAAAAGGGG
>JBEVNO010000151.1:0-19439 GCA_040508085.1 Steroidobacteraceae bacterium
TCCAGCCGCCGCATTTTTTTATGGGGCCAGATCTTTTTAACGGGGTCAGATCTACTTGAGGTTCAGATCTGCAGCGCCTGGAACAGGCCGGTCTGTCCCTTGCCCTGGTTCTTGGCGAAATACAGCGCCGAATCCGCGTTGGCGAGCAGGATCTCCGGCGAGCGGCCCTGCTCGGGCGCCATGCAGACGCCCACGCTGCAGCCGACGCGCAGGGTACGGCCGTTCGAGACGTGGATGTCGCGGGAGACCGCCGCAATGGTCTCATCGGCGACACCACTGGCCGTCAGTGGGTCCGCATCCAGCAGCAGCACCACGAATTCGTCGCCGCCGATGCGCGCCACGGTCTGCTCCGGCCCAACCACCTGCTGCAGGCGCCGCGCCACTTCCTGCAGCACCTCGTCGCCGGCCCCATGGCCATGGTTGTCGTTCACGGCTTTGAATCCATCCAGGTCCACGAACAGCACCGCGAAACAGCCGGTGCTGTCCGACTCGCCCGCGCTGGCAGGCAGACCCTTGCAGGCATCCTCCATCTGCGTGAGCAGCTCGGCGCGGTTGGCGAGCCCGGTCAGGTGATCGGTCTGCGCCCGGCGACGCAGCAGTTCACCCGCAGTGACGGATGCGAGCAGCGAGTCCCTGTTCTGGGCAGTGAAGGTGGCGATGGAGATTGCCGAGAACCCCAGCGCAAGGGCGGCCAGCACATTGGGCCCACCGCGTGCTGCCAGCGCCAGCATCGGCGGCGCCACGGACAGCAGCATGGTGGCCACTGCCGGACGGGGCAGCGCCGCCCAGCGCGTGGCCACGCCGGCCATCACCCCCATCGTGCCGGACAGCGCCATGGTGGTCAGTGCGATATCGCCGGTGCGGATGCTCATTGCACAGCCGAAGCCGAAGCTCGCCATGGCGCAGCCGCTCGACATCATGATGCTGACCAGTGGCTTCGGCCGCCCACGCAGCCGCGCGAATAGCGGATGCAGGGTGCGCCAGGCCACGCAGCACACTGACGCGGCCAGCCAGATCCACGCCCAGGGTGCGCCGGAGATGTACACCGTGGTGACGCAGATGATGAGCAGCGTCAACGAATACACCAGCAGCGAAACGGCCGTGGTGGGAATAGTCTCGAGCATGCGCTCCCGGACACGGTCGGGCGCGCTGGCGAGATCGCCGAGTGTCAGTCGGTAGAGGAAACTTTGCTTGCGTGCCGCTTGCATCTTGTCAGTGGGGAGGCGCGTCCTGCGATCCGGGCCGGCTGTGCTATTCTCCCTGTTTACAAGCCCCGCGGCAAAAAAAACAATGGGCAACTGTCAAATTCGAAGGGGCTAAGCATGGCAGGCAATACCGGCGCGACCAATCCGATCGCGGTGATCGACAACAACCCGATGAGCATCCGGCAGTGGATCGTGGTTGTGCTGATGGTGCTGCTCAACGCACTCGATGGTTTCGACGTGCTGTCCAGCGCCTTCGCCGCCCCGGGTATCACCAAGGAATGGGGCATCCCGCGCTCGGAGCTGGGCGTCATGCTGTCGGCGGAGCTCATCGGCATGGGCTTCGGCTCGATACTCCTCGGCGGGCTGGCCGACCGCATCGGCCGCAAGCCCTGCATGCTGCTGTGCCTGGTGGTCATGGCCATCGGCATGTACATGGCGCACGCGGCCACGTCCGTGGCCTTCCTTACCGCGTTCCGCTTCTTCACCGGTCTGGGCATCGGCGGCATGCTGGCGGCCACCAATGCCGTGACAGCCGAATCGACCAGCAAGGCCTCGCGCAGTCTCGCCATGGCGCTGTATGTGATCGGCTATCCGCTCGGCGGGGTGATCGGCGGCTACGCCGCGCAGAGCTGGTTGCTGGTGCACCACGACTGGCGCGCGGTGTTCCTGTTCGGTGCCATCACCACTGCAGTGATGATCCCGCTGGTTGCACTGCTGGTGCCCGAGACTCCCGCCTTCCACGCGGCCCGCCGGCGGCCGGATGCGCTGGCGCGCATCAACCGCTCGCTGCGCGCGCTGATGCAGCCTGCCATCGACGCCCTGCCGGTGATCCGCGCAGATGCGCCCAAACCCAAAATCCTCGACATCCTCGCCAAGCCAAGCCTGCGCAAGGCGACCTTGCTGCTGGCCTTCGGCTACATGGCGCACACCTTCACCTTCTATTTCGTGCTGAAGTTCGCCGTGCAGATCGTCTCTGACGCCGGCTTCACGCAGCCGGAGGCCGCCAGTACGCTCACCTGGGCCAACATCGGCGGCGCGATCGGTGGCTTCCTCTTCGGTTTCCTGCTGAAGAAATGGGACATCAAGGGGCCGACCATCGGCGCCATGCTCTTCGGCGTGTGCGCGGTGGTTTATTTCGGCATGGGTCACGACACGCTGAATTTCTGGCGGCTGTCGACCTTCCTGCAGATGTTCTGTCTCAACGCCGCCATCGTCGGCTACTACGCCGCCTTTGCCCGCGGCTTTCCGGCGCACGCGCGCGCCACCGGCACCGGCTTTGCGCTGGGCGTGGGTCGCGCCGGCGCCGCCGGCTCGCCGATTGTCGCCGGGCTGTTGTTCGACACGCTGGGCAAGCAGGCGCTGCTGCCGGTGTCCGTCGTCATGACAGCCGGCTCGCTGCTGGGTGTGCTGCTGCTGCTGGCACTGCCGATGCGCGACGCCGACAAGGATCTGGAAGAAGCCGTGGTGGAGAAAGCTGGCTGATGGAAAGCGCAATCAAGAGACTGGAATCCGGCCCGCGTATGTCGCAGGCCGTGATCGCCAATGGTCTGGTCTATCTGGCCGGCCAGGTGGCCACCGACCCGACCGCGAGCGTGGAAGGGCAGACACGCCAGGTGCTGGGCGAGATCGACCGCCTGCTCGCTGCTGCGGGCACGCGCAAGGATCGCATCCTGAGCGCCACCATCTACCTCGCCGATATCAGCACCTTCGCCGACATGAACCGCGCCTGGGAAGCCTGGGTGCCCGCCGACGCCAAGCCGGCGCGCGCCACGGTCGAAGCGAAGCTCGTCGCGCCGGAATACCGGGTCGAGATCCAGGTCACCGCACTGCTGTAGCACGCAGTCCCGCCGCCGTGAATTTCCAGGCACTCCGGGCGGGCCTGCTGCCGATGCTGGCGCTGGTGGTGGCGATGGGTTCATTCCCCCTCGGCGCCACACTGGCCAAATCGATCTTTCCCGAGGTGGGTGCGGCCGGTGCCACCGTGCTGCGGCTGTCGCTGGCTGCGCTCATGCTCTGTCTCGGCATGCGTGCCTGGCGCGCGCGGTTGTCGCCACTGGCGTGGCGGCAGGTCGCCCGTTATGGCGCCGTGCTCGGCCTCATGAACCTCTGCTTCTACCTGTCTCTGACGCGTCTGCCGCTGGGCATCGCCGTGGCACTGGAGTTCACCGGCCCGCTCAGCGTGGCGCTCTGGCATGCGCGCCGCGCGCTGGATTTCGTGTGGGTCGCGCTGGCGGTGGCGGGCCTGTCGCTGCTGCTGCCGCTGCGCGCCAGCGCCGCGGCGCTGGATCCGCTCGGCGCCGCGTTTGCACTGGCCGCGGCGATGTTCTGGGCGCTCTACATCATCTGGGGTCGCGAGGCCGTCCTCGCGGCAGGGCGCTGGACCGTGGCACTGGGCTCCCTGGTGGGCGCGCTGGTGGTGTTGCCATTCGGCGCCGCGGCAGCGCTGCCGGCACTGCGCGCGCCAACAGTGCTGGCCGTTGGCCTGGTGGTGGCTCTGCTTTCCAGTGCCGTGCCCTACAGCCTGGAGATGTGGGCGCTCACGCGTCTGCCGGCGCGCGTGTTCGGCGTGTCGATGAGCCTGGAGCCGGCCCTCGCCGCACTGGCGGGCTGGGTGTTCCTGGCCGAACAGCTGGCGCCCCCGCAGTACCTCGCCATCGCGGCGATTATCGTGGCCTGTGGCGGTGCGACGCTGACTGCACGCGCGGCCTGACTCCTGGCGGCGCGCGCTTATGATGCCGTCATGAACCTTCCCGCATGGCGGCTGAACCGGGACTCCCTGTGGCGCGACCTGTCGCTGGCAGTGGCTGCGGCATTGCTGGCGGCGGTGCTGGCGGCCCAGGTCGAACTGCATGAACGGGTGTTCGACTTCACACGGCGCTGGGAGCGCTACGAGCTGGATGAATGGCCAGCGGCGCTGCTGGTGTTCGCGCTGTGCATGGTGCTGTTCTATGCCCGCCGCCATGCGCAGCTGCGCCGGGCACTGGCGGACAACCGCTACCTGGTGAGTCGCATGCTCGATGTGCAGGAAGAAGAGCGCCGCCGCCTGGCCCGGGAGCTGCACGACGAGCTCGGCCAGACACTCAACGCCATCAAGCTCGATGCATTGGCTCTGCCGGATTCACCCATCGCACAGCGCATCGCCGCGCATGCCGATCATGTCTATGGCGCCGCCGGGGATCTGGTGCGACGGCTGCGGCCACCCGCACTGGATGAACTGGGCCTGGTAGCTGCGCTGGAGGCCTGCGTGGATCGCTGGCGGCTGTCCCACCCCGGGTTGCGGGTGCAGCTGTCGATCGGCGGTGCACTGGACGGGCTGGGCGAGCAGGTGAACATGGCTCTGTACCGCATCGTGCAGGAGACGCTGACCAATGCCGTGCGCCATGCACAGGCTACGCACCTGTTCATCGATCTCACCCGCGGTGCCGGTGTGGCTGCCGGGGTGCTGCTGGAGATGCGCGACGACGGCGTCGGCCTGCCGGCCGTACCCCCGCTGCGCCAGGGCAGCGGCCTCGCCGGGATACGTGAACGGGTGCGGCTGCTGGGCGGGCGATTCGAGCTGTTGTCGGCAGCGGGGCAGGGTGTCACGATCCGCGCCGAGATTCCCTTGCGCAAGGAGAGCCGGTGAGCCTGGAAACCGTGAGCGTGCTGCTGGTCGATGATCATGCCGTGGTGCGTGAAGGGTACCGGCGCCTGCTGGAGAAGAGTCCCAGCATCCGCGTGGTGGGCGAGGCCGCCGATGCGCAGTCAGCCTACCTGGCCTTCGTCGAGCATCGCCCGCAGGTCACGGTGATGGACATTGCGCTGCCCGGTGCCAGTGGCATCGATGCGCTGCGGCGTATCCGCGCCCGCGAGGCGCAGGCGCAGGTGCTGATGTTCAGCATGTACGACGATCCCATCTTCGCGACGCGGGCGCTGCAGGCCGGTGCGCGCGGCTATGTCACCAAGGCGGCCGCACCGGAGGCGCTGGTGGAGGCCGTACTCACCGTGTCGCGCGGGCAGCCTTACCTGGTCGGCCGCCTGGCCCAGGAGCTGGCATTGCGGGGCCTCGAGGAGGGCGCCGATACCGCCGGCAACCTGTCGCCGCGCGAATTCGAGGTGCTGCGCATGCTGGTGGCAGGCCACGCCCTGCCGGAGATCGCGCGCAACCTCGGCCTCACCGCCAAGACAGTCGCGAACCATCAATCCATCCTGCGGCAGAAGCTGGGAGCAGGCTCCGCGGTGCAGCTGCTGCAGGCCGCTGCCCGCCTGGGCATCGTGCACGAGTCCCGCGCGCAATGAAGTCACGCAAGCTGCGGGCCGGCAAGCTGCATGTCGACCGGTTCCGTGTCCGTCCCGGGCGCAAGGTGGATCTGCAGCGATGGGACACACGGGTGGCGGACCTGTACAGCGATGAAGCCGATGCACAGCGGCAACTGGCAGTGCAGGTGGCCCGCACCAGCGAGCTGCAGGACATGTTCTATGCCAGCGACCAGCACTCGCTGCTGCTGATCTTCCAGGCCATGGATGCGGCTGGCAAGGACGGTGCCGTCAAGCATGTCCTGTCTGGCGTGAACCCGCAGGGCTGCCAGGTTTCCAGCTTCAAGCAGCCCAGTTTCGAGGAGCTCGATCACGACTTCCTGTGGCGTACCACGCTGAAGCTGCCGGAGCGCGGCCGCATCGGTGTATTCAACCGCTCCTATTACGAGGAGGTGCTGGTAGCGCGCGTGCATCCGGAGTTCCTTGCCGCACAGCGGTTGCCGCCGGAGCCGAAGCCCGATTCCAAGGAGTTCTGGCGCGCACGCATGCGGTCCATCGCGGAGTACGAGGCCCACCTGCATCGCAATGGCACGGTGATCGTGAAGTTCTTCCTGCACGTTTCCAAGGACGTGCAGCGCGAGCGTTTCCTGGAGCGCATCGACCATCCAGAGAAGAACTGGAAGTTCAACATCGGCGATGTGGAAGAACGGCGTTTCTGGAGCGAATACATGCACGCCTACGGACAGGCGCTGTCCGCCACCAGCACGCTCGATTCGCCCTGGTATGTCATCCCGGCGGACGACAAGAAGAACGCGCGCATCATCATGTCCGGCGTGGTCAACCAGGTGCTGGAATCGCTCGATCTTGCGTATCCGAAGCTAGACAAGAAGCGCCTGGCGGAACTGAAGACCGCACGCACGCTGATCGAGGAATAGGGGCCCGGCCCAGCGGCGGATTGCTGCACCTTCGTGGGCTGGCGGGCGTGGCCCCGCAGGCTTGCCGGCGCGCCGGGCCGGCCATTTTCGGCTGGCGCATGCCTGGAACACCCCCTAGAATGCCGCCTCCTCGTGTGGGGCGGTAGCTCAGTTGGGAGAGCGTCGCGTTCGCAATGCGAAGGTCGAGGGTTCGATCCCCTTCCGCTCCACCATTTTTCAGCATCTGCAGGACGCCGGCCGCGAGCCGGCGTTTTGCCGGCAGGGGTCCAGGCGTTGCGCATGCGGTGGTTGGGTCTGGTGCTGGCTTGCCTGCTGCCCGGCAGTGTGGCTGCCGGGACGCCGGTGGTGGTGGAACGGGGCAGCGTCGGCCAGGACGTGCTCGTGCTCGGCCGGATCAGCGACGATCCCAAGGCGCATTTCGAGCAGCTGAAACCGCTGCTCGATTACGTCGTGCCGCGGCTGCGCGATGTGGGCATCACGAGCGGCCGTATCCTGATGGCGCACGACCCGCAGCAGATGAGCAGCTACCTGCGCCGCGGGCAGGTGGACTGGTTCACCGAGACCACCAGCACCGCGACCTTCCTCCAGCAGCGCGCCGGCGCACAGCCGCTGCTGTGGACTGAACGCAATGGCGTCAGCTGGTACGAGACGCTGATCCTGGTCCGGCGCGACAGCGGCATCGATTCCGTCGCGCAGCTGCGCAGCCGGCGCATCGCCTTCCAGCGCACTACCTCCACCAGTGGCTATGTGGTGCCGGCAGCGACGCTGCTGGATGCCGGGCTGCCGCTGGAGATATTGCTGTCGCCCAAGGACCGGCCCTCGCCCGACGCAGTGGGCTACCTGTTCGCAGGCTCCGAGCTCAATGTGGTGACGTGGGTGCACAAGCGCCTGGCCGATGCCGGCGCCATCAGCAGCGTCGAGTGGGACGACGGCCGCCTGCCCGCATCCTTCCGCGCGGACATGCGTGTGCTGTTGCGCACAGCGCCATTTCCCCGGGGGCTGGAGATGGTGCGCGGCAATCTCGATGCCAGGGTGCGCCAGCGGCTGCGGGAGGTGCTGCTGCAGGCGGCCGACGATCCAGCAGCCGCGCCGGCGCTGCGGAGCTTCTTCGGTACTACGCGTTTCCTCGCGCTGGATGACGCGGCCCGGCGTTCGCTGGAGCACATCGCCGCCAGCGGCCGCCGCGTCCGCGAGACGCTGGAGTGAAGGAGCAGCGCTTCGGGTTGCAGGCCCGCTTCGTGCTCGGCGTGGTGCTGGTCCTCGCGGTGGGTGCAGCGCTGCTGTCCGTGCTGCTCCTGCGCCAGGGCGAAATGCAGCGTGAGGTCGGTGAGCTGGGCCGGGCTGCGGTGCACGACGTAGCCACACGCAGCCTGCAGCTGCGCGGCGAAGCGGCGACGCAGCGGCTGGCAGAGTCGCTGGCCAACCCGCTGTACTACTCGGATCTGAACACCATCCGCACGGTGCTGGGCACCGTGATCCGGCAACCCGACGTCACCTATGCGCTGGTTTTCGATGCCGACGGCGCCATCCTGCATGACGGCACCCTCGATATCGCGGATTACGGCCAGCCGATGCGCGATCCGCTGGCGGCGCGCGCCGTCGCCAGCGATGCGCTGCTGGTGCAGTGGGCCGGGGACATCATGGATGTGTCGCAGGGGATCCACGTCGGCGATCAGCGGCTGGGCGGTGTACGCATCGGCTATTCCCTGCGCACCCTGCGCACGGAAGAAGGTCACGCAGCCGGTGTGCTGGAACAGCGCCTGGCACAGCCGGCAAAGCGTTACATGGTGTGGTTCGCGGCGCTGCTGGCAGCGCTGGCGGGGGTATGCATCCTGGCCATCTGGTACGTGCAGCACACGCTGGTGACGCCGGTGCGCCAGCTGGTGCGGGCGGCGCGGGCCATCGGCGGCGGACGCTATGACATGAAGCTGCCGGTGAGCGAGCGCACCGATGAAATCGGCGCTCTGGTGCGCGCCTTCGCCAGCATGGGTGCCAGCATCGCCAGCCACAATCGCGAGGCGCGACGCATCGCCTACAGCGACACCCTCACGGGGCTGGCCAACCGGCTCGCGTTCCGCGAAGCACTGGACAGCAGCCTCGCCGGAATGAGTCACGCGGGTGAGCCGCTGGCACTGCTGTTCCTGGATCTGGACGGATTCAAGAACGTCAATGACAAGCTCGGGCACGATGCCGGGGATGCGGTGCTGATGCAGGTGGCGACCCGCATCCGCAGCGCTGTGGCGCGCACCGGCGGGGAGCATGCCCTGGCCGCCCGGCTGGGCGGCGACGAATTCGTGATCATGCTGCGCCAGGGAGATGTCCGGTCGATTGCCACGCAGCTGGCCGCGCAGCTGGTGGCGGACATCCACCAGCCGATGCCGCTGCAGGCAGGACAGGTGGCCAACATCGGCACCTCCATCGGCATCTCGCTGTTCCCTGAGCACGCGACCGAGGCTGCGCGGTTGATGAAATGTGGCGACGTGGCCATGTACCAGGCCAAGCTTGCCGGCAAGGATTGCTGGCGCCTCTACGATCACTCCATGGAATGAACGGGCCCGACGGCGTGAACGGGAATTAATCCCGATGCGCGCCCCGGACCTTCTGCGCGCAGAGGACTCCGTTACAGTGGGCGCCCACGAAACCATGGTTTCCAGGGATCACCCATGCCAATGCGCAAATCCTCGATGGTCACTGCGGTCCGCGCCGCGCTGCTGGCGCTGCCCTGGGCAATGCTCGGCGGTTGCGGGGGCACACCGCCACCACCGGCGACGGCACCGGTCACATCGGGTAGCGACGCGGCAGCCGCCCCCGCGGCACTGCCACCGCCGGGCGCCGGCGGCTATCAGGTGCTCGTCACCAACGAGCGTTCCGGCACCCTGAGCGTCATCGACGGGGGTACCCGGCGAGTGACCGCGACAGTGCAGCTGGGCAAGCGGCCACGCGGGCTGAAGCTCTCACCCGACCACAAGCTGCTGTACGTGGCGCTGTCCGGCTCGCCGATCGCGGGCCCCGGCGTCGATGAGAGCACGCTGCCGCCGGCGGACAAGGGTGCCGATGGCATCGGCGTGGTCGATCTGGCATCGCTGCAGCTGGTGCGCGTGCTGCGCGGCGTCTCCGACCCGGAACAGCTGGCCGTCAGCGCCGATGGCAGGAAGCTGTACATCGCCAGCGAGGACACCGGCCGCGCCATCGTGCTGGATGCGCAGACTGGCGCGCAGCTGGCCAACCTGGAAGTGGGCGGCGAGCCCGAAGGCGTCACGCTGAGCCCGGATGGCAGATTCATCTACATGTCCTCGGAAGAGGATCACCACATCGCGGTGATCGATACCGCCAGGGACCAGGTCGTGGCCACGTTCAGCGTCGGCGAGCGTCCGCGCTTCACCGAGTTCAGCGACGACGGCAAGTTCGCCTATGTGTCGGCCGAGAACGACGGCACCATCACCGTGGCCGATGCAGCCACGCACAAGGTGCTGCATACCATCAAGCTCGAGGGCGGTGTGCTGACCCGGCCCGTGGGGATGAGCCTGTCGCATGACGGCAAGCTGCTGTACACGGTCACCGGCCGCGGCAAGCAGCTGCTGGCCATCGACCTCGCCACGGACAAGGTGGTGAAATCCGTGGAAGTGGGTCCGCGCCCCTGGGGCGTGGGCATCAGCCCGGATGGCGCCAGCGTGTATACCGCCAATGGCAATTCGAACGATGTGTCGGTGGTGGACGCCGGCAGCTTCAGTGTCAGCGGCCGCATCCCGGTAGGCGAGAGCCCGTGGGGGCTGATCATCCTGCCGACGCCCTGAGCTCCTCAGGCCAGCAGCGCGCGGCTCGCGAGCAAGCCGGCAATGGCGGCGGCGATCGAGCCGCCGACATGCAGCAGCACGATGCCGGTGGCCAGCAGCGCCTTGTCGTTCTCCAGCGCCTGCACCACTTCCAGCGAGAAGCTGGAAAAGGTGGTCAGCCCGCCAAGAAAACCCACGATCACCAGCGGCCGCAGCGTCGCGTCCAGATCCATCCGCTGGTCCAGGAAACCAAGCATCGCACCCGCCGCGGCACAGCCGAGCAGGTTGGCGGCGAGGGTGCCGAGGGGCAGGGCGGCCAGCAGGGGATTCAGCCAGGTGTTGAGCAGGTAGCGGGCCACCCCGCCAGTGCCGGCGCCTGCGAAAACCAGTGCGATGGCCGGCGCATTCATCGCGGTATCATTGCACGCCCCGTGCCCTGGTAGCTCAGTGGATAGAGCACTCGCCTCCTAAGCGAGGGGTCGCAGGTTCAACTCCTGCCCAGGGCGCCATGTTCCACAAACATCAATCAAATGAATTGTTTGGGTTTGTTTATTAAAGTGTTTTCTGTCGCTGGTCAGCCACGGCAATCCACAGGGAAATCCCCATGAAACTCCGTATCGGAATGCCACTCTCGGCACTGCTGTTGCTGGCACTGACGGCCTGCGGTGTCAATCCGGTCACCGGCAAGCAGGAGCTGCAGTTCGTCTCCGAAACACAGGAGATCCAGCTCGGCCAGCAGAACTACGCACCGATGCGGCAGAGCGAGGGTGGTGACTATGCGGTGCTGCCCGAGCTCTCCGCCTACATCAACGAGGTGGGGCAGAAGCTGGTCGCGGCCAACAACAGCATCCTGGTCAGTGATCGCAAACTGCCGTTCGAGTTCACGGTGCTGAACAACTCCGTGCCCAATGCCTGGGCATTGCCCGGCGGCAAGATCGCGGTCAACCGCGGGCTGCTGACGGAACTTGGCAGCGAGGCTGAGCTCGCCGCCGTGCTCGGACACGAGATCGTCCATGCGCTGGCACGCCACGGCGCCAAATCGCAGGAGCGCGGCGTATTCCTGCAAGGCGGGCTGGTGGCGGCGCAGATCGGTGCAGTCATGGGCGGGCTCGACCAGGCCACCAGCGCGCTGCTGGTGGGCGGCGCCGGCGTCGGCACGCAGCTGATCACCACGCGCTACGGTCGCGATGCGGAGCTGCAGAGTGACCTGTACGGGACACGGTTGATGAAGGCCGCGGGCTACGACCCCACGGCCGCCGTGACACTGCAGGAAACCTTCGTGCGTCTTTCGGAGGGCCGCAGCTCCAGCTGGCTGGAAGGCCTGTTCGCATCCCATCCACCGTCCGCGGAGCGTGTCACGAAGAACCGCGAGACCGTGGCGCAGCTCGGCGCAGGTGGCGACCTGGGCCGTGAGCGCTACGCGGCCCGCCTGGCACCCCTGCGGCAGATGAAGCCCGCCTATGACAAGTACGACCAGGCGCTGGCCGCGCTGCAAAAGAAGGATACGGCGGCGGCCAAGACGCTGGCCGCCGAGGCCAGCAGGCTGGTGCCGCGCGAGGCGCAGTTCCAGCAGTTGCTCGGCGATATCGCCGTGAGCGAGAAGCGCAATCAGGAAGCGCTGGGCTACTTCCAGCGCGCCCAGGAGCTGAACCCGGGTTACTTCGGCTCATGGCTGGGTGGCGGCGTGGCGCAGTACCGCCTCAACAACCGCGCAGTGGCAGAGCAGTGGTTGAAGCGCAGCTACGAACTGCTGCCCACCGCGCCAGCGGCGCTGTATCTCGGCAATATCTCCCGCGACCAGGGCAACCAGGACGGTGCGCTGAAGTTCTACCAGACCGCAGCGACCTCCGAGAGCGGCGTGGGCCAGGAGGCCAGGCGCGAAGCGGCGCTGATGGATCTGTCACGCAACCCCGCAAGCTACGTGGCGGCGGGCGTCGGGCGCGACGGCGCTGGCCGGTCGGTGCTGCTGGTGCAGAATCGTGCGCCGGTGGCGATCGGGTCGATCATCGTAACGCCGGTACTGCTCAACGCCGCGGGGCAGGTGTCGCAGCAGCTGCAGGCGGTGCGCATTGCAGGGCCGCTGGAGGCGGGCGCGCAGGTTGCGGCGGACGCCGGTCTTGCGCAACTCAGTGCCGAACAATTGCAGGCGCTGCGCTTCCGGGTCGATCAGGCGCGCGCCGCGCAGTAACTCAATCCCCGCGCGGCCAGCGACGCCAGCAATCCGGGTCACCGTAAGCGAGGAAATCCGGGTTCAGCAATCCGGGGCTGGTGTTGTAGCGCAGCGCCGCGCCGTCGCGCAGGTCCACCACCTGCCCGCCAGCGCCTTCCACCACGGCCTGGCCCGCCGCAATGTCCCATTCAGATGTCGGCCCCAGGCGCGGATACAGATCCGCCGAGCCATCAGCTACCAGGCAGAGCTTGATGGAGCTGCCAGCGCTGCGCAGTTCATGCGGGCCGAGTGCCTGCAGTGCCGCGGCCAGGCGTGGCGAACCGTGGGAGCGGCTGCCGAGGATGCGCAGCGGCGGACGGGCGTGGCGCCGCACAGTGATGGGGAACGCCGGACGCTCATTGGCTTCGCGCCACGCGCCGCGGCCGGGAATTCCGGAGTAAGTCGTATCGGACACCGGGATGTGCACTACGCCCAGCACCGGACGATGTGTATCGACCAGGGCGATGTTCACGGTGAATTCGCCGTTGCGGGCGACGAACTCCTTCGTTCCGTCCAGCGGATCCACCAGCCAGTAGCGCGCCCAGGTGGCGCGCTCCTCCCAGACGGTTTCGCTGGCGGATTCTTCGGACAGTACGGGCAGGTCGGGGGTAAGCCGCGCAAGTTCAGCGATGATCAGCCGGTGCGCGCGCAGATCTGCCTCGGTCAGCGGTGAATCGTCGGCCTTCGTCTGCGTTTCGAAAGCCGTGCCATACACCTCGAGGATCTCATTGCCGGCGCGGCGCGCGATCGCCTTGATCGCGCCCAGCAGTTCAAAGTCCGGCGAGCGGGTTGTTGTAGGCATAGGCAATCACACCGGCCTTGTCCAGTTGCGCAATGATCTGCTCCGCCGCGTCCAGCGCCGGCACCTCGGTGGTGTCGATGCGGATCTCCGGGTCGGTCGGTGGCTCGTACGGGGAACTGATGCCGGTGAAATTGGGCAGCTGGCCACTGCGGGCCTTGCGGTACAGACCCTTTGGGTCACGCTTTTCAGCTTCCTCGATGGGTGTATCGATGAAGATTTCGTAGAACTCGCCCGGCTCCAGCAGTTCCCGCGCCAGTTGCCGCTCCGAGCGGAAAGGCGAGATGAATGAGACCAGCACGATCAACCCCGCGTCCACCATCAGCTTGGCGACTTCCGCAACGCGACGGATATTCTCGACACGTTCGGCATCCGTGAAGCCCAGGTCGCGGTTCAGACCATGACGGATGTTGTCCCCGTCGAGTAGATAGGTGTGGCGCCCCAGCCCGTGCAGGCGCTTCTCCACCAGGTTCGCGATGGTGGATTTGCCGGCACCGGAAAGCCCGGTGAACCACAGCGCGCAGGCGCGCTGGCCCTTGAGCTGCGCGCGGGCCGCGCGCGTCACGTCCAGGTGCTGCCAGTGGATGTTCTCCGAACGGCGCAGCGCGGCGATCAGCAGTCCCGCCGCAACAGTGTCATTCGACAGCTTGTCGATCAGGATGAAGCCACCGGTCTCGCGGTTACGCACATAGGGATCGAACGCCACCGCACGGTCCAGTGTCACGTGGCACAGGCCGATCTCGTTCAGTTCCAGCTGTTGCGCCGGCTGCTGCTCCAGGGTGTTCACGTTCACGCGGTGCCGCGGCACCGCCAGCGTGGCGTTGACCGTGCGAGCGCCAATCTTCAGCAGGTACTGGCGACCCGGCACCATGGGCTGCTCATGCATCCAGATCAGCGTGGTCTCGAACTGGTCGGCCACCTCGGCCGCGTCGCCGGCCGTCACCAGCAGGTCACCACGCGAGATGTCGATCTCGCGATCCAGGGTCAGCGTGACGGATTGTCCCGCCACCGCCTGCGGCAGGTCGCCGTCATAGGTGACGATGCGCGCGACGCGCGCCTCATGGCCCGAGGGCAGGGCGCGGATGCGATCGCCCGTGGCCACCACGCCGCCAGCGACCTGGCCGGTGAAGCCGCGGAAGTCCGAGTCCGGACGGTTGACCCACTGCACTGGCAGGCGGAAGGGCTGCTGCTGCAGCCGCTCCTCCAGCGTCACCTGCTCCAGGTGCTGCAGCAGCGCCGGGCCCTGGTACCACGGCATGGCTGCACTGGCGGCAATGATGTTGTCGCCGCGCAACGCTGAAACCGGAATGCTGGTGATGGCATCGAGGCCGAGCTGCCGCGCAAAGTTGCGGTAGTCCGCCACGATCTCGTCAAAGCGCTGCTGCGAGTAACCCACTGCATCCATCTTGTTGACGGCTAGCACCACGTGGCGGATGCCCAGCAGCGAGACGATGTAGCTGTGCCGCCGCGTCTGCGTCAGCACGCCCTTGCGGGCATCGATCAGGATTACCGCCAGGTCCGCCGTCGAAGCGCCAGTGACCATGTTGCGCGTGTACTGCTCATGGCCCGGAGTGTCCGCCACGATGAACTTGCGCTTCTCGGTCGAGAAAAAGCGGTAGGCGACGTCAATGGTGATGCCCTGCTCGCGTTCGGCAGCCAGGCCATCGACCAGCAGCGCCAGATCTAGCTCCTCGCCCTGGGTGCCGACCTTCTTCGAATCCGCCTCCAGCGCCGCGAGCTGGTCCTCGTAGACCAGCTTCGATTCATACAGCAGGCGGCCGATCAACGTGCTCTTGCCGTCATCGACGCTGCCGCAGGTGATGAAGCGCAGCAGATCCTTCTGTTCGTGGGCCTTGAGGTAGCCGAGGATGTCCTGGTCGGAGAGGTCGATAGCGTGGGCCATCAGAAGTATCCCTCCTGCTTCTTCTTCTCCATCGAACCCGCCGAGTCATGGTCGATCACTCGCCCCTGGCGTTCAGAGCTGGTGGTCAGCAGCATTTCCTGGATGACCGCTGGCAGGGTGTCCGCCGTACTCTCCACCGCGCCAGTCAGCGGGTAGTCGCCCAGGGTACGGAAGCGCACATGCTTCATCTGCGGCGTCTCACCCGGCGCCAGCGGCATGCGCTCGTCATCCACCATGATCAGCGCGCCGTCCCGTTCCACCACCGGGCGTTGCGCCGCGAAATACAGCGGCACGATGGGAATCTGCTGCTGGTAGATGTACTGCCAGATATCAAGCTCGGTCCAGTTCGACAGCGGGAATATGCGCAGGCTCTCGCCCTTGTGCTTGCGCGCGTTGTAGAGCGTCCACAGCTCCGGACGCTGCCGTTTCGGATCCCAGCGGTGCTGGGCGCTGCGGAAGGAGAAGATGCGTTCCTTGGCGCGGGATTTCTCCTCGTCGCGTCGCGCGCCCCCGAAGGCGGCATCAAAGCCGTGCTGGTCGAGCGCCTGCTTGAGGCCCTGCGTCTTCATCACATCGGTATGCACGGCCGAACCATGGGTGAACGGCCCGATGCCCCGCGCCAGGCCTTCCTGGTTCACATGCACCAGCAGCTGGATGCCCAGGCGCTTCGCGGTGGCATCGCGGAAGGCGATCATCTCCCGGAATTTCCAGGTGGTATCGACGTGCAGGAAGGGGAAGGGCGGTCTGGCGGGATAGAAGGCCTTCATGGCCAGGTGCAGCATCACCGAGCTGTCCTTGCCGATCGAGTACAGCATCACGGGCCGTTCGCACTCGGCCACCACCTCGCGCATGATGTGGATGGCTTCGGCTTCGAGCCGCTGCAGGTGGGTCAGATGGGTGGTCGGGGTGCTCATTACCAAAACGATCGGTCCCTGGGGGCCCTTATAACGGGGCGCGCAGTCTACCAGAGGCCTCTCATGCGCCCATGGCATCAGCTCAGTCGGCCTTGTTCTGGGACAGCGCCAGCGACCCCGTGGGCGACCGGGCTAGTCAAGCCGCGGGCCTACGGCGTCGTTTACTAAGGCTACTGCTGGTTTGGGATGAACTTCATACCCTCCCTGAATGAGCATCCCTTAAACTATCGCGCTTAAGTTAATAGACGCGAAGTTCCATGAGCGAAAATAAGGCCTTGAGCGGTGCGAATGGCGGACTGAAGGCGCAAAACGCGACCACCTCGCTGTTCGGAGGCAATTCCACCTACGTAGAGGACCTCTACGAGCGTTTCCTGGCGGGCGAATCCGTACCCGCTGACTGGCAGAAATATTTCACGGCGCTGCCCGGCGCCCGCACCGACACGCCCCATGGCCCGGTGGTGCGCGAGCTGGAGCAGATCGCCCAGCAGCCGCGCCTGACGGTGGCGGCCAATGAATCGGTGCAGGCCGAAAAGCAGGCGGCGGTGTCGCGGCTGATCGTCAGCTACATGAACCGCGGCCATGTGTTCGCCAAGGTGGATCCCCTCGAGCTCACGCAGCATCCGAAGCCGCGGGTGCTGGAGCTGTCGTACCTCGGGCTCACCGAGGCCGACATGGATACCGAGTTCTACACCGGCAGCCGTGTGGATGCGGTGCCAAGGCGCGCGAAATTGCGCGACATCATCGCGCTCATGGAGCGCGTGTTTGCCGGTCCGATCGGCGCTGAGTTCGCGCAGGTCTCCCTGGATGAAGAGCGCCTGTGGCTGCAGGACCAGTTCATGAAGGGCCGTGTGCTGGGCAAGATGGGCACCGAGGAGCGCATCAACATCCTGCGCCAGCTCACTGCCGCCGAAGGCCTGGAGCGCTACCTGCACACCAAGTACGTCGGCCAGAAGCGCTTCTCGCTGGAAGGTGGCGACGCGCTGATCCCGATGCTCAACGACCTGGTTCAGCAGGGCGGGCAGCAGGGCATCGAGGACATGGTCATCGGCATGGCCCATCGCGGCCGCCTCAACGTGCTGGTCAATGTGCTGGGCAAGTCGCCTGCAGACCTGTTCTCCGAGTTCGAGGGCAAGTACGACGTCGCCCACCTCAAGGGTTCTGGCGACGTGAAGTACCACAAGGGCTTCTCCTCGGACCTGCGCACGCCTGGCGGCAACATGCATGTGGCGCTGGCTTTCAACCCCTCGCATCTGGAGATCGTTAACCCGGTAGTGGAGGGGTCGGTACGCGCCCGCCAGGAGCGCCGCGGCGGTGATGGTGATGCGCATGTGGTGCCGGTGCTGGTGCACGGCGACTCGGCCTTCGCTGGGCAGGGCGTGGTCATGGAGACGCTGCAGCTGTCCCAGGCGCGCGCCTTCTATACCGGCGGCACCATCCATCTCATCGTCAACAACCAGGTCGGCTTCACCACCTCCGATCCGCGCGATACACGCTCGACCATGTATTGCAGCGACGTCGCGAAGATGCTTGAAGCCCCGATCTTCCATGTCAACGCGGACGATCCGGAAGCCGTGGTGTTCACCACGCGCCAGGCGCTGGCCTATCGCATGAAGTTCAAGAAGGACGTGGTCATCGACCTCGTCTGCTATCGCCGCCTCGGTCACAACGAGGCGGACGAGCCGGCCGCCACGCAGCCGGTGATGTACGCCAAGATCCGCCAGCACCCGACGGTGCGGCAGCGTTACGCCGAGCAGCTGACGGCCGATGGTGTCATCACCGCCGCGGAGGCAGCCCAGTTCCTGGAGCAGTACCGCGCAGGCCTTGATGCGGGCAAGTCGCAGGTGCCTGAGTCGCTGGGCCTGGTTGGCAACCAGTACACCGTCGACTGGAGCCGCTTCCTGCGCAATGACTGGGCCGAGCCGGTCACCACGGCCATCGATGCCCAGCGGCTGAAGCGTCTGGGCGAACGCATCGTCGACATGCCGCAGGGCTACCGCCTGCATCCGCGCGTCGAGCAGGTATACGTGAACCGCCGCAAGATGCTGGCCGGCGAGCTGCCGCTGGACTGGGGCTATGCGGAGCTGCTGGCCTATGCCTCACTGCTGGAGGATGGTTGCCCGATCCGCTTCACCGGTCAGGACAGCGGCCGCGGCACTTTCTTCCATCGTCATGCGGTGCTCCATAACCAGGACACCGGGCAGAGCTACGTGCCGCTGCAGCACCTCGGCAAGAACCAGCCGCGCTTCACCATCACCGACTCGGTGCTGTCGGAAGAGGCGGTGCTGGGTTTCGAATACGGTTACTCCAGCACCAACCCGGCGGCGCTGGTCATCTGGGAGGCGCAGTTCGGCGACTTCGTGAACGGCGCGCAGGTGGTGATCGACCAGTTCATCAGCTCCGGCGAGTCCAAGTGGGGCCGGCTGTGCGGGCTCACCATGTTCCTGCCGCATGGCTATGAAGGGCAGGGGCCGGAGCATTCCTCCGCCAGGCTCGAGCGCTTCCTGCAGTCGTGCGCGGAGAACAACATGCAGGTGGTGGTGCCGTCCACGCCTGCGCAGATGTTCCACATGCTGCGTCGGCAGATGCTGCGCAGCTTGCGCAAGCCGCTGATCGTGATGACGCCGAAGAGCCTGCTGCGGCACGAGCTGTCGGTGTCCTCGCTGGCGGATCTCAGCGGCGGCGGTTTCGCGTCGGTGATCGACGAGATCGACGAGATCAACCCGGCCAACGTGCAACGCGTGGTGTTCTGCAGCGGCAAGGTGTACTTCGACCTGCTGAAGGCGCGGCGCGCCGCCGGGCAGACCGATGTCGCCATCGTGCGCATCGAACAGCTGTATCCGTTCCCGGTGCAGGCCTATGAGGCCGTGCTGCGTCGCTTCGCACAGGCGCGCGAGATCGTCTGGTGCCAGGAGGAGCCGCAGAACCAGGGCGCCTGGTACCAGATCCGGCATCGCCTGGAGACTTCGCTGCAGCGGGACAAGCAGACCTTGCTGTATGCCGGCCGCCAGCATGCCGCGGCGCCCGCCACGGGCATTGCCAAGATCCACGAGAACGAGCAGCGCTCGCTGGTCGATGCCGCGTTGCGGGCCACCGCGCGTGAATCCGCTGGCGCCAGCAACACACGACTCCTCAACGACACCGGCGTGCTGCCGGTGCTGCGCAAGAGTTCCTGAACCCTCTTTTTTGGACTGAACCGGCTGAATCATGAGCACAGAGATCAAAGTACCCAAACTGCCTGAATCCGTGGCAGACGCCACCCTGGTGACCTGGCACAAGAAGGCCGGTGATGCGGTCGCGCGCGATGAGAACCTGGCGGACCTGGAAACCGACAAAGTGGTCCTGGAGGTACCGGCGCCAGTGGCCGGCGTACTCAAGGAGATCAAGGTGCAGGCTGGCGCAACCGTGACCAGCGATCAGTTGCTCGCCATCGTCGAGGCCGGCGCAGTGGCCGCGGCGCCAGCGCCG
>JBEVNO010000161.1:0-72756 GCA_040508085.1 Steroidobacteraceae bacterium
GCCGCCGGCATCGCCGCGGAGCGCATCGCGCTCGATCCGGGTTTTGGCTTCGGCAAGAACCTGCAGCACAACCTGGAGTTGCTGGCCGGGCTGCCGCGCATCACCGGTGGCGCCTATCCGGTGCTGATCGGCCTGTCGCGCAAATCGATGCTGTCCAGGCTCACCGGGCGGCCTGTGGACCAGCGCCTGGCCGGCAGCCTGGCGCTGCATACCATCGGCACCCTGCATGGAGCGCGTATCGTGCGGGCCCATGATGTGGCCGAGACACGCGATGCGGTGGCGGTAGCGTGGGCGGTCCGGCAGGGCGGGGCGGGATAACCAGCATGGCACGCAAGCATTTCGGCACGGACGGTATACGCGGCAAGGTCGGCGACGCGCCCATGACCGTCGATTTCACATTGCGGCTTGCCAGCGCCGCGGCACGCGTGCTGGCGCCGCAGGGTGGCCGGGCCATCATCGGCAAGGACACGCGCGTATCCGGCTACATGTTCGAATCCGCGCTCGAGGCGGGCCTGGTGGCTGCGGGGGTGGATGTATGGCTCACCGGCCCGATTCCCACGCCCGGCATTGCGTTCCTGACGCGACATCGCGGCGACAGCTTCGGCATCGTCATCAGCGCCTCGCACAACCCCTACGAGGACAATGGCATCAAGTTCTTCGACGGTACCGGTGCCAAGCTGTCCGATGAACTCGAGGAGCAGATCGAGATGGAAATGGAGCGCGGCGTGCACACGCAGCCCTCCAACCATCTGGGCCGCGCGCGGCGCGCCGATGCGCAGCTCGAGGCCTACCAGGATTTCTGTGCCTCGACCGTGCCGGCGGGCCTGGATCTGACCGGCATGAAGCTGGTCATTGATTGCGCCAATGGGGCGGGCTTCAAAGTTGGGCCGCGACTGCTGGCTGCGCTGGGCGCGGATGTCATCCCTATCGGCTGTTCGCCGAACGGCCGCAACATCAACGATGGCTGTGGTTCCACCTCACCGGGCCTGCTGCAGCTCACCGTGACGGGCGTGGGCGCCGCGGCCGGCATCGCGCTGGATGGTGACGGGGACCGCCTGGCGATGGTCGATCACCTGGGGCGCGTCATGGACGGCGACCAGCTGCTGTACATCATCGCGCGCGACCGCGCGGCGCGCGGCGAACTCCCCGGGCCCGTCGTGGGCACCCTGATGAGCAACCTGGGGCTCGAGCTTGCTTTGCGCGAACTGGGCATCGGCTTCCGCCGCGCCGCGGTGGGCGACCGCTACGTGCTGGCGATGCTGAAGGAAACCGGCGGTGTCATCGGCGGCGAGACCAGCGGTCATATTCTGTGCCTTGACCGGGCCACCACTGGCGATGCACTGGTCAGCGCGCTGCAGGTGCTGGATATCATGCGCCGCAGCGGCCAGTCGCTGGCGGCGCTGGCCGCCGGCATGACGCGTCTGCCGCAGGTGATGCTCAATGTGCGCGTGGGGCAGCGTTTCGACCCGGCCACCGTGCCGCAGGTGGCGGCGGCGGTGGCCGCCGTCGAGGCGCAGCTGGCCGGGCAGGGACGCATCGTGCTGCGCCCTTCGGGCACCGAACCGCTGATCCGGGTGATGGTGGAGGCGCGCGAGGAGCCGGTAGCCAGGGGTTGTGCCGAGCGCATCGCAACGGCGGTGCGGGCGGCGAGCGCCTGATGCCAGCCATGCATCCTGTTTGCGGCAGGCGCGGGCCGCCGCTATCATCGCGCGCCCCTTATGGATACCCCCGCTAAAAAGCCCCGCCGCATCGTAGCCGGCAACTGGAAGATGAACGGCTCCCGGGCCGCCAACCAGGCGCTGCTGGACGCGCTGGTCTCCTCCAATGTCAGCGATGCCAACGTCGGCTGCATCGTGTTCCCGCCATTCGTCTATCTGGCGGAAGCGGCGCGGCAGCTGGCCGGTTCGCCCATCTGGCTGGGTGCGCAGAACGTCTGCGCCGAGGCACAGGGCGCGTTCACGGGCGAGATTTCCGGTGCCATGCTGGCTGATGTCGGGGCCACGCATGTGCTGGTAGGTCATTCGGAGCGCCGCGCCCTGTATGGCGAGGATGATGCACTGGTGGCTCGCAAATACGCCGCCGCGCTGGCCGCCGGCCTCACGCCGGTGCTGTGCGTCGGCGAGCAGCTGGCGGAGCGCGATGCCGGCCAGACCCATGTGGTGGTGGCACGGCAGCTCGATGCCGTGCTGGCCGTTTCCGGCGTTGCGGCGCTGGCGCGCGGCATCCTGGCCTACGAGCCGGTGTGGGCCATTGGCACCGGGCGGACCGCGTCGCCGGAGCAGGCGCAGGATGTGCATGCCTTCATCCGCGCGCGGGTCGCCGCCCACGATGCTAGTATCGCCGCCGGCCTGAGCCTGCTGTACGGCGGCAGCTGCAAGGCCGCGAACGCGGCCGAATTATTCGGCATGCCGGATGTAGATGGCGGCCTGATCGGCGGAGCCTCCCTGAAGGCGGAGGAGTTCCTCGCCATCTGGTCGGCCGCCACCCAAGGTTGAGAGACAAATGCTGCATACCCTTCTGTTGATCGTCCACATCCTCAGCGCCCTGTGCATCGTGGCGCTGGTGCTGGTCCAGCGCGGCAAGGGCGCAGACGCGGGCGCAGGTTTCGGCGCCGGCGCATCCGGCACGGTTTTCGGTGCGCGAGGCGCGAGCACGGCGCTGTCGCGCGCCACCGCCATTCTCGCCACAGTGTTCATGGTGACCAGCCTGACGCTGGCCTACATGGGCGCGCGCAGCACGAGCGTCCCCGCCGAGAGCGCGCTGGAGCGCCTCACCGGGCAGGGCGATGGCAATGTGCCGGCCGTGCCCCAGGCGGGGCCGGCGGATGCGACTGCGCCGTCCGATGTGCCTGCGGCGCCTGCCGCGCCGCCGGCCGCGCAACCGGTGACCCCGGCGACGCCGCCAGCTGAGTAGTTTCTAGTGAACGGCCCGCAGTAAACGCGGGCGTGGTGGAATTGGTAGACACGCAAGCTTGAGGTGCTTGTGCCGAAAGGCGTGGAGGTTCGAGTCCTCTCGTCCGCACCAATTCTGTGGAGCCGTTTGCTACAATAATTGGCGATCACGGGGCGCGCGCAAACCGGTTGTTCGGGGCGCGAAGGCCCCGTTTTGTTGTGGATGGTCATGCTCGCGAATTATCTGCCGGTTCTCATCTTCCTGGTCGTGGCCACCGGTCTTGCTGCCGTGCTCCTGGGCCTCGGCAACATCTTCGGCAGGCTCACGAGCAAGGATCCCCGCGACCCGGAGAAGCTCTCCGCGTATGAGTGCGGTTTCGAAGCCTTCGAAGACACGCGCGCCCGTTTCGACGTGCGTTACTACCTGGTTGCCATCCTGTTCATCGTTTTCGATCTCGAGATCGCCTTCCTGTTTCCGTGGGCGGTGTCGCTGCCGGCCATCGGCCCGCTGGGCCTGTGGGCGATGGGCGTGTTCCTGCTGATCCTGGTGGTCGGGTTCGCGTATGAGTGGAAGAAGGGGGCGCTGGAGTGGGATTAGAAGAAGTCGAGCTGCCGCCTGACAACCCCGAGGCCTTCGCCCAGCGCGGTTTCCTGACCACGCAGGTGGACAGCCTGGTGGCGTGGGCACGCACCGGTTCGCTGTGGCCGATGACCTTCGGTCTCGCCTGCTGCGCGGTCGAGATGATGCACGCGGGTGCCTCGCGCTATGACCTCGACCGCTTCGGCATCGTGTTCCGTCCAAGTCCGCGCCAGTCCGACGTGATGATCGTGGCCGGTACGCTGGTCAACAAGATGGCGCCGGCGCTGCGCAAGGTATACGACCAGATGCCCGAGCCCCGCTGGGTGATTTCCATGGGTTCCTGCGCCAACGGCGGCGGTTACTACCACTACAGTTATGCCGTGGTGCGCGGCTGCGACCGTATCGTCCCCGTGGATGTCTACGTGCCCGGCTGCCCGCCCACAGCCGAGGCGCTGCTGTACGGCATCTTGCAGCTGCAGAAAAAGATCGCCCGCACCTCGGCGCTGACGGGATGAGCGCCAGAAGCGAACAGATGGCGGCCGCCGTGGCGGCGAGCCTGGCAGACCGGGTCACCCGGCGCGAGTCCGCGCTGGGCGAGCTGCAGTACGATGTCGCCGCCGCGGACCTGGTGGCGGTGGCCACGCAGTTGCGCGACGACCCGGCACTGAGTTTCGAGGTGCTGATCGACGTTTCCGGCGTCGACTACATGGATTACGGGCGCAGCGAGTGGCGCACGGTGAGTTCATCCAGCCGCGGCTTCGGCCGTGCGGTGAACCGCGCCGGCGCCGGTGGCACGCATGACGGGCCGCGCTTTGCCGTGCTTTACCAGCTTCTGTCCGTCGCCCACAACGAGCGCGTCGCGCTGCGCGTCTACTGCGCCGACAGCGAGGATCCGGCGATCGACACGCTGACTGGCGTGTGGGCTTCGGCCAACTGGTTCGAGCGCGAGACATTCGATCTATTCGGCATCGTGTTCAACGGCCATCCGGATCTGCGGCGCATCCTTACCGACTACGGATTCATCGGGCACCCGTTCCGCAAGGATTTCCCGCTGGTCGGCAATGTCGAGGTGCGCTACGACGAGCAGAAGCAGCGAGTGGTATACGAGCCGGTGGATATCATCCCGCGCGTCCTGGTGCCGCGCGTGATCCGTGACGACCACCGTTACGAGCCTGAACTGAAGGGTCGCAGCTGATGGCCGAGATCCGCAATTTCACGCTGAATTTCGGTCCGCAGCACCCGGCTGCACATGGCGTGCTGCGCCTGGTGCTGGAGATGGACGGCGAGACCATCATCAAGGCGGACCCGCACGTGGGCCTGCTGCACCGTGGCACCGAGAAGCTGGCCGAGAGCAAGCCCTTCAATGCCTCCATCGGTTACATGGATCGCCTCGATTACGTCTCGATGATGTGCAACGAGCATGCCTATGTGCTCGCCATCGAGAAGCTGCTGGGTGTGAAGGTCCCGGTGCGGGCGCAGTACATCCGTGTGATGTTCGACGAGATCACCCGCGTGCTGAACCACCTGATGTGGCTGGGCGCGCACGGGCTCGATATCGGCGCGATGAGCGTGTTCCTGTTCTGCTTCCGCGAGCGCGAAGACCTGATGGACTGCTACGAGGCGGTCTCCGGCACGCGCATGCATGCCACGTATTACCGGCCGGGCGGCGTGTACCGCGACCTGCCCGACACCATGCCGCGCTACCAGGCTTCGCGGTGGCGTTCGCAGCGGGATGCCGACCGCCTGAACCAGGCGCGTTCCGGCTCGATGCTCGATTTCATCGAGGATTTCACCAACCGCTTTCCGGCCTGCGTGGATGAGTACGAAACGCTGCTGACCGACAACCGCATCTGGAAGCAGCGCACCGTCAACATCGGCGTGGTGACGCCGGAGCGCGCGCTGCAGCTGGGTTTCTCCGGGCCGATGCTGCGCGGGTCGGGCATCGCCTGGGACCTGCGCAAGAAGCAGCCGTATGAAGTCTATGCCGACATGGATTTCGACATCCCGGTGGGCGTCAACGGCGACTGCTATGACCGCTACCTGGTGCGCATCGAAGAGATGCGGCAGTCGAACCGCATCATCCAGCAGTGCATCGCCTGGCTGCGCGCCAACCCCGGCCCGGTGATGGTGGACGACCGCAAGATCCGCGCGCCGCGCCGCGAAGAGATGAAGGGCGACATGGAATCGCTCATCCATCACTTCAAGTATTTCACCGAAGGCTACAGCGTGCCCGAGGGCGAGACCTACGCCGCCGTCGAGGCCCCGAAGGGCGAATTCGGCATCCTGCTGGTCTCCGACGGCGCCAACAAGCCGTACCGGCTGCATTGCCGCGCACCGGGTTTTGCGCATCTCTCGGCACTGCCGGAGATGGTCGAAGGGCACATGCTCGCAGACGTCGTGGCCGTGATCGGCACCCAGGACATCGTGTTTGGAGAAGTGGATCGATGAGCGCTGCAGTTTCCGGCAAGGTCGCGCTGCTGACCGAACACACGCGCCACGAGATCGACGGATGGGTCGCGCGCTTCCCGGAGGGCAAGCAGCGCTCGGCGGTGCTGTCCGCATTGCGCTTCGTGCAGGAGCAGAACAACGGTTATCTCACGCCCGAGCTCATGGATGCGGTGGCGGAATATCTGAAGCTGCCCCCGATCCAGGTGTACGAAGTGGCGAGCTTCTATTCAATGTTCGAGACGCACCCCTGCGGCCGGCATCACGTCAGTGTATGCACCAACATCTCCTGCATGCTGAACGGGTCGGACGAGATCGTGGCGTATGTGGAGAAGAAGCTGGGCATCCGGACCGGCGAGAGCACGCGCGACGGCCGCATCTTCCTGAAGCAGGAAGAAGAGTGCCTGGCCGCCTGCAATGGTGCGCCGATGATGATGGTCGATCACATCTACCACGAGCACCTGACGCCTGCGAAGGTCGACGAAGTGCTGGACAAGCTGAAGTAGCACCATATGGGCAAGTGGGACGACAAGCTGAACCTGGTCTGCTTCGAGGTGCTGAAGCACCCGGAGCCGTGGAAGATCGAGACCTACCGCAAGATCGGTGGCTATGAGGCGTGGGAGAAGATCCTGCGCGAGAAGACCCCGCGCGAGGAAATCATCGAGATCGTCAAGGCTTCAGGGCTGCGCGGTCGCGGCGGCGCCGGCTTTCCGGTGGGCACGAAGTGGAGCTTCATGCCGCGCAACTCGCCCATCCAGAAATACGCGGTGTGCAATTCGGATGAATCCGAGCCCGGCACCTGCCATGACCGCGACATCCTGCGTTACAACCCGCACCAGCTGATCGAAGGCATGGCGATCGGCGCCTACTCGATGGGCGCCACGGTGGGTTACAACTATATCCGCGGCGAATTCCTCGGCGAGCCGGTGCCGCGCTTCGAGGCCGCGCTGCAGGAAGCCTATGCAGCAGGCCTGCTGGGCAAGAACATCATGGGTTCCGGCATCGATGTGGACATCTACTGCGCGGTGGGCGCCGGCGCCTATATCTGCGGCGAGGAAACCGCGCTGCTGGAGTCGCTGGAAGGCAAGCAGGGCAAGCCCCGCTTCAAGCCGCCATTCCCGGCCAACTTCGGCCTGTATGGCAAGCCGACCACCATCAACAACACCCAGAGCTACGCCTCCACACCCGCCATCCTGCGCAAGGGCGCGGCGTGGTTTGCCGGCTTGGGCGTGCCGAATTCAGGCGGCACCATCGTGTTCTCCGTTTCCGGCCATGTGGCAAGGCCGGGCAATTACGAGCTGCCGATGGGCATTCCATTCGCAGAGCTGCTGGAGATTGCCGGCGGCATGCAGGGTGGTCGCCAGATCAAGGCGGTGATTCCCGGTGGTTCATCCTGCCCGGTGGTGCCCGGCGCCACGATGATGAAGACCAACATGGATTACGACTCGGTGAAGGCCGCCGGCAGCGCCATTGGCTCCGCCGCCGTCATCGTGATGGACGAGACCACCTGCATGGTGCGGGTGCTGGAGCGCCTGTCGCGCTTCTACATGTCGGAATCCTGCGGCCAGTGCACCCCCTGCCGTGAGGGCACCGGCTGGCTGAACCGCATGCTCAAACGCATCATGGCCGGCGAGGGCCGGCGCGAAGACATCGACATGCTGGTGCAGGTCGCGAACAAGATCGAGGGCCACACCATCTGTGCGCTGGGCGATGCCGCGGCCTGGCCGGTGCAGAGCTTCATCAAGCACTTCCGGCACGAGTTCGAATACATGGTCGATCACGGCGGCCGCAGCATCGTCAGCGCGCAGCAGGTGGCGGCATGAGCACTCCCAACCCCGCGCCGCCTTCGGATACGGTGATGATCACCGTGGATGGCGTGCCGGTGAAGGCGAAGAAGGGCGAGATGCTCATCCGCGTCACCGACGCGAACGATGTGTATGTGCCGCGCTTCTGCTACCACGAGAAGCTGCCCATCGCGGCCAACTGCCGCATGTGCCTGGTAGAGGTGGAGAAGGCGCCCAAGCCGATGCCCGCCTGCGCCACGCCGGTGGCCGATGGGATGATCGTGCACACGCGCTCGCCCAAGGCGATCGCCGCGCAGAAGTCCGTGATGGAATTCCTGCTGATCAACCACCCGCTGGATTGCCCGATCTGTGACCAGGGCGGCGAGTGCGAGCTGCAGGATCTGGCCGTGGGCTACGGCCGCGATGTATCGCGCTTCAACGAGCGCAAGCGCGTGGTGAAGGACAAGAACCTGGGGCCGCTGGTCTCCACCGACATGACGCGCTGCATCCACTGCACGCGCTGTGTACGCTTCGGACAGGATATCGCCGGCCTGCCGGAGCTGGGCACCACCGGTCGTGGCGAGCACAACGAGATCGGCACCTATGTCGAGAAGAGCGTGGACCATGAGCTCTCCGGCAACATCATCGACCTGTGCCCGGTGGGCGCGCTGAACAGCAAGCCGTTCCGCTACAGCGCGCGTGCCTGGGAGATGACGCAGGTGCCGCTGGTGTCGCCGCATGACGGCCTGGGCACCAACACATACGGCCACGTGCTGCGCGGCAAGCTGATGCGCATCGTGCCGCGCCAGAACGATGCCATCAACGAGTGCTGGATCTCCGACCGCGACCGCTTCTCGTACGAGGGAATCTACAGCAGCGATCGCCTGCACAAGCCGCAGCTGCGGCAGGCTGATGGCACCTGGCGTGAGGTCGACTGGCAGACCGCACTGGAAGCTGCCGCGAAAGGTCTCAAGGCCGCAGCCGCGGGCCGGCTCGGCGTGCTGGCGGGCGCGTCGGGCACCATCGAGGAATATGCCCTGCTGGCGCAGGTGGCGGCGGGTCTGGGCACGGTTAACATCGACCATCGCCTGAAGCAGCTGGATTTCAGCGCCGATGCGGCCGATCCGGCGCTGCCCGCACTGGGCGGCGCCATCGCCGAAGTCGATGGCCTGCAGGCGCTGCTGATCGTGGGCTCCCATCTGCGGCGCGAGCTGCCGGTGCTGGCCCATCGGGTGCGCAAGGCGGCTGTGGCCGGCGCCAGGGTTTCGTTTCTGAACCCGGCGAAGTTCGAATACCTGTTCCCGGTAGCTGACCAGATTGTGGCGGCTCCGGCCGGCCAGCTGGCCGAACTGAATGCGCTGCTGTCCGCGGCGGGCGTGGCGCCGGTGGGCCAGCTGACGGCTACGGTGACCGAGCGGCATCGCGCCATCGTCGAGCAACTGCGCGGCGCCCAGCGCAAGGCCATCTGGGTCGGCGCACTGGCGCTGCGCCATCCGCAGTATTCCGCGCTGCGCGCCGCCGCGCGCCTGCTGGGCGAAGCCACCGGCGCGACCGTGGGCGTGCTGGCAGAAGGCGGCAACGCCGCTGGTGCGCACCTAGCCGGTGTGCTGCCACATCGCGCAGCTGGCGGGGTGGTGCGCCCGAGCGCGGGTCTCACCGCTGGCGCGATGCTGGCCGCCCCGCTGGATGCCTACCTGCTGTGGGACATGGAACCCGGTGCCGATACGTTGCAGCCCAGGGCGCTGGAAGCGCTGCGCGGTGCGGCCTTCGTGGTCGCGGCCACTCCCTATGTCACCGATGAACTGAAGGCTGCCGCACATGTGCTGCTGCCGATCGGCACCTTCGCGGAGACTTCCGGCACCTACGTCAACCTGGAAGGCCAGTGGCAGAGCTTCGCTGGCGCGGCAGTACCGGTGGGCGAGGCACGGCCGGGCTGGAAGGTGCTGCGCGTGCTCGGCAACCTGCTGAACCTCGAGGGCTTTGAAGCCTTGACGTCGGAGGAAGTGCGCGATGCCCTGCGTGCAGTGGTCGAGCGCAACGCCGCGCCGATCCAGGTCGTTGCCACGGCTACGCAGACCGCGCAGCCTGCCGATATGGTCACCGTGGCCGATGTGCCGATGTACCAGGGGGATGCCATCGTGCGGCGTGCTGCAGCCCTGCAGCGTACGCGCGAGGCGCGCGGCCCCCGGCAGACCTATGGCGCGGGGACCTGAGCAATGATGGAGATGTGGGACAGCCTGCCGGGCTTCGTGCGCTCCACGGTGTGGATCCTGGTGGTCACCATCGTGCTCATCCTGTGCGTGGCCTATCTCACGCTGTGGGAGCGCAAGCTCATCGGGTGGATGCAGGTGCGCAAGGGGCCGAACCGCGTGCGCATCTTCGGCCTGCCGTTCACACCCGGCCTGGGCCAGCCCTTCGCGGATGTCATCAAGCTGCTGATCAAGGAAGTGGTGGTGCCGTCGCAGTCGAACGGCGTGCTGTTCCGGCTGGCGCCGGCCATCACGCTCATTCCTGCGTTCGCCATCTGGGCTGTCATCCCGATTTCGCCTGATCTGGTCATCGCCAAGATCGACGCCGGCCTGCTGTACGTGCTGTCGCTCACCTCGGTGGGTGTATACGGGGTGATCCTCGCCGGGTGGGCGTCGAACTCGAAATATGCCTTCCTCGGCGCCATGCGTTCGGCTGCGCAGATCGTCGCCTATGAGATCGCGATGGGCTTCGCGCTGGTGGGCGTGCTGATGGCCGCCGGCAGCCTCAACCTCGGCACCATCATCGCGAAGCAGGCCGGCGGCGTGCTCAGCTGGAACCTGTGGGTGCTGTTTCCGCTGTTCATCGTGTATTTCATCTCCGGAGTGGCGGAGACCAACCGCGCGCCGTTCGACGTGGCCGAGGGCGAATCCGAGATCGTGGCCGGCTTCCACGTGGAATATTCCGGCATCGGCTTTGCGCTGTTCTTCCTGGCCGAATACGCCAACATGATCCTGATCGCGGCGCTTACCTCGATCTTCTTCCTGGGCGGCTGGTTGAGCCCCTTCGAAGGTCTTGGCGGATTCCTCGGCGCGCCGAGCTTTTTCTGGCTGTTCGTCAAGACATTCTTCTTCCTGAGCATGTTCATCTGGCTGCGGGCAACCTTCCCGCGCTACCGCTATGACCAGATCATGCGGCTGGGCTGGAAGGCGCTGATTCCCGTGACCATCGTCTGGATCTTCGTCGAGATGTTGATGGCCTATTTCAAGATCGGACCCTGGAGCACCTGACATGTCGGTGAAGAGCTTCATCAAGACCTTCACGCTGTGGGAGATGCTCGTCGGCATGCGCGTGACACTGGGCACGCTGTTCCGGCGCAAGGTCACCGTGAACTACCCGGAAGAGAAGGCGCCGCAGTCTTCGCGCTTCCGCGGCCTGCACGCCTTGCGCCGCTACCCCAACGGCGAGGAGCGCTGCATCGCCTGCAAGCTGTGCGAGGCGGTGTGCCCCGCGGCGGCGATCACCATCGATTCGGATGTCAGTGCCGACGGCACGCGCCGCACCACCCGCTATGACATCGACCTGTTCAAGTGCATCTACTGTGGTTTCTGCGAAGAGGCCTGCCCGGTGGACGCCATTGTCGAAACGCGCATCCATGAGTACCACATGGAGCATCGCGGCGAGAACATCATGACCAAGGACAAGCTGCTGGCCGTTGGCGAGCGCTACGAGGCCATGATCGACGCCGACAAGGCCGCGGACGCGAAGTACCGGTAAGGGGAAGGTTCGTGCTGGTCCAGATCCTGTTCTTTGCCTTTGCACTGGTGCTGCTTGCCGCAGCGCTGGGTGTGATCATCTCCAAGAACCCGGTGCACAGCGCGCTGTGCCTGGTGCTCACGTTCTTCTCCGCGGCGGCTATCTGGCTGCTGCTGGAGGCCGAGTTCCTCGCCATCGTGCTGGTGCTCGTCTATGTAGGGGCCGTGATGGTGCTGTTCCTGTTCGTGGTGATGATGCTCGACATCAATGTCGAGGAGCTGCGGCGCGGCTATACCCAGCACCTGTGGCTGGGTATCACCACGGCGCTGGTCGTGGTGCTGGAGATTGTCGGCGTGGTGGTCGCCAAGGGCTTCGGTCCCAAGGTCGACATGAAGGCCGGCATGGTCGCGACCGCCGTGGACGCCAGCAATACCACCGAGCTGGGCACCGCGCTTTATACCCGGTACCTGTATCCGTTCGAGCTGGCGGCGGTGCTGCTGCTGGTCGCCATCATCGCGGCCATCGTGCTGACCATGCGCAAGCGCCAGGGCCTGAAGGTGCAGGACATCTCGGCGCAGGTGGCGGTGCGCAGCCAGGACCGCGTGCGCATCATCAAGATGCCCGCAGAGAGGCCGGAATGATCACATTGCAGATGCTGCTGGTGCTGTCCGGCCTGCTGTTTTCCATTGCGGTGGCCGGCATTTTCATCAACCGCAAGAACATCATCCTGCTGCTGATGTGCATGGAACTGCTGCTGCTGTCCGCGAACATGAACTTCGTCGCCTTCTCGCGCTACCTGGGCAACATCGACGGCCAGGTTTTCGTGTTCTTCGTGCTGACGGTGGCGGCCGCCGAGGCGGCCATCGGGCTCGCCATCCTGGTGGTGCTGTTCCGGCAGCGGCAGAGCATCAATGTGATCGACATCAGTTCGCTCAAGGGATAGTGCAGTGAGCCTCAATCCAACCCTGCTGCTGGCCATCCCGCTGCTGCCGCTGCTGGCGGCAATCATTGCCGGGCTGGCCGGCAGGCTGGTCGGTCGCGCCGGCGCCGCCGCCGTCACCATCGCCGGCGTCGCGGCCGCCTGTCTGCTGTCGCTGCTGGTGTTCAAGCAGCTGGTGTTCGATGGCGCGCCGGTGTTCAACGAGGCCGTCTACACCTGGCTGGTCAGCGACGGCATGCAGATGCAGATCGGCTTCCTGGTCGATTCGCTGACAGTGATGATGATGGTGGTCGTCACCTTCGTGTCGCTGTGCGTGCACATCTACACCATCGGCTACATGCACGACGACCCGGGCTACCAGCGCTTCTTCAGCTACATCTCGCTGTTCACCTTCGCGATGCTGATGCTGGTGATGTCGAACAACTTCCTGCAGCTGTTCTTCGGGTGGGAGGCGGTGGGCCTGGTGTCCTACCTGCTGATCGGCTTCTGGTATACGCGGCCGTCGGCGATCTTCGCCAACATGAAGGCCTTCCTGGTCAACCGCGTGGGCGATTTCGGCTTCCTGCTCGGTATCGCCGGCGTGGTGTATTTCACCGGTTCGCTGCAATACACGGATGCGTTCGCCGCGGTTGAGAGGATCGCCAGCCAGAATTTCCATCTGTTGGGCGGGCAGGGGTGGAACGCCCTCACTGTCATATGCATCTGCCTGTTCATCGGCGCGATGGGCAAGTCGGCGCAGGTGCCGCTGCATGTCTGGCTCCCGGATTCAATGGAAGGCCCGACACCGATTTCCGCGCTGATCCATGCCGCGACCATGGTCACGGCCGGCATCTTCATGGTGGCGCGCATGTCGCCGCTGTTCGAGGGCTCGGACGCTGCCCTCGGCTTCATTCTCGTGATTGGCGCCACGACGGCCCTGTTCATGGGCTTCCTCGGCATCATCCAGAATGACATCAAGCGGGTGGTGGCCTATTCCACGCTCTCGCAGCTGGGCTACATGACCGTGGCGCTGGGTGTTTCGGCCTACTCGGCTGGCGTGTTCCACCTGATGACGCATGCCTTCTTCAAGGCGCTGCTGTTCCTGGCGGCGGGCTCGGTGATCATCGGCATGCACCACGACCAGGACATCCGCAACATGGGCGGCCTGCGCAAGTACATGCCCATCACCTGGATCACCTCGCTCATCGGTTCGCTGGCGCTGATCGGCACGCCTTTCTTCTCGGGCTTCTATTCGAAGGACAGCATCATCCTGGCGGTGGAGAACAGCCATCTGCCGGGGTCCGGTTACGCGACCTTCGCCGTGCTGGCGGGCGTATTCGTGACCGCCTTCTACAGCTTCCGCATGTACTTCCTGGTGTTCCACGGCGAGGAGCGCTTCCGCAACAAGCCGTTCCCGGGCGAACATGATGTCCATGCCGCCGCGCACGCCGACGAACATGCGCATGGCGATGCCCATGCCCATGACGAGCACGGGCATGAGGCCCATCACGTGCACGTGCCGCACGAGAGCCCGTGGGTGGTATGGCTGCCGCTGGTGCTGCTGGCGGTTCCATCGGTGCTGATCGGCTACTTCGCCATCACCCCCATGCTGGCGGGCGATTTCTTCCAGGGTGCGATTTTCATCGACCATGAGAAGCACGGCGCCATGGAACACGTGGCAGAGCATGCCGCGCATGCCTGGGAGATGGGCCTGCACGCCTTCGCCACCCCGCCATTCTGGCTGGCGCTGGCTGGCGTGGCCGCAGCCTGGCTGCTGTATCTGCAGAAGCCGTCGCTGGCCGGGGCCATCGGGCGACCGCTGGCGCCGCTGCGCAAGCTGCTGGAGCACAAGTACTACTTCGACTGGATCAACGAAAACATCATTGCGCGCGGCGCGCGCGGCCTCGGCACCGTGCTGTGGAACGCGGGCGACCGTACGGTGATCGATGGCACGCTGGTGAACGGCTCGGCCTATACGGTCGGCAGGCTGGCCGGCATCGTGCGTCGTGTCCAGACCGGTTTTCTCTACTCGTATGCCTTCTGGATGGTGATCGGTCTGGCGTTGCTGCTCGGCTGGTTCCTGGCCGGTGCGCGCTAGGTTGTTGTCATGCTGAACAACGTACTGCTTTCGATCCTGATCTGGCTGCCCATCGCGGGTGGTGCGGTGGCGCTGCTGCTCGGTGAGAAGCGCGTTGGCGCCGCGCGGTGGGTGGCGCTGGTCACCGCACTGCTGGCGCTGGCCTTCAGCATTCCGCTGTACGTGGGCTTCGATGGCGCGTCGGCTGCCTTCCAGTTCCAGCAGCGGCTGCCGTGGATTCCCTCGTTCAATGCCGACTACCACCTGGGCGTGGACGGCATTGCGCTGCCGCTGATCATCCTGACCACCTTCATCACCGTGCCAGTGGTGATTGCGGCGTGGAATTCAGTCACCAAGCGGGTCGCTCAGTATCTGGCAGCCTTCCTGATCATGGAAGGCCTGATGGTCGGCGTATTCGCCGCCATGGATTCGCTGCTGTTCTACTTCTTCTGGGAAGCGATGCTGATCCCGATGTTCCTGATCATCGGCATCTGGGGTGGTCCGCGGCGCATCTACGCCACCATCAAGTTCTTCCTGTACACCTTCCTCGGGTCGGTGTTCATGCTGGTGGCGCTGATCTACATGTACCTGCATGTCGGCAGCTACGACATCAGTGCGCTGCACGGCCTGCCGCTGACGCTGACTGAGCAGCGCTGGATTTTCCTGGCGTTCCTCGCAGCCTTTGCCGTGAAGGTGCCGATGTGGCCGGTACATACCTGGCTGCCGGATGCGCACGTGGAGGCGCCCACCGGCGGCTCGGTGGTGCTGGCCGCCATCATGCTC
Source organism: Steroidobacteraceae bacterium (assembly GCA_040508085.1). Taxonomy (GTDB): domain Bacteria; phylum Pseudomonadota; class Gammaproteobacteria; order Steroidobacterales; family Steroidobacteraceae; genus ZC4RG30. The sequence continues at coordinate 15,203 of JBEVNO010000161.1, forward strand.
AAGATGGGCGGGTATGGCCTGCTGCGGTTCGCGCTGCCGATCGCGCCGGACGCCGGCCGCGAGCTCGACTGGCTGATCATCTCGCTGTCGCTGATCGCCGTGGTCTACATCGGCTTCGTGGCGCTGGTGCAGCAGGACATGAAGAAGCTGATCGCGTACTCATCGATCGCGCACATGGGCTTCGTGACCCTGGGCTGCGTGCTGGCCTACGACATCGTGGCCGCGACGGGGCAGAGCGCCGGCGCCGGCATGGGCCTGGAAGGCGCGATGGTGCAGATGATCTCGCACGGCCTGATCTCCGGCGCCATGTTCCTGTGCGTGGGCGTCATGTACGACCGCGTCCACAGCCGCGAGATCGGCGACTACGGCGGCGTGATCAACACCATGCCAGTCTTCGGCGCCTTCATGATCCTGTTCTCCATGGCCAATGCCGGCCTGCCGGGCACCTCCGGCTTCGTCGGCGAGTTCCTGGTGGTGCTGGCGGCGTTCAAGGCGAACTTCTGGTATGCCGCGCTGGCGGCGACCACGCTGATCCTGGGCGCGGCCTACACATTGTGGCTGGTGAAGCGCGTGATCCTCGGCCCCGTGGGCAATGCCCATGTTGCCGAAATGAAGGATCTGGATGGACGTGAATTGCTGGTGCTGGCGGTGCTGGCCGTGGCGGTGCTGCTGTTCGGCATCTGGCCGGCGCCGCTACTCGATGTGATGCACGGCGCGATTGAACACCTGACGCAGCAGATCCTGGCGACCAAGCTATGACCCCATATTCCCCCGCTGAATTCGCCCTTGCGCTGCCCGAGCTATACCTGACCGGGGCGATCTGCGTGGTGCTGCTGTTCGATCTGTTCTTCGCCGAGAACAAGCCGTCACGCACCGGCACTTTTACTCTGCTGGTGCTGCTGGTGGGCGCCGCGCTCACGGCCACCCAGGGCATTTCCGGACGCACGGTGATCTTCCACGGACTGTATGTGGCGGATCCGCTCAGTACATTGCTGAAGATGACGGCATTCCTGCTGACGGCGCTGGCGCTGTTCTACAGCCGCGGGTACCTCGCGCGGCGCGGGCTGTTGAAGGGTGAGTTCTACCTGCTGACCTTGAGCGCGTTGCTGGGTGTGCTGGTGATGGCGTCGGCCGCCAACATGCTCACCCTGTATGTAGGCATCGAGCTGCTGTCGCTGTCGCTGTATGCGCTGGTGGCCTTCGACCGCGATTCCGCCATTTCCTCCGAAGCGGCGATGAAATACTTCGTGCTTGGCGCCATCGGCTCCGGCGCGCTGTTGTGGGGCATGTCGGTGCTGTATGGCATGTCCGGCACACTGGAGCTGGGCGCGTTGTCCTCGCAGCTGGGAGCCGCGCCGGGGCTGGGCTTCATCCTGGCGCTGTCCTTCGTGGTGGTGGCGATCGCCTTCAAGTTCGGCGCAGTGCCGTTCCACATGTGGGTGCCCGACGTCTATCAGGGCGCGCCCACCGCGACAGCCACGCTGATTGCCACGGTTTCGACCAGCGCCTCTTTCGCGCTCGCCTTCCGGCTGCTGTCCGAGGGGCTTGCCATGCAGGCGGCGGACTGGGCCAAGATGCTGGGGCTGCTGGCGGCGCTGTCGGTGATCGCCGGCAATCTCATCGCCGTGGCGCAGACCAGCCTGCTGCGCATGCTGGCCTATTCCGCCATCGGCAACGTGGGCTTCACGCTGTTCGGCTTTGCCGCGGGTACCGCGGGCGGTTTCAGCGCGGCGCTGTATTACACCCTGGCCTATGTGCTGACCACCATGGCGGCGTTCGGCGTGATCCTGGTAGCCAGCCGCGATGGCTGCGAGGCCGACCAGCTGGAGCATTACAAGGGCTTGCACCAGCGCGACCCGCTGCTGGCCGCGGTGATGGCAGCCGTGATGTTCTCGACGGCCGGTGTACCACCATTCGTCGGCTTCTGGGCGAAGCTGCAGATCATCCAGTCGCTGCTGGGCAGTGGCTTGCTGGCATACGCCATCATCGCGGTGCTGGCTTCGGTGATCGGCGCGTTCTACTACCTGCGCATCGTCTGGCTGATCTACTTCGAGGCGCCGGCCGAGCAGCCGGCGCTGCTGCGCATGCCGGGCATGCGCCTGGTGCTGGCGGTCAATGCGCTGGCGGTGCTGGCTCTGGGCATCGCGCCCAGTCAGCTGCTGGCGCTGTGCCGGGCCGTGATTCCGGGCGGCTGAGCGCTCCGCCTTCCGATCTCAACAGGGGTCAGCATGAAAGTCACTGCGGTCGCGTTGCTTGCTGCTATTGCCTGGGGGGCCACCCCCGCCGCGTGGGCGGACATGACGCCCGAGGAGGCGGCCAATGTCGCGCGCGTCACCACCTATTTCGAGCAACTCAGCAGGGGAGACTGGAAAACCGCCTCCCAACTCTACGCCCCGGATGCGAAGAACTTCGGGCGCCCGGTAGGCCGCGCCGTGCTTGCCCGCATCATGGAAGACATCGTGCGTACTTTCCCTGACGTGAAAGTGCGCGTCGTCGAGATCGTGGCGCGCGCCGATCAGGTATACGCCCTGTGCAAGTTTTCCGGTACCCACGAAGGGGTGGGGCAGTTGCCTATCGACGGCGGGCTACTGGTGGGGGTGCCGCCGACCCACAAGCACTTCGAAAATGATGTCGTGCACATCTTCACTTTCCGCAACGGCAGCATCATCAATCATGTCGGGGTCCGCGACGATCTGGCCATGATGACCCAGCTCGGGCTTTCGCCAGCGCCTGCGCCGTTTGACTGGGCCGCGTTCGCCCAGGAAGCCAACAAGAAGCCCTAGCGCAAAAGCCCTTGCCTTTCGGTCGCGTTAGGCTAAGATTCGCGCCCCTCTGGTGCGGGGTGGAGCAGTCTGGCAGCTCGTCGGGCTCATAACCCGAAGGTCGCAGGTTCAAATCCTGCCCCCGCTACCAACTAGCCTGTGTCTTACAGGTTGGATCCAAGGGCCTTTTCACTGCTCCCCAGGCCCTTCGCCGCTGCCGCTGGCCGCATTTGGCGTACTTCCGCCCAAACTTTCCCTACAATCCGTTGTCTATCTGTATGTGGCAGGCACAACGGATGCTGCGCCGCACATAACCGCCGGATTCCAAAGGCTTGGGAAGCGCTGGGGCCGGTCGGGTAACGCTCCATGGGGGTTCCTTTCGATGCATGACCGACGGCAGTTTCTGGGGTTGGGCCTGGCCACTGCGGGCGCCTGCGCGCTGTCGCCGCTGGCGGCCGCTCCGGTGCTTGCTGCGGCTGCGCGTCTGAGCCTCGTGCCGCTGGCCGGTCGCCTGTCGCTGGTGCAGGGCGGGGCGGCGAATGTGGTGGTAGCGAGTTCCGGAGCCGAGCTGGTGCTGGTCGATGGCGGCGCCGCGGTGGATGCAAAGGCCCTGCACAAGTTGCTGGATCAACACTACCCCGGCCAGAAAATCGCGGCGGTGTTCAATACGCACTGGCACTGGGCGCAGTCGGGCTTCAATGCCACGGCCCGGCAGGCGGGGGCGGATGTGATTGCCCACGAGAACACGCGCTTGTGGCTGGGCACCGAGGTCAACTCGCGCTGGGAGAAGCGCGTCTACAAGCCCCAGCCAGATGCCGCGCTGCCCAACCGCACGTTCTGGTATGGCGTGCAGCAGCTGGATTTCGGCAGCGGCAAGATCGAATTCGCGCACCTGGGCCAGGCGCACACCGATGGCGACATCTACGTGCGCTTCCCGGAAGAGAACGTGATTGTGGCGGGCGACGTGGTGTCACCGGCGCGCTATCCCATCGTCGATTCGGCCAGCAATGGCTGGCTGGGCGGCATCCAGGGCGCGCTGCGCACCCTGGGGGCACTGGGCGATGGCAACACGAAGTTCGTGCCGGCCCAAGGCGCCGCCGTGGGTGCGGAAGCGCTCAAGCAGCAGCAGGAGATGTGCTACGCCGTGATTTCCCGTATTGGCGAGAACTATTACAAGGGCGGCACGTTTGCCGAGCTGCAGGCGGCCCGGGTCACCCAGGAGTTCGACGCGCAGTACGGCGACCCATCGCTGTTCCTGGAGCAGGCCTATGACACAGCCTGGTATCACGTGGGCGAAATTCGCAGGGTGGCGCGGTGATCCCGCGCCTGCACATTGTGCGCAACGCGATGAGCGCGGTCGCGGGCACGTTGTTGCTGTCTTTGGCGGCGGGCGCGCAGGATGCAAAGACCGGCACCGGCGTTGTGGCGCCGCCCGCAGCGAACCACAGCGGCGTCTCGCTGCAGGACAAGGACTTCGCCTTCGTCGAAAAGTATTGCGGCAACTGCCATAACGCCACTGACTGGGCCGGCGGGGTCGCCTTCGACACGCTGGATCGCCAGAACGTCGGCACGGAAGGTGATGTCTGGGAAGAGGCTATCCGCAAGTTGCGCGGCGCGCTGATGCCGCCGTCGAGCGAGCCGCAGCCTTCCACGTACGACCGCAATGCGTTCATCACTGCCATGGAGGGGGCGCTGGATAAAGCTGCCGCCGACAAGCCGAACCCGGGCACGGTGATGCTGCACCGGCTGAACCGCCGCGAATACCGCAACGCCGTGCGCGAACTGCTCGACCTGGATGTCAATGCCGAGGCACTGCTGCCGCGCGACGACCAGAGCGGCGGCTTCGACAATGTGGCCGAGGTGTTGAAGGTCACGCCCTCGTTCCTGGAGCAATACCTTACTGCGGCCCGCCAGGTGAGCATGGAAGCCGTGGGCAACCCGCGCGCACGGCTCACGAGCACTGTTTATGCCGGGGGCCTCGCCACCCAGCAATACACCAATCATGACGGCCTGCCGTTGGGTACTCGCGGCGGCATGGCAGTGGATCATTACTTCCCCGTCGACGGCGATTATGAAGTCAGCATCAGCGGGCTGGTCGGCGGCGGCTACGTGTGGGGCGTGATGGACCCTTTCACGCTTGTTGTCACCGTGGATGGCGATCGCGTGTTCCAGGCCGTCGTGGGCGACGAGGAGGACCTGCGGTCCATCGATGTCGAACAGGCGATGGGCATCACCAAGATCGACAACCGCTTCCGTGACATCCGCTTCAAGGTGCCGGCTGGCACGCACCGCATCGGCGTGACCTACAAGCAGAAGACCGCGGCGGAGCACAACGAGATCCTGAATGCGTTCACCACCGTGGCTGGCATGCAGCAGATGGTGAACGGCAACTCTGGCGGGCCGCGCATCACCAACGTCGAGATCAAGGGGCCCGTGGTCAAGACTGGCGTCAGCGATACGCCGAGTCGCCACAAGCTGTTCGTCTGCCACCCGGGCAGTGAGGCCGAAGAAACCGCCTGCGCCAGGAAAATTTTCGCCACGCTTGCGAAGCGGGCCTTCCGTCGCCCGGTGGGCGACGCGGATATCGCCGGTGCGATGGCCTTCTACACTGACGGTCGCAAGCAGGGCACCTTTGACGACGGCATCCAGAAGGGCGTGATGGCCATCCTGTCCAGCCCGCGCTTCCTGTATCGCTCGCACACCCCACCTGTGGATGCGAAGCCGGGCGACATCTACCGCATCCCCGACCTTGAGCTGGCCTCGCGGCTGGCGTTCTTCCTGTGGAGCGCGCCGCCCGACGAGCAGCTGATCGACATCGCCGCCGAGGGAAAGCTGCAGGACAAGGCCGTGCTGGAGTCCGAGGTGCGGCGCCTGCTGCGTGATCCGCGCTCCAAGACGATGGTGCGCGAATTCTCGAGCCGCTGGTTGAACGTGGATGGGCTGGACTTGGTCAACACCGACCCGAACCTGTTCCCGGATTACACCGACGACCTGATCCCGGCATTCAAGGAAGAGCTGTTCGAGTTCGTGTGGAGCGTGCTGGGTGAAGACCGCAGCGTGAACGAGCTGCTGACCGCCAACTGGACCTTCCTGAACGAGCGGCTGGCCGTCCACTACGGCATCCCCGGTATTCGGGGTGGCGCCTTCCGCAAGGTGAACCTGCAGGAGTCCTACCGTCGCGGGCTGCTGGGCAAGGGCGCCGTGCTGATGGCCACCTCCTACGCCAACCGCACCTCGCCGGTGGTGCGCGGCGCCTGGGTGCTGGAGCACCTGATGGGCACGCCGCCGGCGGCTCCGCCGCCGGGTGTTGAAGCCTTCCCCGAGGCGCAGGAAGGAGCCGAGCAGCAGACCGTGCGCGCGCGTCTGGAGCATCACCGCGCCATCAAGTCCTGCGCCGGCTGTCACGACGTGATCGATCCGGTGGGCATCTCGCTCGAGAACTACAACGCGATCGGCCAGTGGCGTGTGAAAGACATCGACGCCGGCAGGCTGATCGACGCCTCCGGCAAGCTGGCCGATGGCACGGAAGTGCGCAGCGTGGATGCGTTGCGCGATTACCTGGCGGGGCGGCCGGATCTGTTCGTGCACACGCTGGCGGAAAACCTGCTGATCTACGCACTCGGGCGCCCGGTGCAGTATTTCGACATGCCGCTGCTGCGCAAGCTGGTGCACGACGCGGCGGGCGAGGATTATCGATTCTCGGCACTGGTGCTGGGCATCGTGAACAGCCAGGCATTCCAGTACGACAGGGTTCCGGTGGACAAGCCGGCAACCATCACGGCGAGTGCCGGGCAACTGGCGAGGTAAGGGTCATGTACATTACAAAAAAGCATCTTTCCCGCCGCACGATGCTCAAGGGCGCGGGCTATGCGGTGTCGCTGCCACTGCTGGACGCGATGATCCCCGCAGCGACGGCGCTGGCGCAAACCGCGGCAGCGCCCAAGCTGCGCATGGCGTTCGTCTACTTCCCGCACGGCGCCGTTATGGACCAGTGGACGCCCAAGAAGGACGGCGCGGACTTCGACCTGCCGCCCATCATCGCGCCGCTGAAACCCTATCAGAAGCAGCTCACGGTGATCTCGGGTCTGGAGAACAAATCAGCGATCGCGGCGCCCGTGCATGCCATCACGCCCGGCACCTGGCTTTCCTGCGTGCCGCCGCGCATCAGCCATGACCCGCTGGGCGGGGTGACCATCGACCAGGTCGCAGCCAAGCACATCGGCCAGGGCACGCCGCTGCCTTCGCTGGAGGTAGGCACCGAGGAGCGCGGGGGTGAAGGTTCCTGCGACCGCAATTATGGCTGCAGCTATGGCAAGACGATTTCGTTCCGCGACCCGGCGACGCCGCTGCCGATGGAACACAACCCGCGCAAGCTGTTCCAGCAATTGTTCGGGGCTGGTGACACCGCCGACGAGCGCGTGCAGCTGGCGCGCGAGAACCGCAGCATCCTCGACCTGGTGGCCCGCGAGGCTGGAGACCTGCGCCAGAACCTCGGCACCCGCGACCGCGCGGCGCTGGATGACTACCTGCAGACCGTGCGCGAGATCGAGCGCCGCGTGCAGCAACTGGAAGGGCGCGACTTGTCTACGATCAGCCTGCCGGATGCACCCTCCGGCATCCCGGCGCGTTTCGATGAGCATGTGGCGCTGATGTTCGACCTGATCGCGCTGGCCTACCAGGCCAACCTGACACGCGTGGTGAGCTTCATGATGGCGGCCGAGGTGAGCAACCAGCCGTACAGCTTCATCGGCATTGCCGATGCTTTCCACCCGCTGTCCCACCATGCCAACAGCCCGGCCAAGATGGCCAACCTCGCCAAGGTGCAGGCGTGGAACACCGGCGCGTTTGCCAAGTTCGTCGGCAAGCTGCAGGCGATGCCGGATGGGGAGGGCAACATGCTCGACAATTCCATCCTGGTGTTCGGCAGCAACATGAGCGATTCCAACCTGCACAACCACTTCCCGTTGCCGATGGCCATCGTCGGGGGCGGGGCGGGCAAGCTGAAGGGCAATCGTCACCTGCGATATCCCGACAAGACGCCGATCGCCAACATGCACCTGACCATCCTCGACCGCATCGGTGCGCCGATGGAGTCCTTCGGCGACAGCACGACGAAGTTCACGGAGATCTGAATTCCGTGAAGTTCCGTCTGCTGCTGCTACTGGCATTACTGCCAGCGTTTGCCGATGCCCAGACATTGCTGCAGGCCGCCCGGAGCGGGGATTCCCCCACGGCGCTGCAGTTGCTGGAAGCGGGTGCCGATGCCCGGGCCCAGAGCTCCGATGGCACGACGGTGCTGCACTGGGCCGCCCACAATGGCGATCTGGCGCTGGTCAAGCGCTTGATCAAGGCGCGCGCCGTGGTCACCGCGCGCAACGACTATGGCTCCACTCCCATGCAGGAGGCCGCCACCCGCGGCGACGCGGCGGTGCTGGCGGCGCTGCTGAAGGCGGGAGCCGACGTCGATTCGCCGAACGACGAAGGCGAGACCGCGCTGATGGCGGTGGCCCGTACCGGTCAGGTGGACGCCGCCAGGGTGCTTATCAAGGCGCGCGCCAACATCAATGCAGCGGAAAGCTGGCGGGGCCAGACGGCGCTCATGTGGGCCGCCGCACAGCGCAACCCGGCGATGGTGCAGCTGCTGGTCAAGGCTGGCGCCAAGGTTGACCTGGTTTCCAGCGTGAGGGAGTGGGAGCGCAAGGTGACCGCCGAGCCGCGGCCGCAGAACCGGCCGCCGGGCGGATTCACGGCCCTGCTGCTGGCAGCGCGCGAGGGCTGCGCCGACTGCGCCGCGGCGCTGGTCAAGGGTGGGGCGGACATCAACCTCACCAACCCCGAGAACATCACGCCTCTGCTGATGGCCATCCTCAATGCGCGCTTTGATACGGCCAAGGTGCTGATCGAGGCCGGCGCCGATGTGAACCGCTGGGATGTGTGGGGTCGCGCGCCACTGTATTCGGCGATTGATTACAACACGACCCCGCGCGGCGGCAGGCCGGACCGGCCGTCATCGGATGTGGCGACTCCGCTGGAAATCGCGACCTTGCTGCTGGACCGGCGTGCGAACCCGAACATGCAGCTGAAGCTGTTTCCGCCGTACCGTTCGCTTGGTCAGGACCGCGGCGGCGACGCCCTGCTGACCACGGGCAGTACGCCGCTGCTGCGCGCCGCCAAGGCCTGCGATGTGCCTGCCACACAGTTGCTGCTGGCGCGCGGCGCGCTGGTGGATCTGAAGAACAGCCTCGATGCCACGCCGCTGCTGGCGGCGGCTGGCACCAACTGGGCGATCACGGATATCCGTGGCCGTTTCCGTAATGAGCAGCAGTGCATTGATACCGCGAAGCTGCTGCTGGATGCCGGCGCCGACATCAATGCGGTGAACCAGCGCGGACAGTCGGTACTGCACACGGCGGCGCAGCTGGACCTGAAAGAGTTCGTACGCTTCATGGGCCACCGAGGCGCGCGGCTGGATATCAAGGACCGCGCCGGTGTAACGGCGCTGGACATCGCCGAAGGCCGCGCCGGCGGCGCCAGCCGTCCGGGTGCTTCGGGCCCGGAAAAGCATCCAGAAGTGGCAGCGGTGCTGCACGAGCTGATGGCGCCGGCGAAGTCGCCGCCATGAACTTCCAGACGCCTCGCTAGCGGGGCGTCCAGAAGTTCAGCTCCAGCTTGAGCCCGTTCGGATCCTCCAGGAACAGCTGCCGCAGGCCGATTGCCGGAGAGTCATGCGGATGGAATGCCAGGCCGCGCTGGTCCAGGCGGGCGCGCAGCGCCGCGTAGTGAACGGCTTCGCCGTTGAAGGCCACATGGTCCAGCGGGCCGGTGCCGTTGGCGGGACGAGTGACCGGAATGCCCAGTTGCTGGCTGTGACTGGTGTAGGTTTTCCAGTCGGCGATATGGATCACCGGTGTATCGCCCAGATAGAGCCAGTAGCCCAGGAAGCCGAGCTCCGGCCGCGGCCCTTCCAGAAAGCCGAGCACGTCGCGATAGAAATCGCGTGTGCCATCCACATCGTGGGTCATCACCAGAAAGTGCTCGAGCTTCGAAAGCACGCCTTGTCCCCATAGCAACCGCCCGGCGCATAATGCGCCAACGACGGATGCTGGCAAAGCGTCGCGAACACCATCCAATGCCACCAGGCGCGCATCGGCGGTGGCGGCCTCGCTCGCGACACGGGCGAGCCTGCTGGGGAGATCCACATCATCCCCGAGGCGCAGTGGTCACCGCAGGTGGGCTGTTGTTCGTGGGCCGCGCCGATGGCCGGCTCACCGCGCCGGACAAGACCTGGCGAGCGACCACATCCCCCTGATCGCCACCACGGGTCGCAACAACATGCCCACATTCCGCGATACCTACACGGCAGGACAGATCCGCGATGTGGCGGAGTACATCAACCAGGTGCTGGTGAAGAAGGCGCATTAGCTACTGGCAAGCGCCCAGCTGGCCGCTTATCGGGATGGCGGCATCGGACTGGCAGGCGGGTCATCGTCGGGGAGTGGCTTCCTGCCGAATACCTTGCGGCGTGTTGCTTCGTAGCGCTTGGCCATCCTGGACCGCTCTTTCAGCAGACCGAGCAGCTCGGGATTGCTGCTGGTCACTTGCAGCATGGTCTTGCGGAATTCCGGGCGGCGGGCCTCGATCTTCACAAGAGCAGGCAGCGGCGGTTCATAGGATCCAGCAGTGGACGGTCCCGGCTTGCTGGTGTCGCAACAGGCCTGCAGAAAGCGGTGGTAGTCGCTGCCTTCTTCGGCCATGGCGGCAGCTTCATACACGGGACGGCAGTGGCGGGCCTGCAATCGCGTTCCAGCGCGCGTCTCCTGCGCGCAGTGGACGTCGAAATCGTTCTCGGCATTCAGCTGGTTGTAGCGGTCATAGAAACGGTCTTCGAGCCGCGCCATCTCCTGCCGCATCGAGCTCAGTCTGGCACGCGTCGCCGTGATCACCGCTTCGTCAAGATTGTCTTCCCTGGGTGCCGGCGCCGCTGCCCAGACGCTGATGGTAATGCCCGCAAGCAGCCACATGGCGCAAGCGCGGCGAGCCCTGGTCGCCATGTCTCAACCCCCCTGCAGCCGCTGTTGTATCCGTTCTGTTGCAGATTATATCGGGCAGCCCACAGACACCCACGTCTGCCAAGTTCCGATAGCGAACGACAGGCTGTGCCTTAACGTTAAGGTCCGCGCATCGGGCGCGGACCTGCTATGTTTTTCAGACCGGGCGAAGATGCCGCGGCAGCAATTACAAGAATTCTGTTTTGGGGGGCGGCATGGCGGTAGATTTCCGCGGTCATCCGGACGCAACGTCTGGCACGGCGGCAAGCGCGGAACTGGATGCCCCCAATTCCCGCCGGACACTCGGCGGCTGGATCGCAGGCCGCCAGGCGGCCGGCCGGCCCACGTTCATCCATTCACCGCCCCGCTGATCTGCCCGGAGTTCAAATCGATGAAGCCTGAAAACCTGCGCCTGTTGCTGCCGCTGCTGATGTTGTTGGCTGGCATGGCCACCTCTTCCGCCATGGCGCAGGCTGCGGCCCCAGCCGCTGCGCCGGCGGGGCGGACGCCCTCCGGCGGACTGACACCGGAGCGCGAGGCGGAACTGGCCCAGAAGCACGATGGTTATCTCGGCGCGCTGGCGCCGGAGAACCTGGCGAAGAAGCGTCCGAAGCCGCCATTCGACATTACCGGCACCTGGTTCATCAACCTGCGCCGCTCGTTCGCGGATTTCCGTTTCGGCCCGCCTTACCCTGAGTTCAATGAGCCGGGGCAGACTGCGCTGCGCGAGGCGGAGGAGGCGCGCAAGGCAGGCAAGCCGTATCGGGACGTGATCGGCCAGTGCTACCCGGCCGGCATGCCGATGATCATGACGCGCGTCTGGCCGTTCAACGCCGTGCAGCTGCCTACCGTGGTCTACCAGCTGTTCGGATTCACCAGCAGCATGCGCTTCATCTACCTGGATGGACGCCAGTTCACGGATCCGGACCTGGTGGTGTACACCTACAACGGCGAGTCCATCGGCCATTGGGAGAAGGACGCGCTGGTGGTGCGCACTAAATATCTCGAGCCCAACCAGCACTACATCGATTCGGGAATCCCCATCAGCGACCAGTTCGAGATCGTGGAACGCTACACCATGGAGGATGCCGGCAGGACGCTGCGCATCGATTACACCCTCACCGACCCGAAGATGTGGAAAGGCGAGTGGAAGAGCACCAAGCGCTGGCTGCGACAGGACTACAGCGACATTCCTGAAGCGGAGTGCCTGCCCAACCTGAACCAGAACCTGCCCAGCACTGCCGAGGGCCAGAAGGCCATCGAGGAACGCTCGCGCAACTGAGATGGCGGCGCCGTCGGCGGTTAGTTCTGGCCTGGACCGACGCCGTCCAGCACGGTGCCGTCGCCAAGCGTGATGGACATATAAGAGCCGCCTGGCTTGCCGTCCCGCAGTGGCCGCACGGTCACCGTCACATGGTCGCCGGGCTTGATGGTGGTGCGCTTCCAGCCGGAGCGGATCAGGTTCTGCGGGCTGTTCATCTCGATGGCCCAGACCTCGGATTTGCCATCGGCTCCCGCCACCTCGACCTTGAAGGAGCTGTGGGGGTTGGTCCAGTTGAATTCGGTGATGGTACCCATGATGGTCGCCGTCCTGGCAGGGTCGAACATGGCACCGGAGTGATGCGCCAGTGCCGGGCCCGCGGCGAGCAGCAGGGCGGCGATGGCAGGGGGAAAAAGCCTCTTCATGAACGCTCCTTCGGCTACTTCGGCGTGCCGCCCGCAGGCGGCAAGGTGGGCACGTTCACCGGCCCGGTGTTGCCGGCAAAGGCGGCCTCGGCCAGCACCGTGCCGTCGGCCAGCGTGACCGACACGAACAAGCCACCCTTGTGTGCTTCCATATCCCGCAGCGGGAAAGTGACCAGCGTGACCTGGTCACCCGCCTTCAGGCTGGCGGACTTCCAGCCCTGACGCTTCAGGTTGTTCGGGCTGTTGAGTTCGATCTCCCACGCATCCTTGCTGCCATTTGCTGCCGGGACATCGATATGGATGAAGGCATGGGGATTGGTCCACTGGAATTCAGTGACCGTACCCTTCAGCGTGACGCGCTGCGTCTGGTCGAACATGGCAAATGAGTGATGTGCCTGCGCCGCGGCGCCGAGCATTGCCAGGGCCAAAGCCATGGCCCGCGCGGCCCCGATGGAATGTCGTCTCATCCCGCCCCCGTTAGTTCTGTTTATGCGACGATAAGCAAAAGTATACGCGCCGCGATGGGGTTTTCGAATCCGCGGCAAAGCGGGGGCTCATGCATCGTTTCATCAGGTCAGCGCCGACCCGGCTACCGGCCACTCTTTTTCTCATGGCGGCCGCCTGCTGCGCCGTCACTGCCAGGATCGCGACCAGCGCTGAACTGCCCGCGCGCAGTGCCGCCGCATTCCCGCAGGGGCGCTATGCAGCGCTCGACCAGCTGCCGGACTGGGGTGGGGTGTGGGTACTGAACCGCGGCCGGCCGGCGGGTGCCGCCGCGCCTGAACAGCCGCGCCTGAAAGGCGAGTATCTCGCGCGCTACCAGGCCTGGCAGCAGCAGGCCCGCGCGAACAACGGCGTCGCGCTGAAAGAGAACTCCAACTGTCTGCCGCCGGGCATGCCGCGCATGATGGGAACTGGGCAATACCCGATCGAGTTCCTGTTCACGCCCGGACGCGTGACCATGCAGCACGAGGCCTGGATGCAGACGCGCGCGATTTTCACCGATGGTCGCGGGCACCCGGCTGATCTGGAAGCCGGCTTCTTCGGCCATTCCGTGGGTCACTGGGAGGGCGATGCCCTGGTGGTCGACACCGTAGGCATCAAGACTGTCACGGAACTGGAGACCGGCATGCGGCACAGCGACAAGCTGCGCGTGGCCGAACGCATCCGGCTGGCGCCGGGTGATCCGGACACGCTGGTGGTGGAAACCACGCTGACGGATCCGGAGGCGCTGGAGGCACCATACCGGCGCATCTACACCTTCAAGCGGGAGCGGGACTGGAACCTGATGGAGTTCGTGTGCGCCGAGAATGACCGCAATCCGGTCGGCCCCGACGGGGTCACCCGCTTCAATTAATGGAGGCCAAATAGGGGTTTACCCGCGTGCGGCGAAGGCATAGAATCCGTGCCCCGCTTGGAGGGTCAGGCGGGTGGAAACAGGTTTTGATGTGGAAGGCCCCCCAGTGGGGCCTTTTGCGTGATGAGGGGGCCGGTCTAGGGCCCTTTTTTGTTTCCGACGGGTTTGTTTCAGCAGGTAAGGCCGCAGATTCAGGAGGAGAAAGTCATGCTGCGCGAGCGCCTGATTGCTCTGACCGAACCGCTGCTGGCCAGCCTCGGATATGAGCTCGTCGACATTGAATATGCGGCTACGCTCTCCGAGGCGACGCTGCGGGTGTTCATCGACTGGCCGGAGGGCAAGCCCCCGCAGGCAATCCTGGCGGCGCCTGATGACGGCACCCGCGCCTTCGACGGCATCGGCGTCGAGGATTGCGAGCGCGTCAGTCGTGAACTGTCGGCGCTGCTGGATGTGGAAGACCCGATCACGGTGAGCTACCAGCTGGAGGTGTCCTCACCGGGTGCGGACCGGATCCTGCGGACGCCGGCGCATTACCAGCGTTACGTAGGTCAGCGCGTGCATGTCGAGTTGCAGGCGCCGCGCGATGGCCGCCGCCGTTTTACCGGTGAGCTGGTGCGGGCGGATGCGGAAGGAATTGAATTGAACGTGGATGGTTCGGCTGTGGCGATCCGTTACGCGGAAGTGGGCAAGACCCGCCTCGCGCCGGACTGGGCACGCAAGAAACGGCGAGGTGGCAAGAAATGATGAACAAAGAAATCCTGATGGTCGTCGATGCCGTTTCCAACGAGAAAGGCGTCGACAAGGAAATCATCTTCGATGCGCTGGAGGCGGCCCTCGCGGCGGCCACGCGCAAGAAGCACGGCGAAGAGTGGGACGTGCGCGTCTCCATCAACCGCAAGACCGGCGATTACGACACCTTCCGCCGCTGGAAGGTGTTCGCCGATGATTCCACCGAGCTTGAGACCCCGGACCGCGAGCTGCGCCTGGATGATGCCCTCGACCTCGACAAGGACGCCGAGCCGGGTGGATTCGTGGAGGAGCCGATGGAGTCGGTGGCCTTCGGTCGCATCGCCGCGATGCAGGCCAAGCAGGTCATGGTGCAGAAAGTGCGCGAAGCCGAACGGGCGCAGGTCGTGGAGCTGTTCCAGGATCGTGTCAACACGCTGGTGTCCGGCGTGGTGAAGCGCGTCGACCGCAATGGCATCTTCGTCGACCTCGGCAACAACGCGGAAGGGTTCATCTCGCGCAGCGACATGATCCCGCGCGAGGCGCTGAAGGCGCAGGATCGCGTGAAGGCCTTCCTGAAGGACGTGCGCACCGAGCCGCGCGGCCCACAGCTGTTCCTGTCGCGCACCGCGCCGGAATTCCTGATCGAACTGTTCAAGCTGGAAGTGCCGGAAGTGGGGCAGGGCACCATCGAGATCCTGGCCGCCGCCCGGGACGCGGGCATCCGCGCCAAGATCGCGGTGCGCAGCAACGAGCCGCGCATCGACCCGGTGGGGGCCTGCGTCGGCATGCGCGGTTCGCGCGTGCAGGCGGTTTCGAATGAGATTGCCGGCGAACGCGTGGACATCATCCCCTTCGACGACAACCCGGCGCAGTTCGTGATCAACGCCATGTCGCCGGCTGAGGTGCAGTCGATCGTCGTGGACGAGGATTCTCACAGCATGGATATCGCTGTGTCGGAGGAGAAGCTCTCGCAGGCCATCGGCCGCGGCGGGCAGAACATCCGGCTCGCCAGCCAGCTCACCGGCTGGGAACTGAACGTGATGACCGAATCCGACGCCGAGGCGAAGAGCGATTCGGAATCCAAGAAGGTCGTGCAGACCTTCATGAAGCAGCTGGACGTGGACGAGGATGTGGCGTCCATCCTGGCCCAGGAAGGTTTCTCGAGCATCGAGGAGCTGGCCTATGTACCGGTCTCCGAGCTGGCCTCGATCGAGGCCTTCGATGGCGACCTGGTGAAGGAGCTGCGCAATCGCGCTCGTGACGTGCTGCTGACGCAGGCCATCGCGAGCGAGGAGAGCCTGGAGAGCCAGATGCCTGCCGACGATCTGCTGCAGCTGCCCGGGGTGAGCCCGGATCTGGCGCTGAAGCTGGCGCAGCTGGGCGTGCGGACGCGCGAGGCATTGGCCGAGCAGTCCGTGGACGATCTTTCTGAAATCGATGGCCTCGATGAGGCCACCGCCGGCGTGCTGATCATGAAAGCGCGCGAAATCTGGTTCCAGGCGGAGAAGTGAGCCTGACGGAGTTGAACAATGGCTGACGTCACCGTCGCACAATTTGCCGATGTACTGAAAGTTCCGGTCGACCGGCTGCTCGTGCAGCTGGAACAGGCTGGCATCACCGTTTCGAGCGCTGACGACAAGATCAGCGACGAGGCGAAGATGGAGCTGCTTACGCACCTGCGCAAGAGCCATGGCAGCGCAGAGGAGGCCGCCGCGCCACGCAAGATCACGCTGAAGCGTAAGGAACAGAGTGAGCTGAAGCTGGCCAGCCCGCAGGGCCGCGCCCGCACCGTGAACGTGGAAGTGCGCCGCAAGCACACCTACGTGAAGCGCGACGTGATCGAGGAACAGGCGCGCGCGCAGCAGGACGTGGTCGAGCAGAAGCGCAAGGAAGTCGAGGCCGCGCAGCAGCTGGAAGTCGAGAAGGTCGAGGCCGAGCGCCGCGAACAGGAGCGCGTGGAGCAGGAAAACCTCCGCCGCGTCGAGGAAGAGCAGCAGCGCCTGCGCCAGGCGGAGGAGACACGCCGCGCGCAGGAGCAGCGTGAGCGCGAGGAAGCCGAGCGCGCCCGCCGCCCTGGCGAGACGCAGCGCCCGCCCGAAGCGGCCGCGCCACGCGTCGAGGCGAAGGTGGAGCATGCGCCCGCGCATCGCAAGCCGGTGACCGAAGCACCCCGCGCCGCGGCGCCTGGTACCCGCTACGGCCGCCAGGAACTGCATGTGGCCGGTGGCGATGGCTCGCGCTTCAAGAAGAAGAAGCCGATGCGCATGCGCGGCCGTCCGTCGCATTCCGATGGCGAGCAGAAGCATGGCTTTGAAATGCCCACCGCGCCGCAGCGGCGCGAGGTGGCCATCGGCGAGACCATCACGGTTGCGGAGCTTGCCCAGCGCATGGCCGTCAAAGCCACCGAAGTGATCAAGGCGCTGATGAGCCTGGGCGTGATGGCCACGATCAACCAGACCATCGACCAGGACACCGCTGTGCTGGTCATCGAAGAGATGGGCCACCAGGCCAAGCTGGTCAAGGAAAACGAGATCGAGGAAGACATCCAGGGCGCCGGAGCGCAGTCCGAAGAGCTGCCGCGTCCACCCGTGGTCACCGTCATGGGTCATGTCGACCATGGCAAGACTTCGCTGCTGGATTACATCCGGCGCGCCAAGGTTGCGGCGGGCGAAGCCGGTGGCATCACGCAGCATATCGGCGCCTACCACGTCGAAACGCCGCGCGGTGTCGTCACATTCCTGGATACCCCGGGCCACGCGGCGTTCACTGCCATGCGCGCCCGTGGCGCCAAGGCCACCGACGTGGTGGTGCTGGTGGTGGCGGCCGACGATGGCGTGATGCCGCAGACGATCGAGGCCATTCAGCATGCGCGCGCCGCCGGCGTGCCCATGGTCGTGGCCGTGAACAAGATCGACAAACCCGACGCGGACCAGGAAAAGGTGCGCACGGAGTTGTCGCAGCACGAAGTGATCTCCGAAGCCTGGGGTGGCAGTGACATCTTCGTGCCGGTCTCTGCCCGCACGGGGCAGGGCATCGATGAGTTGCTCGAGGCCATCCTGCTGCAGTCGGAAGTGATGGAGCTGAAGGCTCCGCGCGGCGGGCTGGCCTCCGGAATCGTCATCGAATCCAGTGTCGAGAAGGGCCGTGGCGCCGTGGCGACAGTGCTGGTCAAGCGCGGCACCTTGCGGCTGGGCGATCCCATCCTCGCCGGCCAGCAGTTCGGGCGCGTGCGTGCCATGTTCGACGAGACCGGCAAGCCGGTCAAAGAGGCGCTGCCGTCGATGCCCGTGGTAGTGCTGGGCCTCACCGGCGCACCTAATGCGGGTGATGATCTGCTGGTGGTCGAGAGCGACCGCAAGGCGCGCGAGGTGGCACTGCATCGCCAGAGCCGCAGCCGCGATACACGCGTCGCCGGCCGCATGTCGGCCACCGCCGAGGACGTCTTCACCCAGATGGAAGAGGCCAAGGCCAGCGTCATCCCGGTGCTGGTGCGCACGGATGTGCAGGGCAGCGCCGAGGCGTTGCGCGATGCGCTGAAGAAGCTCTCCACCGACGAGGTGCAGGTCAAGGTGCTGGGTGCGACCGTGGGCGGCATCACCGCCTCGGACATCCAGCTGGCAGCGGCATCCAAGGCCCAGGTCATCGGCTTCAACGTGCGTGCGGATTCCTCCGCCCGCGATGCGATGAAGGAGACCGGCGTCCAGGTGCGTTACTACAGCATCATTTACGAAGTCATCGACGACATCAAAGCGATGATGAGCGGCATGCTGGCGCCGGAGATCAAGGAGACGATCGTCGGTGTGGCGCAGGTGCGCGAGGTGTTCCGCTCCAGCAAGTTCGGCGTTGTCGCCGGCTGCCTGGTCATGGAAGGCACGGTCAAGCGCAACAACCCCATCCGTGTGCTGCGCGACAGCGTGGTGATCTTCGAAGGGGCGCTGGAATCCCTGCGCCGCTTCAAGGACGAGGCGGCCGAGGTGCGCGCGGGTACCGAGTGCGGCATCGGCGTGAAGGATTACCAGGACGTGCGCGTGGGCGACCAGATCGAGTGCTTCTCGCGCGTCAGCGTCGCGCGCACGATCTGAGCCCCGACGTGGCCGGACGCACCCCCGGGGGCAGTGGTCGCCTGCAGCGCATGGAAGCGCAGATGCAGCGTGTGCTCGCCGAGATGATCCCGCGCGAGGTGAAGGATCCGCGCGTGGGTCCGGTCACCATCACCCAGGTGGCGCTGGCGCGGGATCTGTCCGAGGCGCAGGTTTATTTCGTGCCATTTGGCACGGCGGGTTCCCACCCCGAGGCCCTGCAGGGGCTGCGCGCGGCTGCCGGCTTCCTGCGCGGCGAGGTCGGCCGCAGGGTGGGCCTGCGGCATGCGCCGCGCCTGGCTTTCGTGCTGGATGAATCGTTCGATCGGGCCGCGCAGCTCACCGCACTGATCGACTCCGCCAACAAGCCGCGCGACTAGCACTGAGCATTTGCGCTGGCACGGGCCCCGCCATGCGGGGCTTTTTCATTTGTGCTGTCTTGCAGTTGTCTTGCAACTGTCACCCCGCTGTCATGGCGTGAATCGAGTATGCGCGGCCTGACCCGCCCATCACTTCGGACCATTCATGAACAATGCTGTTGCCCGTGCTGTCTCCTTCGCGCTGATTGCCGCCGCCATTTCCCCAGCTTTCGCCGACGACGACGCCATCGTGCTCGATGAGGTGGTGGTCACAGCGCAGAAACGCGAAACCAACCTGCAGGACACCCCCATCTCCGTGTCGGTGCTGACTGCAGATGGCCTGGATGATCGCCACGCGATCTCGTTGGCAAGCCTGTCGGACGGGGCCATCCCGTCACTGCGTGTTTCGCCATTTGGTACCCGCTCCTCGGCACTCAACATCGGAATCCGTGGCATCGGTGCCTCCGGTGATGCCAACCAGCCGGCCCGCGATGCGGGCGTGGGCGTGTATGTGGATGGCGTATTCCTGGGCCGCGCGCAGGGCCTGGGCACTGCGCTCTACGACGTGGAGCGCATCGAGGTGCTCAAGGGGCCGCAGGGCACCCTGTTCGGCCGCAATACCGAGGGCGGCGCCATCAGCATCGTGACCCGGGCGCCCAGTGGCCAGTTCCATCTGGATACGAGCTTCGGCGTCACCAATTTCGACGGCTACCACAGCACGGTGCATCTGGACCTGCCCAAGGTGGGCGATTTCAGTTTCAAGATCGATGGCCTGCTGAACAAGCGCGGCGGCACCACCGACAACCCGATGCGGGGCGAGCGCGATTTCAACTCCTACGACAAACGCGGCGTGCGCATTACGGGGTTATGGCAGCCGGCGGAGAATTTCGATGCCACGTATGCCTATGACAATTCCTACGATGCCACCACGCCGTACCATGCGCAGTTGCTGGTAGCCGGTCCGTTCGCCAGCCCGCTGCAGCGTGCCGGCGCATCGCAGGACCGGCGGGACGATGCCATCCTCGGTGGCATCCAGGAGGACAATGTCGGCAGGACCAGCGGTCACCTGCTGGTCCTCGACTGGGCATTGGCCGAGGACCTGCGGCTGAAATCCATCAGCTCGTACCGCGACCTGGAACAGGGCCAGTTCGACCAGGGCCTGATCGATGCCATCTCGACCTTCGCACCCAACGGCACCTTCGGGCGCTACAGCCTGGCGCAGGTGTGGCAGCACCAGTACAGCGAGGAGCTGCAACTGATCGGACACACCGACCAGGTGCAGTACGTGGGCGGCGCGTTCTACTACAAGGAATCGGTTGGCGACAATGCCCAGACGCCGCTGACCAACCTGTGGAATGCCACCGGCACCGGCTATACGGTGAACCCGGCATATGCGCCGCTGGACCTCAGCCGCGTGACGGTGGACCGCGCCAGCCGCGCCTGGACGGAAAGCCTCGGGCTGTTCGGCCAGGCAACCTGGACTCCGGCGGCTGCACAGAGCCTGCACCTGACAGCCGGCGGCCGCTACACCAAGGATGACAAGAACGGGCGACTGCACACCTTGAATGGCGCTGCGTCGGCGCTGGCGTTCGATGATTCGTGGAGCCGCTTCGATCCGATGATCAACGTGGCCTTTGATCTGGGCGATGCCGCGATGGTCTATGGCAAGTGGAGCACGGGCTTCAAATCCGGCGGCGCCAATTCGCGCTCGCTGACCTACCGCGCCTTTTCTCCCGAGGAAGTGACCGCCTTCGAGCTGGGCCTGAAGAGCCAGTTCTGGGACAACCGCGCGCGTTTCAATCTCGCCTTGTTCGATTCGGAGATCAAGGACAAGCAGATGGATTTCTACTTCCCCTTCGGCGTGGGCGGTTCACCGCGCACGGTGTCCGATACCACCAATGCCAGGACCAAGGGCAAGTCGCGTGGCGGCGAGTTCGAGTTCAGCATTGTTCCGGTCAGCAACCTCACCCTGGGCCTGAACTACACGCTTACGGACATCGATGCGCTGCGCGCGCCGAACCCTTATGTGGCCGGGAACCCGCTGGCGACCGTGCTGCCGCTGTATGCCCCGAAAAAGGCCGGCAGCGTCACCGTGGACTACCGCGTGCCCATGGGCGCCAGTGCGCTGAAGTTCCACGTCGATGGCAACTGGTCCGATGGCTACTACACCAGCGAGATCGAGCAGACGCTGACCGACAGCTCTTTCGTCGTGAATGCGCGCGTCGCATTGGTGGAGCTGCCGCTGAACGAGCTGGGCGCCACGGCGGAATTCGCGCTCTGGGCGCGCAACCTGCTCGACGAGGAACACCTGCAGCACAAGAGCACCAGTGCCTCGCTGGGCACCTACGGCATCTTCAACGACCCGCGCACCTACGGCATCGAAGCGCGCATCCGTTTCTGAGGGGACATCATGAAATACCTGGATCATCGTATTGTCGTCCGTTCCGCGCTGATCGCAGCGCTGGCCCTGGCCGGGTGCGCGACGCAGCCCGCGCAGCAGCCTGTCGCCAGCGTCAGCAGCACGCTGGCTGCGGCGCAGGCCACGCCGGCGGCGGCCGATGCCGCCCGTCTGGTGCCGGTGCAGGGCGCGCTGAATGTGCGTACCTTCGCGAATCTGAAGGGCCGCCACGGCGCTATTCCGGCCAGCAGCTTCATCCGTGCGGCGGACCTGAACCGCCTCACTCCCGCCGACCGCGATGTACTGGCGGCTGCGGGTGTGGTGCTGGACGTGGATCTGCGCACCGCCGATGAGGCGAGTTCCGCACCGGACCTGCTGGCGCAGGATGCCCGCTTCCGCTACACCCGCGTCTCGCTGCTGGGTGCGGAGAAGATCGACCTGAACAACATGCCTGACACGCTCGCGCAGGGCTATGTGCAGTGGCTGTCGTCCAATCAGGCGCAGTTCCGGCAGGTGTTCCAGTCCATCGCCGCGCAGCAGGACGGCACCGTGCTGTTCCACTGCACCGCCGGCAAGGACCGCACCGGCATGATCGCTGCCACGCTGCTGTCGCTGGCCGGCGTGCCGCGCAGCGAGATCGTGCACAACTACGCGATTTCCGCGCACTACCTGCAGCCGATGATGGGTGACCAGGCGCAGATGGCGGCGAGCAATCCGCAGCTGGCCGAGATGATGAGGAACCCCAAGATCGCCGCGATGCGCGGTTCGCCGCCAGAGGCCATCGAGGCTTTCCTGGATGCCATGGACAGGCACTACGGCGGCGCGCACAACTACCTGAAGACCATCGGTCTCAGCGCTGCCGAAATCCACAACCTGCAGGTGCGCCTGGGCCAGTCCCACTGACCCCATTTTTCGCCATTTTCGGGGGGCGGGGCATTGCGGGTACTATCGCCGACCTTTGCTGATCCGCGATGACCCGCCATGCCGCACGGCATCCTGCTCCTCGACAAGCCCCTGGGACTGAGCTCCAACGCCGCCGTGCAGCGTGTGCGCCGCGTGTTCGCGCGCGAGAAGGCGGGCCATACCGGCAGCCTTGATCCGCTCGCCACCGGCATGCTGCCCATCTGCCTGGGCGAGGCGACCAAGGTGGCCGGGTACCTGCTCGAGGGCGACAAGGAATACGAATTCACGATGCGCCTGGGCGAGCGCACCGCCACCGGCGACCTGGAAGGCGAAGTGGTGGAGCGCTGCGAGCCCCCGGCAGATCCGGCGGCCGCGCTGCAGGCTGTGATCCCCGCGTTCCTGGGCCCGCTGCGGCAGGTGCCGCCGATGTACTCCGCCCTGAAGCGGGAAGGCCAGCCGCTGTACCAGCTGGCCCGGCAGGGGATCGAGGTCGAGCGCGAGGCGCGCCACATCACCATCCATGATCTGCAGCTGCTGGCTGTGGAAGGCACGGAGGCCTCATTACGGGTGATCTGCTCGAAGGGCACCTATGTGCGCACGCTGGCCGAGGATCTGGCCCGGGCGGCGGGCAGCTGCGCCCACCTCAGCGCGTTGCGGCGCACCCTCGTAGCACCGTTTCCGGGCACAGCGATGGTTACGCTCGCGGCCCTTGAGGCCGACCCAGCGGCAGCCCAGCTGCTGGCGCCCGACGCCGCGGTGCCGCAATTGCCGGCAGCCGAAATCGACGCTGAAGCCACGCGGCGCGTGCGGATGGGCCAGGCGGTGGCGGCAGGTCCGGAGGCGGGCGCTGCGGTGGGCCTGGTCCGCCTGTACGGTCCCGGCCGTGTATTCCTGGGCATCGGTGAGCGCCTGATGGCCGGGAACGGCACCACGGTGCTGCTGAAGCCGGTCCGTCTTTTCAACGATTTAGGGGTGATTACAGCTTGAGGCGCCCCGGGGGCGCGGGTAGAATGCCGCGCTTCCAAAAGGCCCAAGACGAATACATACCAGATGGCACTAACGACTGAAACCAAGAGCGGCATCCTGCAGAAGTTTGGCCGCGACCCGACAGATACGGGTTCTCCTGAAGTGCAGATTGCACTGCTGTCCGAGCGCATCAGCAGCCTCGGTGGCCACTTCAATGCTCACAAGAGCGACCATTCTTCCCGCCGCGGGCTGGTGAAGATGGTGAACCAGCGCCGCAAGCTGCTGGATTACCTGAAGTCGACCAAACCACAGAAGTATCAGGAAGTCGTCGAGCGGCTGGGTCTCCGCCGCTAAGCCGACCAACACTCGGGCCGCGCTACAAGCAAGCGCGGCCCGATTCGCATGTGGCGCCGGGGATCGGGGCGCAGTGCGCAAACGTATCTAATTCTCGAGGTCAAGCAATCGTGAGCATTGCCAAGCAGTCTTTCCAGTTCGGTTCGCTTAACGTCACCATTGAAACGGGTGAGCTCGCGCGCCAGGCTGATGGTTCGGTCCTGGTGTCAATGGGTGACACCGTGGTGCTCGTCACCGCGGTCGCGCGCAAGGCCGCGCAGCCCGGCAAGGATTTCTTCCCGCTGACGGTCAACTACCAGGAAAAGACCTATGCCGCTGGCCGCATCCCGGGCGGTTTCTTCCGTCGCGAGGGCCGGCCTTCCGAATCCGAGACGCTGATCTCGCGCCTCATCGATCGCCCGATCCGTCCGCTGTTCCCGGATGGCTTCTTCAACGAAGTGCAGGTGGTTGCGACGGTGGTGTCGCTGGATCCGGAGATTCCCTCCGACATCCCGGCGCTGCTGGGTGCATCAGCGGCGCTGTCGCTGTCGGGCGTGCCATTTGCCGGCCCCATCGCCGCCGCGCGCGTCGCCTACAAGGACGGCAAGTACCTGCTCAATCCGACCCGCAGCGAGTCTGCCGGCTCGAAGCTCGACCTGGTGGTGGCCGGTACGGCTGCCGGCGTGCTGATGGTCGAATCCGAGGCGGACAGCCTCTCGGAAGAAGTGATGCTGGGCGCCGTGGTATTCGGCCACGAGCAGCAGCAGGTCGCCATCAAGGCCATCAACCAGCTGGTAGCCGACGCCGGCAAGCCGCGCTGGGACTGGAAGGCCCCGGCCGTGGATGCCGAGCTCGTCACCTTCGTGAAGCAGCTGGCTGAAGGCCATCTGTCGGAAGCCTACCGCATCACCGAGAAGCAGAGCCGCTATGCCAAGGTGAGCGAGATCAAGGCCGCAGTGGCCGCCGCGGTACCCAAGGCCGAGGGCGTCGCCAAGTGGGGTGCGCAGGACATCGGCACGCAGCTGCATGACCTGGAAAGCAAGATCGTGCGCGAGCGCATCCTGGCCGGTGAGCCGCGCATCGACGGCCGCGATTTCAAGACCGTGCGTCCCATCATCGTGAAGGCCGGCGTGCTGCCGCGTACCCACGGTTCGGCGCTGTTCACGCGTGGCGAAACCCAGGCGCTGGTCACCGCCACGCTGGGCACCTCGCGCGATGCGCAGATCATCGATGCGCTGGCCGGCGAGCGCCGCGAGCCGTTCATGCTGCACTACAACTTCCCGCCGTTCTCCGTGGGCGAGACCGGCATGATGGGTTCGCCGAAGCGCCGCGAGATCGGCCACGGCAATCTCGCACGACGTGGCATTGCCGCAGTGCTGCCGACGCTCGAGGAATTCCCGTATGTCATCCGCGTGGTGTCGGAAATCCTCGAGTCCAATGGCTCCTCTTCGATGGCTTCGGTCTGCGGGACCAGCCTGGCGCTGATGGACGCAGGCGTGCCGGTGAAGGCGCCGGTGGCCGGCGTGGCCATGGGCCTGGTTCTGGATGGCGGCCGCTTCAAGGTCATCACCGACATCCTCGGGGACGAGGATCACCTCGGCGACATGGATTTCAAGGTGGCCGGCACGAGCACCGGCGTCACTGCGCTGCAGATGGACATCAAGGTCGACAGCATCACCCCCGAGATCATGAAGGTGGCGCTGGACCAGGCCCATGAAGGCCGCCTGCACATCCTCGGCGAGATGAACAAGGTCCTGGCGACCACGCGCGCCAAGATGAGCGAATGGGCGCCGTCCATCATCACCCTGAAGATCGATCCGGAGAAGATCCGCGACGTGATCGGCAAGGGTGGCGCGGTGATCCGCCAGATCACCGAGGAGACCGGCACCACCATCGACATCGAGAACGACGGCACTGTGAAGATCGCCTCGGTCAGCGGCATCGCGGGCCGCGAGGCGCAGCGGCGCATCGAGCTCATCACCGCCGATGTGGAAGTGGGCCGGGTTTATGAAGGCCGCGTGGCGCGCCTGATGGATTTCGGCGCCTTCGTCACCATCCTGCCGGGCCGTGATGGCCTGGTGCATATCTCGCAGATCTCCGACGAGCGCGTCGAGAATGTCGGTGACAAGCTCAAGGAAGGCGATGCGGTACGCGTGAAGGTGCTGGAAGTCGACCGCCAGGGTCGCGTGCGCCTGTCGATGCGCAACGTCGACGAGGGCTGAGGGGCCTTCACCGCTTGTCTGGTTGAGCAAACGCCCGCTTGATGCGGGCGTTCTGCTTTGAAACTCAGGCGAACTGCCGGACCGACTGCTCCAGCGCGCCGCTGATGCCGCTCTGCTCGGATGTGCCGTAGCTGCGGATCACCTGGGACAGGAATTCGCGACTCATGATGGGCTGGGCACCATGTTCCTGTTCAGCTATCACCTGCAACAGGATGCTGCGGGTGATGTCCTGCTGCGACTTCTTGTCGATGACGGTGAAATCGACCCGCTCCATGACCAGGCGGCGGACATCCGCGAGCGTGATGTAACGACTCTCGACGGTGTCGTACAGGCGACGGTTCGGATACTTCTTGATGATCCTCGACTCGCTCATCCTTGAATCCTCGAGGTAAAACTTCCTACCCTGAAAAAATCACAGTGAACTTCCTGTCCCCTGTGCGCACTCGGCGGCACCCTGGGGTGATAAGCGCGTGTCGAGCACCCCGGTGAGCCGGCCTGGACGCCAGTGTTGCATAGCGGCGACGAGAATGTCATGGACACTATCATCAAATGGCAACTGCTCCATTGGCAGCCCAAGCAGTTGCAGCGTATGCCGCAAAGTGGGCACCACCGCCAGACCCGCGATGGGGAGCGAGCGGTTGGCCTTCGCAAGCTTGGTGCCGTCCGGTTCAGTGAGCACCGGAATGTGCGCGTACCTTGGCAGGGCAACACCCAGCGCCATGCCCACCGCGATCTGCCAGGCGGTGCTGCCAAGCAGGTCGGCGCCGCGCACCACATGGGTGATGCGCTGGAACGCATCGTCCACCACCACCGCCAGCTGGTAGGATGCGATGCCGTCGCGCCGGAACAGCACCGGATCGCCCAGCGCCGCAGCATTCCAGGTGATACGGCCCTGAATGACATCATCCACCGCCAGCGTCGGTGTGCCATCCATGCGCAACCGCCATGCACAATGCTCGTCCGTAATATGCAGATCGCGGCAGGTGCCGGGATAAGGTCCGGGTGCCTCGGTGCGCGAGCAGCGGCAGCGGTAGGCCAGGCCCTGATCGGCCAGGCGGCGCAGCGCCGCGCTGTACGCGGCGGCACGCGTGGACTGATAGAGAACGGGCTCATCCGTTTCCAGCCCGAAGCGCGTCAGCGTCGCCAGCAATGCATCGGCCGCGCCCGGCACGACCCGGGCGGTGTCCAGATCTTCCATCCGGATCAGCCAGCGGCCGCCGTGGACGCGGGCATCCAGCCAGCTCGCCACCGCGGCCAGCAGCGAACCCTGGTGCAGCAGGCCAGTGGGGGACGGCGCGAAACGCCCGCGGTAGGCGGGCGTCACAGACTCAGCGGTACCGGTCGTCCCGGTCGCCGTACTGCCGTTCACGACGTTCGCGGCGCTCCTGCGCCTCGAGGCTGAGCGTGGCCACCGGACGGGCTTCCAGGCGCTTGACGCCGATGGGCTCGCCGGTTTCGAGGCAGTAGCCGTAGCTGCCATCCTCGATGCGGGCCAGTGCCTCGTCGATCTTGCGGATCAGCTTGCGCTCGCGATCGCGGGTGCGCAGTTCGAGGCTGAATTCCTCTTCCTGCGTGGCCCGGTCGTTCGGATCCGGAAAGTTGGCGGCCTCGTCCTTCATGTGCGAGACGGTGCGATCAACTTCCAGCATCAGATCCTGCTTCCAGCTCTGCAGGATGCGCCGGAAGTGCTCGAGCTGTTCCTTGCTCATGTACTGCTCGCCGCGCTTCACCACGTACGCCTGTACGTTGCGAGGGCCGGACAGCAGGCTTTCGTTCATTTCGGAGTCGTCGTTCACATCGACGGTGCGGACTGGAGGCGAAATAGTGATCTTCCTTTCCGGCTCGGGAGCCGGATGGGATGCCGTCGCGGCCTGGCGGGCGGGAGCGATGGTTTTGCGTGGGGGTTCAGCAGCTTTTTTGGCCACCGGCGGGGCGGCAGGAGCCGCAGGCTTCCGGACCGCCGGAGCGGCCTTCTTGGGGACGGTCTTGGCCACTGCGGGTTTCTTCACCTTGGTGGATTTGGGCGCGGTTTTCTTCGCGGCCATGTGCGACTCCCGTAACTTCCCTTTCAGGGGCACTGTCCAAAAATGGACGCGGGATTATACCGGCCGCCCGCCCGGTGTACAGGCCGCAGCGCAGGCGGGGTCGGGACTGCTCTCAGGCGGGGCTGCGGGGCGATACCTGCGGCCCAGGTGCGCTCAAGGGCCGGCTCAGGGCAACCGGACTTCCACCGGGGCCTGCCAGCCGCTGGCATGGTGCTGCGCGACCACCGTGGTGTAGATGCCGCCGCGGACGAAGAACTCGGCGGTCAGGCGCATGAACCGCGGCGCGATGCTGGCCACGAAATGATCCAGGATCTCGTTGGTCACGGCTTCGTGGAAGCAGCCGCGGTCGCGGA
Organism: Steroidobacteraceae bacterium; assembly: GCA_040508085.1. Taxonomy (GTDB): domain Bacteria; phylum Pseudomonadota; class Gammaproteobacteria; order Steroidobacterales; family Steroidobacteraceae; genus ZC4RG30. The sequence goes on from JBEVNO010000161.1 coordinate 43,443, forward strand.
ACGACCACAGATACAGCTTCAGCGACTTGAGCTCGATGCAATGCTGCTCGGGGACGTACTCAAGCTTCAGCGTGGCGAAATCCGGCTGGCCGGTCTTGGGGCACAGGCAGGTGAATTCCGGCGCGGTGATGCGGATGGTGTAATCGCGACCGGGCGTGGGATTCGCGAAGGTCTCGACGGCGTTGTGCTGCTGGGTGCTCATAAGGTGGCGAGTAATCTACACTACACGACCCGAATTTTCGTCCGCCGGAAACCTGATTCCTCACCGATGCGCCTGACCAGAGTAAAGCTCGCGGGATTCAAATCCTTCGTGGATCCGACCAACGTGCCGTTCCCCACCAACCTCACCGGGGTGGTGGGCCCGAACGGCTGCGGCAAGTCCAACATCATCGATGCCGTACGCTGGGTGATGGGCGAATTGTCGGCGCGCCACCTGCGCGGCGAGTCGATGACCGATGTCATCTTCAATGGTTCGGGCGGGCGCCGGCCGGTGGGTGCCGCCTCGGTCGAGCTGGTTTTCGACAACAGCGACGGCAAGATCGGCGGCACCTACGCCAACTACACCGAGATCTCGCTGAAGCGCGTGGTCTCGCGCGATGGCAACAGCGCCTATTTCATCAACGGGGCCCGCTGCCGCCGCAAGGACATCACCACGCTGTTCCTGGGCACGGGCCTGGGCTCGCGCAGCTACGCCATCATCGAGCAGGGCATGATCTCGCGGGTGATCGAGGCGCGCAGTGACGACATGCGCGCCTTCGTCGAGGAGGCGGCCGGCATCTCGCGCTACAAGGAACGCCGCAAGGAAACCGAGGCGCGCGTCTCCGGCACCCGCGAGAACATGGAGCGCCTGCAGGATGTCCGCGACGAGGTCGAGAAACAGATCCGTCACCTGACGCGCCAGGCCAACCAGGCGCGGCGTTTCCAGGACCTGAAGAATGACGAGCGGCAGCTGTCGGCCGAAGTGCTGGCGCTGCGCCTGCGCGAGATCGACAGCGGCGCGGCCATCAACGACAAGGCCATGCGCGATGCCGACCTGCTGCTGCAGGAACGCGTGGCCGCCCAGCGCTCCGCCGAAGCCGCGGTGGAGAAGCAGCGCGAATTCCAGGTCGCCGCGACCGAGCGGGTATCGGGCGTGCAGGGCGGCTTCTATCAGCAAGGCGCGGAAGTGGCGCGTGCCGAACAGCAGCTGGCGCACACGCGCGAACTGCGCGAGCGGCAGCGCCGCGAGCTGTCGCAGGCACGCGAGATGCTGGCCGAGGTTTCCGGGCAGTTGTCGCGGGACGAAGCGCGCGTCGAGGAGTTGCGCAGCGAGATCGCGCAGCTGGCTCCGGGGGCCACCACCGCGCAGCAGGCCGAAGGGGCGGCACAGGCGGCCTTCGAAGCGGCCGAGGCCGAGCAGCGTGCCTGGCAGGAGCGGTGGGAGAGCTTCAACCGCGAACTCGGCGGCACCTACCAGACCACCCAGGTGGAGCGTACCCGCAGCGAACAGCTGGATGACCAGCTGCGCCGCCACGCCGCCCAGGCCGAGCGCCTCGCCATGGAGCGCGAGCAGCTGGTGCAGGCTGGCGCGACAGCGGGCCTGGCGGAACTGGAAACGCGCGAGCGCACCGCCCGCGAGGCAGATGAATCCCTGCAGCGCTCGCTGCAGGAGTGCCTGTCGCGCCTGCAGGGTCTGCGCGCGGGACAGCATCAGATCGAGGCCGAGCTGGAGCGCGCACGCGTGGAACGCGATCGCGCCAGGGCCGAGCTGGTGTCTCTCGATGCGCTGCAGAAGGCCGCACTGGGCGAGGCCGACCGCGATGCCGGCAAGTGGCTGGCCGCCGCCGGGCTCACCGCGCGTCCCCGCGTCACCACGCAGCTGGAAGTGGATCCGGGCTGGGAACGCGGCATCGAGTCCGTGCTGGGCGATGCGCTCGAAGCGGTGCAGGTGGAGTCACTGGATGAAGTGGCCGGCCGGCTGGGTGATCTGGCCAGCGGCCATCTGATGCTCATCGAAGGCAGCCCCGGCAGTGCCGGGCAGGACGGGACGCTGGCGGCGCATGCGCGCGGTCCCCGGGCGGTGCTGCGCCGGCTTGAGCGCGTCGGTGCCGCAGGCTCGCTGCAGGAGGCGCTGGAGCGGCGCCATCAGCTGGGCACCGGTGAATCCCTGGTCACGGCCGATGGCATCTGGGTGGGACGGGACTGGCTGCGCGTCTCGCGCGGCCGCAATGCCCATGCCGGTGTGCTGGAGCGCGAGAGCCGCATCCGCCAGCTGCGCGGTGTCTGCGACAGCCGCGATGCCACCGTGCTGGAAGTGGAGCAGCGGCTGCGTGATGTTCGCAGCAGCGTCACCACCGAGGAGGCCGCGCGCGACGCCCTGCAGGCCCGCATCCAGGCCGCGCATCGTGAATATTCCGAGGCCAGGGGCCAGCTCGAAGCCACCCGTGCCCGCAACCAGCAGGCCACGCTGCGGCTGGAGCGCGTGGAACGCGAAACGGCGGATCTCACCGTGGAGCGCGAGCGGGCGCAGCTCTCGCTGACCCGTTCACGTGCGGCGCTGGATGCCGCGAATGTGCTGCTGGAACAACTGCAATCGCGCCGCAGCGAGATGGAGGGCGAGCGCGAGGAACGCCGCGCCACGGCTGCGAAGGCACGCGAAGCCGCGCAGCTCGCGCGCGCCCACGCCCGCGAAGTACTCATCCAGCTGGAAGGCCGCCGTTCCTCCGAAGCTTCGCTGGCGGCAACGCTGACCCGCATGCAGGAGCAGCGCACCCAGCTCACCACGCGCCAGCAACAGCTTGAGGCCGAACTGGGTGATGGCGACGAGCCGGTGCAGCAGCTGGTTGAACAACTGAACATCCTGCTCACGCGCAAGCTCGAGATCGAGAATGAACTCGGGGCGGCGCGGCGCGATCTCGAAACCGTCGACGCCGGGTTGCGTGCGCTCGATGAAAAGCGCCTGCTCACCGAGCGCCAGGTCGGCGGCGCCCGCGAGGAGCTGGAGCGCGCGCGGCTGGCTGCCCAGGAAACCCGCCTGCGGCGCGAATCGCTGGTCGAGCAGTTCGTGCAGACCCGATATGAACTGGACGAGGTGCTGGCCTCGCTGGCCGAGGAGGCCACCATCCTCGATCGCGAGGATCGCCTGGCGACCGTGCAGGCAGACCTCGCCCGGCTCGGTGCGGTGAACCTGGCCGCCATCGATGAGCTCAAGGAGCAGAGTGAGCGCAAGGAGTTCCTCGACGCCCAGTGGAAGGATCTCACCGAAGCGCTGGCATCCCTGGAAGAGGCCATGCGCAAGATCGACCGCGAGACGCGCACCCGTTTCGAATCGACCTTCGAGCGCATCAACGCCGGCATGCAGGAGAAGTTCCCGCGCCTGTTCGGTGGCGGTCACGCCTACCTCGAGCTGGCCGGCGACGACATCCTGACCGCCGGTGTTGCCGTGATGGCGCGGCCGCCGGGCAAGCGCAACAGCAGCATCTCGCAGCTGTCCGGCGGCGAGAAGGCGCTCACCGCCGTGGCGCTGGTGTTCTCCATCTTCGATCTGAACCCGGCACCGTTCTGCCTGCTGGACGAGGTCGATGCGCCACTGGACGAGCACAACGTCAGCCGCTTCTGCGACATCGTCAAGGACATGTCCAGCCGCGTGCAGTTCATCTTCATCACGCACAACAAGACCACCATGGAGCTGGCCGAACAGCTGGTGGGTGTCACGATGAACGAGCCGGGCGTCTCGCGGCTGGTCAGCGTCGATGTCGACGAGGCCGTGCGCCTGGCCGCGGTCTAGGCGAAACACGGAGCATTCATGCCGGAACTGCGCTGGGCACTGATCGGACTGGGGCTGGCCTTTCTTGCCGGCCTTGCCATATGGGAATGGAACCGGTCGCGGCGCAGTGCGCCGCGCACGCCGATGCCGGACGCCGCGCCGGTCTTCACCGAACGCAGCCGGCGCATCGAGCCTGCATTCGAGGCCATGCCGGAACTGCATGCCCCTGCACCGGAGGATTCCTTCGAAGTGCCGGTCATCCATTCCATCGAGCCATTGCCGGTGGCGGCTGAATCCGCGGTGGACGTGCCGGCGGCTGCCCGCGGCGCCGGTGGCGAGCCGGTGGTTGCCCCGGCGCCGGCGCAGCCTGCAGTGGCAAGCGCGGACCTGCGCTGGCCGCCGGCGCGCGCCGACCGTGTGTTGACCCTGCGGGTGGTCGGCCGCGACGGCGAGCAGCTCTCCGGCCGTGCGCTGCGCATCGCGCTGGATGCGGCGGGATTCATCCCGGGCCCGCAGTCCATCTATCATCTGGGCGCGCCGGATGGCGCCGTGCTGGTGAGCGCGGCGAACCTGGTGCGCCCCGGCAACCTGGAGCCGGAGCACATGGATGCGCAGCACTTCCGCGGCGTCAGCCTGTTCACCGTGCTGCCAGGGCCGTTGACGGGCCACGGCATGCTCGAGGAACTGGTGGGCGCCGCGCGTGCGCTGGCGCAGCGTCTGGATGCCGTCGTGCAGGATGAACAGGGCCTGGATTTCGACGGCCCCCGCTTCGCGGCGCTGCGCCGCTCGCTGCCGGCAGACGCTGCGCCGTGAGTGGCAAGGTGCGCCTCAGGGCGCAGCAGCTGCGCCAGCAGATCCAGCACCACAACGAGCGCTACCACGGGCAGGACAACCCGGAGATCACGGACGCGCAGTTCGACGCCCTGGTGCGGGAACTGCAGGCGCTGGAAGCGGCGCATCCGGAACTGGCCGCCGCCGATTCGCCCACGCAGCGGGTCGGCGCCGCACCCTCCGGCAGGTTTGCCGAAGTGCGGCACGCCGTCCCGATGCTATCTCTGGGCAACGCCTTCAGCGACGAGGAGGTCCAGGATTTCGTGCGGCGGATCACGCAGCGCCTGGGCGAAAGCGCGCCGCGGTTCTCCGCTGAACCGAAGCTGGATGGCCTGGCCATCAACCTGCGCTACGTCGACGGTCAGTTCATCCAGGGCGCAACGCGTGGCGACGGCGCGAGCGGCGAGGACGTCACGGCAAACCTGCGGACCATCGCGGTGCTGCCGCAGCGGCTGGCGGGCAAGGGCTGGCCACGGGTGCTGGAGGTGCGCGGCGAGGTGTACATGCCGCGGGCGGACTTCGAGCGCTACAACGAGCAGGCGCGCGCCAGCGGCGGCAAGGTGCTCGCCAACCCGCGCAATGGCGCGGCAGGTTCATTGCGCCAGCTGGATGCCCATGTCACCGCGCAGCGGCCGCTGGCGTTCTTTGCCTACGGACTGGGCGAAGTGCAGGGCAGGTTGCCCGACACGCATTCGGCGCAGCTGGCGAAGCTGGCGCAGTGGGGTCTGCCGGTCAGTCCACTGAACGAAGTGGTGGAAGGTGCGGACGGACTGCTCGATTACTACCGCCGCATCGGCGCGCGGCGCGATGCGCTGCCGTTCGATATCGACGGCGTGGTGTACAAGCTCGATGCCGTTGCCGGCCAGCTGGAAATGGGCTTCGTGTCGCGCGCGCCGCGCTGGGCGCTGGCCCATAAATTCCCGGCGCAGGAGCAATCCACCCGCATCGAGGCCATCGAGATCCAGATCGGACGCACCGGCGCGGCGACACCGGTGGCGCGCCTGTCCCCCGTGCAGGTGGCGGGGGTGACGGTCACCAACGCAACGCTGCACAACGCCGACCAGATCGCGCGCCTGGACGTGCGCGTGGGCGATACCGTCATCGTGCGGCGCGCCGGCGACGTTATTCCCGAGGTGGTCAGTGTGCTGGCTGCGCAGCGCCCGGCGGGCACCCAGCCCTGGACCATGCCGGCGAATTGCCCGGTGTGCGGATCACAGATCGTGCGCGAGGAGGGCGCCGCGGTATGGCGCTGCTCCGGCGAGCTGACCTGCCCGGCGCAGCGCAAGGAGGCCATCCGGCACTTCGCCTCACGGCGTGCCATGGATATCGACGGGCTCGGCGACCGTTTCATCGAGGATCTGTCCGATCTGGGCTACCTGGAATCAGTGGCGGACCTGTACCAGCTGCGGCTGCAGGATCTGCTGGAGATGAAGCGGCGCGTCGATGAGCGCGATGGCACGACGCCTGCCACGGTGAAATCCGGCAAGGTTGCGACCAGATGGGCCGAGAACCTGATCGCCGCCATCGACCACAGCCGTGAAGCGCAGCTGGCGCGCTTCCTGTTTGCGCTGGGCATCGAGCAGGTGGGCGAGAGCACTGCCAAGGCGCTGGCGGTGTGGTTCGGTGACCTGCAGGTGATCCGCCGTCTGCCCTGGCCGCTGTTCCAGGAAGTGCCGGATATCGGGATGGAAGTGGCGCGCTCGCTGGGACACTTCTTCGACCAGCGTGGCAACCAGCAGGTGATCGACAAGCTGCTGCAGCGGGGCGTGCGCATTGCGGATACGCACCCGCCGCTGGCCAAGCTGCGCACCGGCCTCACCCTGCAGGCACTGCTGGAGACATTGCAGATCCCCAGGCTGACGGCGATGCGCGCCGCGCAGCTGGCCGCCGCGTTTGCTTCAGCAGAAGCCATCCTGCAGGCAACCCCGCAGCAGCTGCGCGACAGTGGCTTGCCCGCAGACGCCGTGACTGCGCTGCAGGCGTGGCTCAAGTCGCGCACCAATGCCGGATTGCTGCGTGCGTGCGCCATGGCGCAGGCGCAGCTGCTGGCGCTGCTGCCCGAGCCGGCGGCGCAGGCCGCGGCGCCGCTGGAAGGCAAGACCGTCGTGCTCACCGGCACGCTGCTGGCGCTGACACGTGAGGCAGCCACCGAACAACTGGCAGCCCTCGGCGCCAAGGTCGCCGGCAGCGTGTCCAGGCGCACGGACTACCTGGTGGCCGGAGCCGAGGCCGGCTCGAAGCTCGCCAAGGCGCAAGAGCTCGGCGTACGCGTGCTGGATGAAGCCGGTCTGCAGCTGCTGCTGCAAGGCAAGCTGCCCTGAGATCAGGCCTCCGGCGGGATCTCGAGCTTCAGCAGGTCTTCGGGCGTATCGATGTCGAGGGCGGCGTTGGGCATGGGCACCCGCAGGCAACGGTCACCCAGGCTCGACAGCACCGGGCGCGCGCCCACATCCCCACGCATGGCCAGCAATGCCGGGAATACCTGGCTCGGGAATATCGCCGGCACGCCGGTGTGGCCGTCATAGCTCGCCGCCACCGCCCAGTCCGGCTGCCGCCGCCAGGCCGCAACCAGGCGCTTCAGATCGAAGGTGGTCACCGCGGCCTGATCCGCCAGCGTCACCATCACCGCCTCGGTCGCACCCGACAGCTGCGCGATGCCGAAGCGCAGCGAGCTCGCCAGGCCTTCCTCCCATTGCCGGTTGATCAGCACCGAGGCCGAACTGTGGCGCAGCAGCGGCGCAAGCTCGGCGGCGTGGGCGCCCAGCACCACCGAGACGGCGTGGCCAGCCACCTCGGTGGCGCGCGCCACGGCCCGCAGCAGCAGCGGCTCGCCACCGATGCGCACCAGCTGTTTGGGGGAGCCGAAGCGCCGGGAAGCACCGGCCGCGAGTACCAGAACATGGGGGTTGGCGGCGGTGCTCATGGTGGTTGGGTGTATGGTGATGGGCTTGCTTGCGCGGCTGACCGGCGACCTTTAGAGTTCGCGGGTTTTTACCTATTAAACAGCAACTTCAGCTGCCAAATCGATGCCATCCACTGCCTCTTCCGCCTGGGTTGTCCACAAGTTCGGTGGGACCAGTGTCTATGACGCTCAGTGTTTCGCCAAAGTGGCCGACATTATCGAATCCCAGCCCAGCCGCCGCCAGGCCGTGGTGCTGTCCGCCGCCAAGGGCGTCACCGACGTGCTGCTCGGTCTGGTGGACCTCGCCGAGAAGCAGGATGCGGCGGTAGATGCGCAGCTGCAGGCGTTGCGTGAGCGCCACCGAGTCATCGCCGAAACGCTGCTGGACGCCGCCACCGCCAGCCAGTGGCTGGCGCGATTCGACCAGGACCGGGTGGACCTCGAGGGGGTGCTGCATACCACCAGCCTGCTGCGCTCGGCCGCGCAGAACGTGCGTGACCTGGTTGCAGGCTACGGCGAGCTGTGGTCGACCACGCTGTTCGCGGCGTATCTGGGCGCGCGCCGCCAGGATGCCGGCAGTGTGCGCTGGCTCGATGCGCGGCAATGCGTGGTCGTTGAATGGGGTCCGCTGGGTCCCGGGGTGCAATGGGAGGCTTCGGCCAGCCGCCTGAAGGATTCGGCGGCCGCCGCGTTTGCCGGAACACTGGTCATACCCGGCTTCGTCGCGCGCACCCCGCTGGGCGTACAGACGACGCTGGGCCGCAACGGCAGCGACTTCTCCGCCTCCATCTTCGGCGCGCTGCTGGAAGCCTCGGCCATCCATATCTGGACCGATGTCGACGGCGTGCTGTCGGCCGATCCACGCCGCGTGCCGAACGCCCAGGTCATCGACCAGCTGTCGTACAACGAGGCCATGGAGCTGGCCTATTTCGGCGCCAAGGTCATCCATCCGCAGACCATGGCACCGGCCATCGGTCGTGCCATCCCCATCTGGATCCGCAACACCTTCGCGCCGGCCAATCCCTGCACGCTGATCTGTGCCGAGCCCACCTCCGAGCTGCTGGTCAAGGGCATCACGACCATCGAGGACATCGCGCTGATCAGCATCGAGGGCGCCGGCATGATCGGTGTGCCAGGCACCGCGCATCGCCTGTTCGGCGCGCTGCGCGAGGAAAGCATCTCGGTCATCCTCATCTCGCAGGGCAGCTCCGAGCATTCCATCTGCTGCGCCATCCCGGCCGTGCAGGCCGAGCGCGCCGAGCGGGTGGTGCGGGCGGCGTTCACACGCGAACTGGCCGACGGCCAGATCCAGAGCGTGGAGACCTCCGCGGATCTGGCCATCCTGGCCGTCGTGGGCGATGGCATGGCAGGCACGCCGGGCGTGTCGGCCAAGGTGTTCAATGCGCTGGGCCAGGCCGCGGTCAATGTGCGCGCCATCGCGCAAGGTGCCTCCGAGCGCAATATCTCGGTGGTGGTGGACGGCAAGCAGGCCACGCGCGCGTTGCGTGCCACGCATGCCAGCTTCTATCTCTCGCCCAACACCATGTCGATTGGCATCATCGGCCCGGGCACGGTGGGGCGCGTGCTGCTCGACCAGCTGGCCTCGCAGCAGGCGCGGCTGTCGCGCGAGTTCAAGCTCGACCTGCGCGTGCGCGGCATCATGGCCTCGAAGCAGATGCTGCTGTCGGATCGCGGCGTGGATCTCGCCCGCTGGAAGCAGGAGTTCGACGCCGGCAAGACGGCCGTCAGCATGGAGCGCTTTGTCGAACATGTGAAAGTCGATTACCTGCCGCATACGGTCATCATCGACTGCACGGCCGACGAATCGGTGGCGAAACACTATGCGGAGTGGCTGGCCAATGGCATCCACGTGGTCACGCCGAACAAGAAGGCCAACAGCGCCGCGATGACCTACTACGAATCGCTGCGCGCGGCCCGCCGTACGGGCGGCTCGCATTATCTCTACGAGGGCACGGTGGGCGCCGGGCTGCCGGTGATCCAGACGCTGCGTGACCTGCGCGAGACCGGCGATGAGATCGTCAGCATCGAGGGTATCTTCTCGGGCACGCTGGCCTATCTCTTCAATGTCTACGACGGCTCGGTGCCGTTCTCCGCCATCGTGCGCGAGGCCAAGCAGCGTGGCTACACCGAACCTGATCCGCGTGACGACCTCTCCGGCACCGACGTCGCCCGCAAACTGATCATCCTGGCCAGGGAAATGGGATTGAAGCTCGAGATGAGCGATGTCCAGGTCGAGAGCCTGGTGCCCAAGGATCTGGTAGCCGGTTCCAGCGATCAGTTCCTGGACGGCCTCACGCGCTATGACGCGGCCATGCTGCAGCGTTACCAGGCCGCGACCGCCGCCGGCAAGGTGTTGCGCTTCGTCGGGCGCATCACGGCCCGGGGCGAGGCCACGGTTGGCGTGGTCGAGCTGGACGGCAAGCATGCCTTCGCCAATATCGCGCTCACCGACAACGTGGTGCGTTTCGCCACCGCGCGCTACAACAACAACCCGCTGATCGTGCAGGGCCCGGGCGCGGGCCCCGAGGTCACGGCCGGCGGCGTGTTCGCCGATCTGCTGCGTCTGTCCGCCTACCTGGGTGCGCCATTGTGAGTATCTCCAAAGTCACTGCATTCGCGCCGGGCTCGGTGGCCAATGTCGCCATCGGCTTCGACATATTGGGCTTCTCGGTGGACGCGGTCGGCGACCGCGTCACGCTCACCCGCAGCGACACGCCGGGCGTGAATATCCGCTCCATCACCGGCGTGGTGGAGAACCTGCCACTGGCCGCCGAGAAGAACACCGCAGGCCAGGCGCTGCTGGCGCTGATCCGCGAACGCGAGCTGCCTTTCGGCTTCGACATGGATATCGTGAAGGGCATCCCGCTGGCCTCCGGGCTGGGTGGCTCGGCTGCTTCCGCCGTCGCCGCGGTGGTGGCCGCCAACGCCATGATCGAGGATCCGCTGACCCGCATCGAGTTGCTCAAAGTGGCGATGGAGGGGGAGGCTGTGGCCAGTGGCTCGCGGCATGCCGACAACATCTCCCCGTCGCTGTTCGGCGGTCTGGTGCTGACCGTCGGCATCGATCATCCGCGCGTGAAGCAGATTCCCGTGCCGGAACAGATCCATGCCGTGATCGTGCACCCGCACCTGCAGGTTTCGACCAAGGAAGCCCGCGCCATCCTGTCGCGCACCGTCAACATGTCCGACTTCGTGTGGCAGACGGCCAACCTCGCGGGCTTCATTTCCGGCTGCTACACCAACGATCTCGACCTCATCAAGGCCTCGCTGGAAGACGTGATCATCGAGAAGCAGCGCCAGGTGCTCATCCCCGGTTTCGGCGCGGTCCGCGATGGTGCGATGGAGAAAGGCGCGCTGGGCTGTTCGATCTCCGGCGCCGGGCCCACGGTGTTCGCGCTGTGCCTGGAGCGCGACGCGCGCGCCGTGCGTGATGCCATGGTCAAGTCCTTTGCGGCGCATGGCGTTGCCGCCGACAAGTGGATCGTGGCGGTGCAGTCCGGTGGCGCCCATGTGGTGGCGAGCGCATGATTTTCGCGAGCACGCGGGATCGCTCACCGCAGTTGGGTTTCAGCGGCGCGCTGCTGCAGGGGCTTGCCCCCGATGGCGGGCTGTATGTGCCGCAGCAGTGGCCGGACTTGTCGCAGCTGGCGGCTGGCACCTTGCCGGAGCTGGGCCGCCAGCTGATCGGCGCCTTCGCCGCCGGTGATCCGCTGGCCGCCGACATGTCGGTCATCACCAGCGATGCATTCGACTTTCCGGCGCCGCTGAAGGCCGTACGTGGCGCCGCCGGCTTGAGCGTGCTGGAGCTGTTCCACGGCCCCACCGCTGCGTTCAAGGATTTCGGCGCACGCTTCCTGGCTGCCAGCCTGGCGCGTATCCCGCGGGCATCGCAGCGTCCGCTGCGCATCCTGGTCGCGACTTCCGGCGATACGGGCGGCGCGGTGGCGGCGGCGTTCCATCGCCGGCCCGGCATGGAAGTGGTGGTGCTGTTCCCGAAGGGCCTGGTTTCGCCGACGCAGCAGCAACAGCTGACCTGCTGGGGCGACAATGTCACGAGCCTCGCCGTGCGCGGTACCTTCGATGATTGCCAGCGCCTGGTGAAAGAGGCGTTCCTCGATGCCTCCCTGCGCAGCAAGGTGGAGATGTCCTCCGCCAACAGCATCAACCTGGGCCGTCTGCTGCCGCAGGCCGTCTACTACGCAGCCAGCAGTCTGGCCGTGCAGGCCAGCACGGGCGGCAAGGCTTCGTACATCATTCCCAGCGGCAATCTCGGCAATGCGGCCGCCTGCATCTGGGCGCGGCGCATGGGGCTGCCGATCGACCGCATCGTGCTGGCGCACAATGCCAATGTCACCGTGCCGGATTTCCTGCGCACCGGCGTGCTGCAGCCACGGGCGAGCATCGCCACACTCGCATCGGCGATGGATGTCGGCAATCCGAGCAACCTCGAGCGGCTGATGAGCCTGTTCCCCGGCGCTGGCGAACTGGCGCACCAGCTCACCGCCTGGTCGATCGATGATGCAGCGATCCGCCAGCGCATCCAGGCCGATCACGCGGCCTATGGCGAGACCTGGTGCCCTCACACCGCGACCGGCGCCGAGGTGTATGCGCGACTGTCGCCCGCCGAGCGCGCGGCGGGGCATTGGGTGCTGGTCGCTACCGCGCACCCGGCCAAGTTCCGCGAGATCGTCGAGCCTCTGGTCGGACCGGTGGCGGTGCCGCCCAACCTGCAACGGCTATATGATCTGCCATCCCGGTTCACCGAGATCGATCCCTCCCTGAGCGAGCTGCGTCGTGCCACTGGTGGTTGACCAATCCCTGAGCCAGCTCGATACCGCGCAGAACCGCGTGATCCTCGCGGTGATGCTGCTCGTCTACCTGGCCGCAGTGGTTTTTTATGTATCGCGTGCGCTGCGCCGCCGCGCGGCCGTCCGCCGCCTGCACCAGGGCATCGTGTCCGTGAGTGTGGAATACCTGCACAACGTGCTGGTTCCCGATGGCAATGGCGCGGCCATGCATGTGGATTACCTGCTGCTCACCTCGCGCGGCGTGGTGGTGGTCGACCTGCGCGACGTGCGCGGCAATATTTTCGGCGGCGACCAGATGACCGATTGGACGGTGATGAGCGGCGCGCTACGCGCGACCTTCCAGAATCCACAGCATGCGCTGTATGACCGCGTGGCAGCGGTACGTGCCTTTGCAGGCGAAATGCCGGTGGAAGGGCGCATCCTGTTCACGCGCCGCGCGCGCTTCCCCAAGGGCCTGCCACGCTGGACCATGATCGTCGATTCGCTGCTGTCGGAGTTTCCGACCGCGGATTCCGACGCGGCGCGCGCCTGGGTCGAGCGTTACCGCAGCGACTGGCAGTCGGTGGTGGCGGCGGTTTCGCCCAGCTCGTTGCGCGCCACGCGCAGTTTCCTGGCCGAAGTGTTCTACTGAAGGCTGAAGAACTGCCGTGCCGCAGCGCTGCTGCTGGCCGCCAGCTGCTCCACTGTCTCACCGCGCGCCCGCGCCACCGTCGCCGCCACCTCGGTCAGGAATGCCGGCTCGTTGCGCCGCGCCGCCGGCTGTGGCTTCAAGGTGCGCGGCACCAGATAGGGCGCATCCGTCTCGATCATCAGCCGTTCGGCCGCAATCAGCGGCATCAGCTCCAGCAGGTGGCGGCCACGGCGCTCGTCGCAGATCCAGCCGGTGATGCCGATGTACAGATCCATCTCCAGATAATCCAGCAGCTCGTGACGCTGGCCGGTGAAGCAATGTGCGACAGCACCGGCAAGACCTGCGCGGAACTCCCGCAGCACGGCGAGGAAATCCGCATGCGCATCACGCTGGTGCAGGAACACGGGCTTCTGCAGTGCCACGGCCAGTTCCAGCTGCCCCGCAAAGGCCTTCAGCTGTGCCTCGCGTGGCGCGAGGTTGCGGTAGTAGTCAAGGCCGCATTCACCGATGGCCACCACTCCCGGCCGCGCCGCCAGATCACGCAGTCCTGCCGCCACGGCCCCGTCGAATTCGCTGGCGTGATGCGGATGCAGCCCGGCGGTGGCGAACAGCCGGTCCGGATGCGCAGCGTGCAGCGCCAATGCGGCGTGGCTGGCGGCAACACTGGTGCCGGTGACGATCATGCGGTGGACGCCGGCGTGGGCGGCCCGCCGCAGCACATCCGGCAGGTCACGGCTGAAACTCTCGTGGGTGAGGTTGACGCCGATATCGATCAATTCCATCCGCGCAGGACCTCACACAACGCATCCACATCGCTGTCGGGCTGATCCCAGGAGATGACGAACCGGGCCGCGTCATTGCGCGGTGCGCCCCAGTCGTAGAAACCGAAGCCGCGCTGGCGCAGGGCTTCCTTCTCCCCGGGGCGGAACTTGAGGAACACCGAATTGGCCTGCACCGGATACAGCGGCCGCTCGCCGGCGGCCGCCGCGATGCGCAACGCCAGGGCATTGGCGCGCGCCGCATTCTGCTGGAAGAAATCCCCCTCCATGCAGGCCAGCAACTGCGCCGAGATATAGCGCATCTTCGAGAACAGGTGCGCGGCCCGCTTGCGGCGCAGCGCGAAGTCCGCAGCGCGCGCCGCATCGAAGAACACCACCGCCTCGGCCGCCAGCGCACCGTTCTTGGTCACGCCGAACGACAGCGCGTCAACGCCGGCCTTCCAGGTGATATCGGCGGCGGATACGCCCAGCGTGGCAAGGGCGTTGGCAAAGCGCGCCCCATCCATATGCAGGGGCAGCCTGCGCTGCCGGCAAACCGCGGCGATGGCCGCTATTTCCGCGGCGGTGTACACCGTGCCGCACTCGGTGGCCTGCGTGATGCTGACAGCAGCCGGCTGCACGCTGTGGACCGAAGGCGGGTGGTCGGCCAGCCAGTCGTCCAGCGTCTGTGCGGCGAGCACGCCGTCGCGGCTCGCCAGTGGCGTCAGGCGCGCGCCACCGCTCTGCAGTTCCACCGCGCCGCACTCGTCGTGGACGATATGCGCCTGGTCGCTGCACAGGATCTCCCCGTAAGGCGGGGCAAGCGTGGCCAGTGCCAGTGAATTCGCAGCCGTACCCGTGGCCACGGGAAAAGCCCGCACCGGGTGCGCGAAGTAGTGGCTGAACGCGGCATCCAGACGGCCGGTCCACTCGTCGTTGCCATAGGAGCGGGCCATGCCATGGTTGGCGGATTCGATGGCGGCCAGCACCTGTGGCGCGGCGGTGGCAGTGTTGTCGCTGTAGAAATGCATACAGGCATGGTAGCAAGCCCCGCAGCGGGTTCGCCGCGCGCCGCGGGCGGGCTGCTATCATCGACGGGTGCACAACCAATTGGACCGGGCCGTGTTGCCACGCCATTCCGGGCAGCTCGCGCTCTGGGACGAGATCGTTCCGTTGGCGCAGCTGGTCAGCGTGCGCCACAGCCAGCGCGCGCGACGCGTCTCGGTACGCATTGGCGCCACGGGCAGGGTGGAGCTGGTGGTGCCGCGGGGCGTCTCCGAGCGCCGCGCCTGGGCATTCCTGGAGAGCAGGGCGGAATGGGTGCGCCACCACGTGGCGCGGCGCCGCTCGGCTGCCCCGCCGTCACAGGCCTTCCCGCCACGCGAACTGTCCCTGCCGCTGCTGGGCGAGAACTGGCGCCTGTTCCAGGCGGGTGGCGCGGGGCGAACGCGCATTGTCGTGGGCAGCGGCGTGCTCGAGCTGCGTGGCAGCGGTGATCCGGCCGCCTGGCGGCGCTGCCTGCTGCGCTGGCTGAAGCGCAGAGGCGAGCAGGCGCTGGCCCCCCGGCTGGCCGCTGCCGCCGCTGCCCACGGGTTCCGGTACACGCAGCTGCGGGTGCGCAGCCAGCGCACGCGCTGGGGCAGCTGTTCCACGCGCGGCGTCATTTCCCTGAACCTGGCGCTGCTGTTCCAGCCTGAGGACGTGGTGCATTACCTGCTGTGCCATGAGCTCTCGCATACGCGGCACATGAACCACTCGGCGCGCTTCTGGGACTGCGTCGAAGCCTGCGAACCGCGCTGGCGCGAGCTGGATCGGGCACTGACTGCGGGCTGGCGCCATGTCCCCGCCTGGATCGGGGAAGAAAAATGAGCGAGCAGCCTGTGAATATCGCCGGCAAGGTGGATCTCAGCAAGGAAGCGGTCCACTGGGACCTGGGCGAATCGCGCTCTTACGGCGACTACCTGCATCTCACGCAGCTGCTGGGTGCGCAGCTGCCGATCTCCGATGCACATGACGAGACCATGTTCATCGTCGTGCATCACGTGTCGGAACTGTGGATCAAGCTGTTCCTGCACGAGCTGGATTTCGTGCGCCGCTGCGTGGTGCGCGACGACCTCGATCCCTCGTTCAAGGCGCTGCAGCGGATTACCAAGGTGCAGGCGCAGCTGTTCAACGTGTGGGAGGTGCTGGCCACCATGACGCCTTCGGACTACAGCAGTTTCCGCAACCTGCTGGGTCGTTCCTCCGGGTTCCAGTCCGCGCAATATCGCCTGCTGGAATTCGTGCTGGGCAACAAGAACGCCGACACCATCCGCGTCTATCAGCGCGACGCCGTGGACTATGAGCGCCTGCAGCGCGCATTGCAGGCGCCCAGCCTGTATGACGAAGTGCTGCGGCTGCTGTCACGCCGCGGCTACGGCATTCCGGACGAATTGCTCGACCGCGACTTCTCGCAGCCGCATGAGACGAGCAAGGCGGTGACCGGCGCCTGGCTGGGGGTCTACCACAACGCGGAGAAGGACTGGGACCTGTACGAACTGGCCGAGGGGCTGGTGGATCTGGATCATCGCTTCCAGCTGTGGCGCTTCCAGCACATGAAGACCGTGGAGCGCATCATCGGCCACAAGCGTGGCACTGGCGGCACAGGCGGAGTCTCGTATCTCGCCAAGGCACTGGAGCTCAGGTTCTTCCCGGAGCTGTGGCAGGCGAGGACTTCGCTGTGAGCGGCGAGGCCGGCGCCTAGCGCCAGAACACGCCCGGGATGCCCATGCGTTCCAGCATGGCCTGCATCCGCGGTGTGGGGTTCACGTAGACGGCCTGTTCACAGTGCTGCATGTGGATCAGATCCTCCACGCTGTTGCCATAGGCGATCACCGGCAGCCCCGGATGTGCCCTCCGCAGCTGCTGCAACACACGGTCCTTTTCGTGATCGCGGCAGTTCGGCCCCGCCAGCCGCCCATCGAGGCGGCCGTCCCGCCAGCGGATCGGTGTGCAGAACACTTCATGCGCGCCCAGCAGCCGCGCGATCTCCGGTACGTAGAGGTCGGGGCTTGCCGAGACCACCACCACATGATCCCCAGCCCGCAGGTGCTGCTGGAACGCGGCCACGGCTTCGCTGAACAGGCGGGCCGGCACCACCTGCGACGCGTAATCCCGTACCCAGTCCGCCACGGCGCTGCGCGGCAGGCCGCCCAGCATCAGGCGCAATAGCGACCCCTTGAGCGTGCCCCGACCGATCAGGCGCAGCGTGAACGCCGCGAAGGGCAGCCCCAGCAGCGGCAATCGCAACCAGCGCAGCGGATGCCGCGCCACCAGCCCCCACACGAAAGGCGGAAAGCTGTCGTGGCGCGTGATCGTGCCGTCCAGGTCGAACAGCACCAGCCGCCGGGGTGGCACGCTGCAGCTTCAGGCCGCGTGGCTGGTCGTCGCGAGCTGGCGCAGCACGTAGTGCAGGATGCCGCCGTGGCGGTAGTAGTCGCGCTCCTTGGGCGTGTCGATGCGCACGCGTGCCTCGAAGGCAATGGGTTTGCCACCATCGGCCGTGGCCACCACGCCTACCGTCTTGCGCGCCGGGTCTGCGCCACCGCTGATGTCGAATGATTCCTTGCCGGTGAGCCCCAGCGACGCAGCATTCTGGCCGGGCAGGAACTGCAGCGGCAGCACGCCCATGCCGATCAGGTTGGAGCGGTGGATGCGCTCGAAGCTCTCGGCGATGACTGCCTTCACGCCCAGCAGCATGGTGCCCTTGGCGGCCCAGTCGCGCGACGAGCCGGAGCCGTATTCCTTGCCCGCAAGGATCACCAGCGGCACGCCCTCTGCCTTGTACATCATGGCCGCATCGAAGATGGACAGCTGCTCGCCGGAAGGCATGTAAGCCGTGACGCCACCTTCGGTGCCGGGCAGCAGCAGGTTGCGCAGCCGGATATTGGCGAAGGTGCCACGCATCATCACTTCATGGTTGCCGCGGCGGGCCCCGTACTGGTTGAAATCGGCCGGCTGCACGCCCTGGCTGATGAGGTACTGTGCTGCCGGGCTGGCCTTGGCGATGTTGCCGGCCGGCGAAATGTGGTCGGTAGTGATGGAATCCCCGAACATGCCCAGCACGCGCGCGCCGACGATGTCGTTGCCACCGGCCGGCTCCATGGTCATCCCATCGAAGTAGGGCGGATTCTTCACGTAGGTGGATTTGTCGTCCCACGAATAAATCTTGCCTGCCGGCACCTTGATCGCCCGCCAGCGCTCATCGCCGTCGAACACGCCGGCGTAGCTGCGCTTGAACATCTCGGAAGTGATGAACTGGTGAACATGGTCGGCGACTTCCGCAGGGCTCGGCCAGATGTCCTTCAGGAATACCGGCTGGCCATCGGTGCCCGTGCCCAGGGATTCGGTCTGCAGGTCGAAATCCAGCGTGCCGGCCAACGCGTAGGCCACCACCAGCGGCGGCGAGGCCAGGTAGTTCTGCTTGATCTCCGGATGCACGCGGCCGTCGAAATTGCGGTTGCCCGAGAGCACCGAGCAGCCGATGACATCGCCGGCCTTGATCGCCGCCGAGATCTCCGGCTTCAGGGGGCCTGAGTTGCCGATGCAGGTCGTGCAGCCATAGCCCACCAGGTTGAAGCCGATACCCGCCAGCTCATCCAGCAGGCTGGCAGCAGCCAGGTAATCCGTGACCACGCGCGAGCCTGGAGCGAGGCTGGTCTTGACCCAGGGCTTGGCGGTGAGCCCGGCCTTGCGCGCATTGCGCGCGACCAGGCCCGCCGCCATCAGCACGTAGGGGTTCGATGTGTTCGTGCAGCTGGTGATGGCGGCGATGAGCACCGCGCCATCCTTCACTTCGAAGGTGTTGTCCCCGACCGTGGCCATGCCGGTGCCGGTGGCGCCGGGGTTCTTCTTGCTGCGCTCGTCGCTCTGCTTGGTGAACGCCGCCTTGTAGGCAGCGCGCGCGGTCTTCACCGGCACGCGGTCCTGCGGCCGGGACGGGCCCGCGAGGCTCGATTCGACCGTCGACAGGTCCAGTTCGATCACGTCGGTGTAGCTCGCTGGCGTCTGGCCGTTGACGCGCCACATGCCCTGCGCCTTGGCATAGGCCTCCACCAGCGCCACCTGTTCGGCCGGGCGGCCCGACAGCTTCAGGTAGCGGATGGTTTCCTCGTCGATGGGGAAGATGGCGCAGGTGCTGCCGAACTCCGGCGACATGTTGCCGATGGTGGCGCGGTCCGCCAGCGGCAGGTTGGCCAGGCCGTCGCCGAAGAACTCGACGAACTTGTCGACCACGCCCTTCTTGCGCAGGATCTCGGTGACGGTGAGCACCAGGTCGGTGGCCGTGGCGCCAGGCTGCAGCTGGCCGCTGAGCTTGAAGCCGATGACCTGCGGGATGAGCATCGTGACCGGCTGGCCCAGCATGGCGGCTTCTGCCTCGATGCCGCCCACGCCCCAGCCCAGCACGCCCAGGCCGTTGATCATCGTGGTATGCGAATCAGTGCCGACGACGGTATCCGGATAGGCCTCGGGGGGCGTGCCTTCCTTGGCGAACACCACGCGGCCCAGGAACTCGAGGTTCACCTGGTGCACGATGCCGGTGTTGGGTGGCACTACCTTGAAATTGCGGAACGCACTCTGGCCCCAGCGCAGGAACGAATAGCGTTCGCCGTTGCGCTCGAACTCGATGCGGTTGTTGTCGGCCAGCGATTGCGCAGTGCCATATTCATCAACCTGCACCGAGTGGTCGATCACCAGTTCAGCGGGCGCCAGCGGGTTCACTTTCTCCGCATCGCCGCCCAGCCGCGTGATGGCCTCGCGCATGGCGGCCAGATCCACCACGCAGGGCACGCCGGTGAAATCCTGCATGATGACCCGCGCCGGGGTGAACGAGATCTCGTAGGAAGGGGCTGCCTTGGCGTCCCAGTCGAGCAGCGCGTTGATGTCCTGGGCAGTGACATTCACGCCGTCCTCGAAGCGCAGCAGGTTCTCCAGCAGGATCTTCAGCGAGTAGGGCAGCCGCGCGACCTTCTCTGCCGGCAGTGCGGCGAAGCTCCAGATGACATGTTGTTTGCCATCCACGTCGAGGGTCGTGCGGGCCTGGAAGCTGTCGGTCATGCCTTTCTCCAAAAACGGTGACGGCCTGGCCGTCGCAAATAATCCCTAAATTATAACTCGGTTTGGAGGATCACTCCGCCGCCAAGACAGCGCGTACCGCGATAGAGCACCGCAGACTGGCCCGGTGTCACCGCGCGCTGGGCGCTGCGCGGCGCGATGAGCAAGCCGCCGCCGGCAGCGGGGGTCACCACAGCTGGTTGGTCTTCCTGACGGTAGCGCAGCCGCACGTAGAGGTTATCGGGCGCGTGCGGCGCCGCAGCCAGCCAGTTGACTTCGCCGGTCAGCAGGCGCTGGCTGAACAGGGCCGGATGGTCCTCGCCCTGTGCGACCACCAGCGTGTTGTCGGCGGCGCGCTTGGCCACCACGTACCACGGCGCGCCACTGCCGCCCGGCATGCCGCCGATCCCGATGCCGCCGCGCTGGCCCAGGGTGTAGAAGGGCAGCCCGATGTGCTCGCCGATGCGGGTGCCGGCCACATCGCGTATCGGTCCGGGCGAGTGCGGCACGTACTGCTCGAGGAATTCCCGGAACGGCCGCTCGCCGATGAAGCAGATACCGGTGCTGTCGCGTTTGGCGGCCACCGGCAGGCCGGCCGCGTGCGCCAGGTCGCGCACCGCCTCCTTGTGCAGTTCGCCCAGTGGCATCAGCACCTGCGCCAGGCTGTCGCGGCGCACGGCATGCAGGAAATAGGACTGGTCCTTGCCCGGGTCCACACCCTTGTGCAGCTCCGGACCCTCCGGCCCCTGCACGATGCGCGCGTAGTGGCCGGTAGCCAGCTGCGCGGCGCCCAGGCGCTGCGCGTGGCGCAGGCAATCCCCGAACTTGATTTCCCGGTTGCACAGGACATCCGGGTTCGGCGTGAGCCCGGCGCGGTAGGCGGCGAGGAAGTCGGTGAACACATGCTCGCGGTACTGCGCGGACAGATCCACGCGATGCAGCGGAATGCCGAGCTCCGCGGCGACGCGGCGCGCGTCCTGGAAATCCTCGGCAGCGGTGCAGTACCCCTGCTCGTCTTCTTCCCAGTTGTGCATGAACAGGCCGGCGACCTCGTGCCCGGCACGGCGCAGCAGCAGGGCTGTGACGGCTGAATCGACGCCACCGGACAGCGCCACGATGATGCGGGCGGTCATGGCCTGGCTCAGCCCTGTGGCAGGGGCTGCGCTGCCAGGAAATGCAGCGCGCTCAAGGAGTGGCGCTGGCCAGCCAGATAATCGTCGATGCAGCGCATGACCAGCGGACTGCGCAGCCGCTGCGGCTGCGCCAGCAGCGCGTCGCGGTCCATCCAGTGTGCGGCCACGATGCCGGTATCCAGGCTGCGGGCCGGATCATGGCCGGTGACATCGCCGATGATGGCCATGCGCAGGAAGGATTGGCCGCTCTGCGCCTGCCGCCACTGGTAGACGCCCAGCAGCTGGCGCGGCGTGAACTGCCATGCCGTCTCTTCCAGCGTTTCGCGGATCACGGCTTCCAGTATGGATTCGCCATCCTCGACATGGCCGGCCGGCTGGTTGAAGACCAGGCAGTCGCGGATGAGTTCTTCGACCACGAGGAAGCGGTGGTCATGCTGCACGATGGCAGCAACGGTGAGATCAGGGCGCCAGGTCATGGGCCCGGATTATAGGGAATTCAGTACTTCGGGACGCTCGCCACCCACATCTCGTCGAATTCATTGAGATAGAGGCGGGCAATGGGCTGGTGCTCAAAGCCGGCCACGCCTTCGAAGCTGGTGGCCTGCGAGCGGTAGACGATGGCGCGGTCATCGGCGATTAGCAGGCCGCTGGTGCGCGCCGCGAACTGCGCATGGACGGTGCGGATGTCGATGTGGCCCGACAGGCGGCGGCGCATGGCGGCCAGCTTGTGCGATGAGCCATAAGCCACCGGCCGCTGCGTGAGCACGCGGATCTTGGCAAAGCTGTGGGCCAGCAGGAAGCGTTTGATGAGATCGAGGAATGCCGGCTGCTCGTAGATCGCAGGCTCCAGATCCAGTGTATAGATGGACAGCAGCCGCTGGGCGGAGCTCAAGGCGCGGCGACAGGCGTTGCGCACATCTTCCAGGGTGGTCAGCACCTGCAGGCCTTCCGGTTCGGTGAGGCGCCGGACGCCGGGGTTCGATGCCGCGCGCCCGAGCACGCCTGGCGGGGCCGGAACCCCGGCCGGCGTGCCGGCGAAGAAATATTGCGGTCCTCCCATGGCCACAGTTTAGGAAGGCCCGACCGGTGCAGATTGTGGGCTGCATCACGCTTCACTGCGCTGCGGCAACCGGCTCCCGCAAACTGTGGAACCGGTCTCAGCAGGGCAGGCGTTATGTCACGTGGAGTGCAGCAAGCTCCACGGCCAGGCCCAGATACCCCGCGGGTGTCAGGGCCAGCAGCGCATCACGGCGTGCCGGTGCAATGGGCAGTGAAGCGACCAGGCTGGCGAGGGATTCCCGTGTCAGTGGCTTGCCGCGGGAGTGCTCCTTCAGGAGTTCGTAGCCGTCGGGCACGCCTTCGGCCCGCAGCACGGTCTGCACCGCCTCCGCCAGCACTTCCCAGGCATCGTCCAGATCAGCGGCAATGCGCACTGGGTCGGGAGCGACCTTGCCCAGGCCGCGCAGCAGCGCGCGCCAGGCAATGAGGCAATGGCCCAGCGCCACGCCCAGGTTGCGCAGCACGGTGGAGTCGGTGAGGTCGCGCTGCCAGCGCGACACAGGCAGCTTCTCGGCGAAATGCCGCAGCAGCGCATTGGCGACGCCGAGGTTGCCTTCGGCGTTTTCGAAATCGATGGGATTGATCTTGTGCGGCATGGTCGAGGAGCCAACCTCGCCCGGCACGGCGCGCTGGCGCAGATAGCCGAGCGATATGTAGCCCCAGAAATCGCGGCAGGCATCGATGGCGATCACGTTGATGGCCGCCAGTGCGTCACTGTATTCGCCGATCCAGTCGTGGGGTTCTATCTGCGTGGTGTGCGCGTTCCAGGCCAGGTCGCAGCGCGCCACGAACTGGCGCGAGACGGCGATCCAGTCGGTGGCAGGAAAGGCCACATGATGGGCATTGAAATTGCCCACGGCGCCATTCCACTTGCCAAGCACCTCCACCCGCGCAAGGCGTGCGCGCGCTCGCGCCAGGCGGGCACGGATATTGGCGAATTCCTTGCCCAGCGTGGTGGGCGAGGCTGTCTGCCCGTGGGTGCGCGACAGCATGGGCAGCGTCGCGTGGGCGGTGGCGAAGCTGCCCAGCAGCTCGATCAGCGCGTCGACGGCAGGCAGCAGTTGCTCACTGCGCGCGCGCGCCAGCAGGCGCGCATAACTGATGTTGTTGATGTCCTCGGAGGTGCAGCCGATATGCACCAGCTCGAGCTGCGCGGGGGTGGCCCCGGCGCTGCGCAGCGCATCGCGCACGTAGTATTCAACCGCCTTCACATCGTGGTTGATGCGCTTTTCGATGACCTTCACGGCAGTGGGGCTGTCGGCGCCCGGATCGGCAGCCAGTTCGGTCAGGCACTGCTGCACACCGGCGGCGTAGCGCGTTGCAGGCAGGTCGGGCAGCGAAACCGCAAGCTGCTGCAGCCACAATGCCTCGACGCGGATGCGCTCCTTGACGAGGCCACTCTCGGAGAGCAATGCGGCCAGCCCGACGGTTGCGGCGCGATAGCGGCCATCGACAGGCGAGAGGGCAGTGAGGGTGGAGTCCATGCGGGTGAAGGCGCCGGGGGCGCTGCGAATGTTAGAATGGGCAATCATAACTGATGCAGCCAGCAAGACCCCACATGACCACCAACGAATACCGGATCGAACGCGACAGCATGGGCGAACTGAAGGTGCCGGCCGCGGCCCTGTGGGGTGCCCAGACGCAGCGCGCCGTGCAGAATTTCCCGATCAGCGGCCGGCCCGTGCCGCGCGCATTCATCCGCGCCGTCGCGCTCATCAAAGCCGCTGCGGCGCGCGCCAACAGCTCGCTGGGCCTGCTGGATGCCGACGTGGCCGATGCCATCGTGGCGACCTGCGACGAGGTGGCTGACGGCGCCCATGACACGCAGTTCCCCATCGACATCTTCCAGACCGGCTCGGGCACGAGCACCAACATGAACGCCAACGAGGTGATCTCGCACCTGGCGAGCAAGCGCCTTGGCCGGCAGGTGCATGCCAACGACGCCGTGAACATGAGCCAGAGCAGCAACGATGTGATCCCCACTGCCATCCACGTGAGTGCGGCCCTGCTGTGGACAGAGTCGCTGCGGCCCTCGCTGTTGCATCTGGCGGCGGCCATGAAGAAAAAGGAAGATGAGGTCGGTGCCATAGTGAAGACCGGGCGTACGCACCTGATGGATGCCATGCCCATCACGTTCGGCCAGGAGATCGCCGCCTGGCGCACGCAGATCGAGAAGGGCATCGAGCGGATAGCCGCAGTGGAAGCGCGGCTGTTGCAGCTCGCCCAGGGTGGTACGGCCGTGGGCACCGGCATCAATGCGCATCCGGAGTTCGCGGCGCGCTTCGCGCAGGCGCTGTCGCAATCCACGGGTCTGGCCTTCCGCCCCAATGTCAGCCTGTTCGAGGGCATCGCCACGCAGGACACGGCGGTGGAGCTTTCCGGGCAGCTGAAGACCCTGGCCGTGAGCCTGATGAAGATTGCTAACGACCTGCGATGGATGAACAGCGGGCCACTGGCGGGTCTCGGCGAGATCGCGCTGCCAGCGCTGCAGCCGGGCAGCAGCATCATGCCGGGCAAGGTCAATCCAGTGATTCCGGAAGCTACGGCCATGGTCGCCGCCGAGGTCATCGGCAACGACACCACCATCACCATCGCGGGCCAGTCCGGCAATTTCCAGCTCAATGTGATGCTGCCACTGATTGGCTACAAGCTGATCGAGAGCCAGCGGCTGCTCGCCAATGTGACGCGCGCGCTGGCCGACACCGCGATCGCAGGCTTCGTGGTGAATGAAGCCCGCCTCAAGGATGCGCTCGAGCGCAACCCCATCCTGGTCACCGCACTGAACCCGGTGATCGGCTATGAGAAAGGGGCCGCCATCGCCAAGAAGGCTTACGCCGAGGGCAAACCCATCCTTGAGGTCGCCGCACAGAACACCGACCTGCCGCCGTCGCAGCTGAAAATGCTGCTCGATCCGGCCGAGCTGACGCGCGGCGGCATCAAGGGAGGCACCAGCGGAGGCGGCTGATGGAGGCAGCGTGGCGGCGGCTGTTGCAACGCCTGGGCGCCACGCGTCCGTCGCCGCCACTGCAGCCGGCGCACGCGGGCGCGCAGTTCACGTTTGCCGCCGATCCGCGCCTCATGGCCCTGCTGCCTGCTGAACCGCGCGCTGCGGCGGTGCTGGTGGGCCTGTTTGACGGCACCGATGACGATGAGCCAGGCATCCTGCTCACCGTGCGCGCGGCCCACATGCGCCAGCATGCGGGCCAGATTGCCTTTCCCGGTGGCTCCATCGATGCCGCGGATGAGGGACCAGTGGCGGCGGCGCTGCGCGAGGCACACGAGGAAGTGGGGCTTGATCCGGGCGCAGTCCAGGTACTCGGCTATCTGCCGGACCAGTACGTGCTGACCGGTTTCCGCATCACGCCCGTAGTGGCGCGCCTGCCTGGGGATTTCACGCCGCATCTGGCCGGCGATGAGGTGCAGGCCAGTTTCATCCTGCCGTTTTCCGTGCTGCTGGATCCGGCCACTGAGAGGGCAGGCACGCGCACGGTAGCCGGCGTCGAGGTGGGGGTTCGCGATCTGCAATACGGCGAGCACCTCATCTGGGGCGCGACCGCCGGCATGCTGCTGGCATTGCGCGAACTGGCTTTGCCATGACCGCGCCACAACCGCTGGGCGCCGCCACCGACTTCGCCGGGCTGCGCCGCCTGCTCTCGGTGATGCGTGCATTGCGTGATCCCGCGGCGGGATGCCCCTGGGATCTGGCGCAGGATTCTCGTTCGCTGGCGCGTTACACGCTCGAAGAGGCCTACGAAGTCGTGGCCGCCATCGACAGCGGCTCGGAGGCCGCATTGCGCGACGAGCTGGGCGACCTCCTGTTCCAGGTGGTGTTCCACGCGCAGCTGGCCAGCGAGCGCGGTCACTACGAATTCGATGACGTGGCGCGGGCCATCGCCGACAAGCTGCAGCGCCGCCATCCGCATGTGTTCGCGGACCCTCAAGCCGGCGCCCAGCAGCGCGATGCCGCGCACTGGGAGACCATCAAGGCCGAGGAGCGTGCCGCGCACGGCGCGGCCGGCGTGCTCGATGACGTGCCACTGGCACTGCCAGCCCTGCTGCGCGCCGTCAAACTGGGCAAGCGCGCTGCCAGTGTCGGCTTCGACTGGTCCGATGCCGCAGGGGCACGTGCCAAGGTGCAGGAGGAGCTGGCAGAGGTGGACGCCGCGGTGCGCGGTGAGGGCACCTCCTCAGTGGAGGAAGAGTTGGGGGACCTGCTGCTTGCCACGACCAGTCTGGCGCGGCATCTCGGCGTCGACCCGGAAACGGCGCTGCGCGGCGCCAACGGGCGGTTCGAAGCGCGCTTTCGCGCCATGGAAGCGCTGGCGCAGCGGCGCGGGCTGGCCTTGTCTGCCCTGGATGCGGGCGCCCTCGACCAGCTGTGGGAGCAGGTGAAGCAGGGTGTTCAGTCCTGATTCATTGACTGCCATCCAGTATGGCCGTCACATGAACACCCGCATCCACGTCTGCCGCTGGTCCGTGCACGCTGCTGCAGTTGATCACGTACCATAGCGTGATGGGACAGGCAGCCACAGCAACGCGTGCCCGGCGGTTCTGGTCCGGCAGCCTGCTGCCGGCCTGGGTCCTGATGCTTGTTGCCTTGTCGGCGCAGGTCCATGGCGCCGAGCGCATCGGCCGCGATACCGACCCACCGCCTGCCCAGGGCATCCGCGAGGGAGTGCGGGAGCCGGCGCGGTTTGCGCCGGTGGGGGTATCGCTCGATCACGTGATTTCCCAGGTCGAGAAGCGGCACAAGGCGCGGGTGGTGCGCGTGGAGCAGGTGCACGTCAACGGCCGGCTCGTGTACAAACTGCGGATGCTGTCCGAAAAGGAGAGCCGGGTGTGGGTGGTGTCGGTGGACGCTGAATCCGGCGCTGAGATCTAGGCCATGCGTGCACTGGTAGTGGAAGACGAAGCGGTGCTGCGCGAGGCTCTGCAGCGCGACCTGATCGGCGCGGGCTTCACGGTGGACGTGGCCGCGGACGGCGAGGAGGGCCTGTTCGCCGGGCTCGAGTATCCCGTCGACGTCGCCATCATCGATCTCGGCCTGCCCAAACTGCCCGGCCTCGAGGTGATCCGCCGGCTGCGCGCGCAGGACAAGCGCTTTCCGATCCTCGTGCTCACGGCGCGTGACCGCTGGCAGGACAAAGTCGAGGGACTGGATGCGGGCGCCGACGACTATGTCGCCAAGCCCTTCCATTTCGAGGAGGTGCTGGCCCGCCTGCAGGCACTGTTGCGCCGCAGTGGCGGCTGGGCTTCCTCGAGTCTCGTGTGCGGCCCGGTGGTGCTGGATACCCGCGCGCAGGCGGTGACGGTGGAGGGGCGCGCCGTCGAGCTCACTACATTCGAGTACCGCATCCTCGAGCACCTCATCCTGAAGGCCGGCGAGGTGATCTCCAAGACTGATCTCACCGAGCAGCTGTACGAGCAGGATTTCGAACGTGACAGCAATGTGATCGAGGTGTTCATCGGCCGGCTGCGCCGCAAGCTTGATCCCGACGACCGCATCAAGCCTATCGAGACACTGCGTGGCCGCGGCTACCGTTTCGCACTGGCCCGCAGCGCGGGCTGAGCGCAGCCGGACCTGCTGAACCTCGGCATGCGTTCCGTCAGCCAGCGCCTGCTGGTGTCCATCACGCTGCTGCTGCTGCTGTTCTTCGGCGTGATGGTGGCGGTGCTGGATGCACGCTTCCGCTCGCTGGCCGAGCGTTCGCTGCGGGAGCTGCTGGACGTGCAGATGGTGGCGCTGATCTCCTCGGCCGAAATCGACATGTCGGGGCGTTTCGTGCCGCGCCTGCCGGACGCGGAGACGCGCATGGCCGTGCCGGGATCGGGCCTGTACGCAGCGGTGCGGGACGATCAGGAAACCTTCTGGCGTTCGCCGTCGGCGGTGGGCAGCGTGATGGATTTCGGCCCGCCGCAGCCGCAGGGCGCGCGTGCCTTCCGCTACATCACCGATGTGCGCGGCCAGCGCCTGGCCACCATCAGTCGCGGCATCAGCTGGGAGGACAAATCGGTACTCACCTTCATCGTGGCGACCGAACTCACCTCCTACGACGCGCAGATCTCGCGCTTCCGCAAGGGCCTGCTGGGCGGCTTCACCATCGTCGCGGTGCTGCTGCTGGTGGCGCTGGCGGCCATGCTGCGCTGGGCGGTGGGGCCACTGCGGCGCCTGGAAGCACAGATCCGCGCAGTGGAGCGAGGCGAGCGCGAGCGCCTGGATGACAACTGGCCCACGGAGCTGCACGGCCTGGTCGCCAACCTCAACGCGCTGCTCACCGCGGAGCGTCGCCGCATTGCTCGGTACCGCGACACGCTGGGCAATCTGGCCCACAGCCTGAAGACCCCGCTGGCCGTGCTGCGCGCGAGCTTCGCGCCCGGTGCAGCCGGTGATGGCACGCCCGTGGCGCGGGTGGTGGGCGAGCAGGTGGAACGCATGAGTGCCATCGTGGCGCACCAGCTGCGCCGCTCGGTGACCGGTGGCGGGGCTACGGTGGGTCAGCAGGCCGTGGAGGTGCTGCCGGTTGCGCAGGAGCTGCGGCGCGCGTTGCTGAAGGCACATGGCCGCAAGGATTTCGCGCTGCAGCTGGACATCGCCCCGGACCTGCTGTTCGTGGGTGATCGGGACGACCTGACCGAGGCGCTGGGCAACCTGATGGACAATGCCGTGAAGTGGTGTGCGGCGCAGGTGCGCGTGGCGGCGCGGCTGCAGCCGGCGGGCGCGGCGGCCAGCCTGCTGCTGATGGTCGAGGACGACGGGCCGGGCATTCCGGTTGCCGATCGTGAGCGGGTCCTGGACCGCGGCGTGCGCGCCGACGAGCGCACGCCCGGGCATGGGCTTGGCCTTGCGATGGTGCGCGAAATGGCTGGCCTGTATGGCGGCGAGCTGCTGGTGGGGGAATCGGCACTGGGCGGAGCGCGGGTTGAGCTACGGCTGCCAGGCCGCCTGAAGTAAAATAACCGGCATGAAAGCCCCTGATTCGACGACCTGGAGCCCGACCAGCTGGCAGACCCGCAAGGCGCTGCAACAGCCGCAATATGCCGACCAGGCCGCGCTGGCGGCGGCGGTGGCGCAGCTGTCGCGTCTGCCGCCGCTGGTGGTGTCCTGGGAAGTCGACGCGCTGCGCGGCCACCTGGCGGCGGCACAGCGCGGTGAGGCCTTCCTGTTGCAGGGTGGGGACTGCGCCGAGAGCTTCGAGGGCTGCGAATCCGACCGCATCGCCAAGCAGCTGAAGGTGCTGCTGCTGGTGAGACTGGTGCTGCTGCACGGGCTGAAGCGTCCGATTGTGCGCGTCGGGCGCATGGCCGGGCAGTACGCGAAGCCCCGTTCCACCGA
>JBEVNO010000190.1:0-15538 GCA_040508085.1 Steroidobacteraceae bacterium
GTCATCATCCATCTGACCTTCGTGATATCGGCGGTGCTGATGGGCCTGATGGACCGCTTCTCCGGCGCGAGCCACCGCGCCGGCCATTGACTTGGGCCGCGCCGCTAGCGCGGCGCGGCGCTGTTGCCGCCGGACAGCCAGCTGCCGCGCGCCACCAGCCACAGCAGCAGTACCATAGCCGCAAACGGGAGCATCGACAGCAGGTCGGCATGCGGCCCGTTGTACAGCGGGTTGTGGACGCTGGCCCAGCGCTGCAGGTTGGCGTCGAAATCGCCCAGCACGCCGGCGAGGAAGGCGATCAGGATGCCGGCAATGGCACCGCCGGCAATGTAGCCGGAGGCGAACAGCACGCCCGGACCGCGGTCCGCCACGGCATTGAACTCCTCTGTATTCAGGCTGCGCAATTCGGGCTGCCTGCGCATGCGCCGATCCATCAGCCAGCGCAGCATGCCGCCGATGAACATGGGCGCAGTGGTGGAGATGGGCAGGTAAACGCCCACCGCGATCACCAGCGCCGGAATGCCGCAGAATTCCATCGCCAGCGCCAGCATGGCGCCGAACAGGATCAGCTCCCACGGCAGCTCGCGGTCGAGGATGCCCTTGATGATGTACGACACCAGCGTCGCCTTGGGGGCATCGAACTTGCGCACCTCGGTGCCGTCCGGCCGGGTGTTGTGCACGCCGTTCACACCCGGGTCGGACAGCCACACGGCGCGGCCCGAATCATCGACCAGGTATTTGCCGGCAGGCCCGCCAACCAGATCGGTCTTGTGCCACACGTGGTAGCTGGCCGAATCGTCCCTGGCCTGCACACCGGTGAGCGATTCGCGCTTGTCGCCGAGCAGCGTGACATCGGTGCTCAGCCCGGCCGGCGCCACCTGCGCGACGGGCACGAACACCGTGGCGGTCTCGTTGAGCTTCATCAGGATGGGGCCCATCAGCAGCGCCGAGGCGAAGCAGCCGATCAGGATGGCCGTCTGCTGCAGCTTGGGTGTGCCGCCCACCAGGAAGCCGGTCTTCAGATCCTGCGAAGTGGTGCCGCCGTTGGAGCAGGCGATGCACACGATGCCGCCGATCGACAGCGCGGTGACGTAGTAGGTGCCGCCTGTCCAGCCCACCAGCAGGAACACCAGGCAGGTGAGCATCAGCGTGGCGATGGTCATGCCGGAGATGGGGTTGGACGTGGAACCCACTTCGCCGGTGAGGCGCGAGGAAACAGTCACGAACAATGCGCCGAGCAATACGATCAGCAGGGCGCCCACGAGGTTCATGTGCAGCGACGGCGCCAGCACGATCACGGTGATCAGCACCAGCACGCCAATGCCCACGAATTTCAGCGGCAGATCCTGGTCACGGCGGTCGGTGCTGCCGGTGCCGGCCCGCGCGTGCGCCACATCCTTCACGCCGGAGCGGATGCTGCCGATGATCAGCGGAAAGGAACGCAGCAGGCTGATGATGCCGGCGGTGGCCACCGCGCCCGCGCCGATATACAGGATGTAGGCATTGCGCACATCGCCAGGGGACATCTGGCTGATGGGCACGGTGCCCGGTGCCAGCACGCCGGGCGCGTGCTCACCGAAGAACGTGATCATCGGGATCAGCACCAGGTAAGTCAGGAAGCCGCCGGCGAACATCCAGCTCGCCACGCGCGGGCCGATGATATAGCCCACGCCCAGCAGCTCCGGCGACACCTCGGCCGCGATCGAGCCGCCCTTCAGCGGCGCGCCGAAGGACATGCCGGGCACGTCGCGCCACCCCTTGAAGGCGATGTTCAGCGCCTTGTAGGCCAGGCCGATGCCGAAGCCGGTGAAGATGGTGCGGGCGCTGATGCCGCCGATCTTGCTGTCCACAGCCGCCGGGTCCGCGGCGGCTCGTGATTCGGGGGAGGCGCCGGCCTTCAGCACCTCGGCGCAGGCAGTGCCTTCCGGGTATTTCAGCGTGCCGTGCTGGTTCACGATCAGCGCGCGGCGCAGCGGGATCATCATCAGGATGCCGAGCAGGCCGCCGAGCACCGCTACCAGCATCACCCGTGACAGCTCCAGGTCGAAGCCCAGGATCATGATGGCCGGCATGGTGATGCCGACACCGAAGGCTACGGATTCACCGGCACTGCCCGCGGTCTGCGCAATGTTGTGTTCGAGAATCGTGCCGTCGCGCACGCGGAACTTCGACAGCAGGCGGAACAGCGTGATCGAGATCACCGCCACCGGAATGGACGCGCTGACCGTGAGGCCGACCTTCAGCACCAGATAGAGGGACGAGGCACCGAAGATGATGCCGAGGATGGTGCCGGTGAGGATGGCCCGCACCGTGAATTCAGGCAGGCTGGTGACGGCCGGGATATAGGCGCGATGGGGCGTGGGGGTGCTCATGAGCCGCAGCCTAGCCGGTTTCCCGCTGCAGCAATACCCGCAGGCAGCCTATCAGTGCAACGGGCTGGCTGATCGACAGGTGGTGGTGACAACCGGGCAGACCGGTCACTGAATGCACCCGCGGCAGGCTGCCGCGCAGCAGTGCGGCCCGCGGCGGAGTGACCACGCGGCTCTCTTCGCCGTAGATGAAATCCACCGGCGTGGGCAGGTCGGCCAGCTGCTGCATGTCGTCCACCGCCGCGCCGCTGCCACTGCGCTGGAACAGCCGCGTGACGTTCTCATCGAACTTCCACACCCAGGCGCCACCTTCTTCGCGCACCGACATGCTGGCCATATGTCGCATGGCGCAGTCCGGCGCAGGCTCGATCGGCTTCAGCGTGAAGCGCCGCAGGATGGTGGCCGCATCCTCGTAACGCTTCTTCGGGCGCCACTCCTCATCGAAGCCACGGACCGGGTCCTGCGGCGAGCCCAGGCGCGAGTCGACCACGATGGCACGGGAAAACAGTTCCGGCCGGGCATGGCAGGCATACAGCAGCGCACGCCCGCCGAAGCTGTGGCCGATGGCTGTGCAGCCGGCGATGCCGGTGGCTGCGACGATGCCGGTGATCTCGTCATGGAATTGCTGGTGGCTGTAGGCAGGCCGGTGGCCGCTGTCCCCCATGCCGCCGAAGTCCGGCGCGATGACGCGATAATGCTGTGCCAGCCAGGGGGCGACGAAATCCCACCAGTGCGCGTGCGCCAGATAGCCATGCAGCAGCAGCAGGGCGGGCGCACCGGGCGGCCCGGCCCACTCGAGGTAATGCATGCGGATGCCGGCCACATCGGCATGGCGCGACGCGCCCGGCTGCGCGAGTGAGCGCGCTATGAAGGCTTCGAAACTCTCCTGCAGCGGATCGGTCAAGGCGGCGCTCCGGGCCTGATGTTGCGGTGGAGTTTGCCAGAATGGCGAACGGCGCCGCCGTCCGACGCCTGCTGGCCGCGGCGTCCTACAGGGGCAGCACGGCCCTGCCCGCAGCATCACTGGCATGCCAGCCCTGACCAAGCACCGCGACCTGCACGGCGGGAAATCCCTGTGGCAGGCGCACCGGGTAAGCCTGCCCCCGCACCGGCCCCTCACCAGTGACCGGCACTGCGATGTACTGATCGTGGGCGCGGGCATCTCCGGCGCCATGCTGGCGGACTCACTCAGCGCCGCTGGCATGCAGGTCATCATCTGCGATCGGCGCGCGCCATTGCAGGGCTCGACGGCAGCCTCCACCGCCATGGTGCTGCACGAGATCGACACGCCGCTGTCGAAACTCGCGAAACGGATGGGCCGGCGCGACGCCGAGCGCATGTGGCGCCGTTCGTTCATCGCGGTGAATGCGCTGCGGGATCGCGCCCGCCAGCTCGCCATACCGGCGCACATGGAGGAGAGCGAGTCGCTGTATGTGCAGGGCAATGAACTCGATGCGCGCGGGTTGCAGCTGGAAGCTGCCGCACGCGCGCATGCCGGTTTCGAAGTGGCCTACCTGAGCGGCAGTGAAGTGGCGCGCGAGTACGGGCTTCCCAAGCGCGCGGCGCTGCGCTCCAGCGGGTCATTCTCGGCGGATCCGCGCGCTCTGGCGGCCGGCTTCCTGCGTGCCGCGACCGCTGCGGGCGCGCGGTTGTGCGCGCCGGAGGAGGTTGTCGCCGCGCGCAGCGTGCGTGGTGGCGTGCGGGCGCAGACGCAGAGCGGGCACGTGGTCCGCGCGCGGCATCTGGTGTTCGCGACGGGCTACGAACTGCCGCAGAGTGTGCCCGCGCGCGGCTACCGGATCCTGTCTACCTGGGCCCTGGCCACGGTGCAGCAGCGGCGCCCGCCGTGGTCACGTCCCACGCTGATGTGGGAGGCCAGTGATCCTTACCTGTATGTGCGCACCACGGCCGATGGCCGGGTCGTGTGTGGCGGCGGCGACGAGGAGTTCTCGGACGCGGCCGCCCGCGACGCGCTGCTGCAGAGCAAGACCGCCTTCCTGCAGCGGCGCCTGGGTGCGCTGCTGCCGCAGGTCGACAACAAGGTGGCCTACGCCTGGAGCGGTTCCTTCGGCTCATCAGCCCATGGGTTACCGACTATCGGTGAGATTCCCGGCATGCGGCGCTGCTACGCGGTGCTGGGCTATGGCGGCAATGGCATCACCTTCTCGATGATGGCCGCCCAGATGCTGCGCAATGTTCTCAGCGGCGAGGGCGATGACGACCTCGACCTGGTGAGGTTCGGCCGCCGGGGGTAGGACATCACCGCCAAGCGGGCGGGCCATGGACCGGCATTCCCGCAACTGCCGCAGGCGAATACTGCGCGCAGGCTGTTATTGGCCCTACCTATCGAGGAGATTCCATATGACTACTACTTCCGGGCATACCAAGGCCATCCTGGCCACGCGTGTCACGGGCACGGCGGTTCGCGACACCTCCGGTAACCACCTTGGCGAAGTCAAGGATGTGGTGCTCGACAAATCCTCCAACAACATCATGTTCGCCGTCGTCAGTTTCGGCGGCGTGCTGGGCATCGGCGAGAAGTTCCATGCGTTGCCCTGGGGCGAGCTGAACTACGACCCGGCGCAGAAGGCGTATGTGATCGCACGCAGCAAGGAATGGCTGAAGGATGCGCCTGCGGATTCGCTGCATGAGCTGACCGCGGACGATGGCCTGGCTTATCGCGAGCGCGTGTACGACTACTACGAGACTCCCCGCTACTGGTGAGCTCCCTGGAGCCGGCGGCATGCCGCCGGCTCCGTCCCCCGTTCTGTTACAGATGGCCGCCCGTGATGGGCAGTACCTCACCCGTGATGTAGCTACCCGTCTGGGGCGAGGCCAGGAACACGAACGCCGGGGCAATCTCTTCTGGCTGCGCCGGGCGGCCCATGGGCACATCCTCGCCGAAGTGGGCCACCTCGCTGGCCTTGCGATCAGCGGGATTCAGTGGCGTCCATACCGGCCCCGGGGCCACTGCATTCACGCGTATGCCGCGCTCGACAAGCTGCGCCGCGAGCGAACGCGTCCAGGCATGAATGGCGCCCTTGGTCATCGAGTAGTCGAGCAGGAACTTGCTGCCATGCAGGCCGGTAACCGAACCCGTATTGATGATGGACGCTCCCGCCTTCATGTGCGGCAGCGCCGCGCGCGTCATGTGGTAGAGCCCATGGAGGTTGGTCTGCAAAGTGCGGTCGAACTGGGCCGGCAGCAGTTCCTCGAGCGTCTGCGCGTGCAGCTGGAAGGCGGCATTGTTGATCAGCACGTCGAGCCGCTGGAACTTGGCCAGCGTGCGGCGCGCGACGCCGTCGCAGAAGGCCTTCTTCGAGATGTCGCCCGCCATCAGCTCGCAGCGGCGGCCTTCCTCGCGCACGGCAGCGGCGGTGATCTGCGCGTCGGCATGCTCGTTCAGGTACACCAGCATGATGTCGGCGCCCTCGCGCGCGAACAGCACGGCCACCGCCCGGCCGATGCCGGAATCGCCACCGGTGATGATCGCCACGTGATTCTTCAGTTTGCCGGAACCGAGGTAGTAGGGAGCCTCATACATCGGAGCCAGCCGCAGCGACTCCTCCTTGCCGGGCTTGCCCAGGTGCTGGCGGGGCAGGGGCGGTACCGGGTACGGTCGCGCGCCCGCCTGCATGGCCGGCGATTCCTTGCTGGTCTGGCCGGATTTCGCCGCGTCCTTGCGGTCCGTGCGCGCCTGGATGCGGCGATACTGGCCCGCGGCGGCGCGCGCCGAAGCGGTCGATTTCTTGCGGTTTGCCATGCGTTACGAAACTAGAGCAGCTCCAACCAGGCAGCTGTCGGACACAGCGGAACACCGCGGTAGGCGCATTGCGGCATTTTGCGTTGACAGCGCGTTGCCGGAAATAGTGTAGTTCTGCTGATGCTGACACCTCGAACATCCGCCGCCCTGCTTGCCCTGGTGCTGCTGGCACCGCTGTTGCCCGCCGCCGAGCCCGTCGCGCCACATCTGGTGGCCACTCCCCGCGCACGCACGCTGCCACTGACGCCGACGAACCGGCCCTTCCTGGCCGCTGCCAATACCCAGCAGCCCATGGCTCTGAGCGCCCGTGGTTATGCCGAAAGCGAGCTCATCGTCAGTGGCTACGCCAACATCTATGAATGGGCCGGCACACCCGCCGATGCAGCGGTCACGGTGCGCAATGCCGATGTGCCGTATGCCACCCGGGTGCTGGTGCGTCGCCCGGTGGATCCTGCCAAGGCCAGTGGCCTCGTGGTGGTGGAGCTGCTGAACCCCACCGGCCTCTACGATTTCGCGCCGCTGTGGGGCTTCTCGTGGGAGCACTTCACGCGTCGCGGCGATGTATGGGTGGGCATCACAGTGAAACCGGTGGCGGCAGAGACGCTGCGCCGCTTCGACCCGGTGCGCTATGCGAGCCTGAGCTTCAGCTTCCGTCAGGCCCCTGAGTGCCGGCCAGCGGCCACAGCCGCGGGCATGCCCGGCGCT
This sequence comes from Steroidobacteraceae bacterium, assembly GCA_040508085.1. Taxonomy (GTDB): domain Bacteria; phylum Pseudomonadota; class Gammaproteobacteria; order Steroidobacterales; family Steroidobacteraceae; genus ZC4RG30. The sequence goes on from JBEVNO010000190.1 coordinate 6,838, forward strand.
GGCGACGACCGCAACACTCCGGCCGATGCGGAGAATGGTCTCGCTTTCGACCTGATAGCGCAGGTGGGCGCGCTGCTGCGCAGCTCCAGCAAGGAGAACCCCCTGCTCGACCTGAACCCGCGCAAGCTGGTCGTGGCGGGCTATTCGCAGAGTGGCGGCTACATCACCACCTACGCCAATGCCATGCACCGCATGCTGCGGCGGGGCGATGGCGCGCCGGTGTATGACGGTTACCTGAAGGCGGCCAGCGGCCCCTCCAATGTGCCGATCAACCAGTGCGCGGCCCCGCTGCCGGAGGATGATCCGCGCCGCGCCGCAATGCCTCGCGATGTGCCCTTTGTCACCGTGATGACAGAATCGGACTTCAACCGCGGCACCAGCCTGGCATTGCGCCGCGACGATACCGATGCGGCAGAAGGCCACTTCCATCTGTACGAGGTTCCGGGCAGCGGCCACGCGGGGCCGTTCGCTGCCGGCGTGCCCGCCGATGCCGATCTGAGGATTGCCGGCTTCGAGCCGCCCGCCAAAGGCATGTGCATGGAGCCGGATGGCGACTTCCCGGTGGGTATGGCGTTCAGCGCCATCTGGCAGCAATACGATGAGTGGATGAACAAGGGCACGCCCATGCTGGTGGTGCCACGCATCGAGACCGATGCGCAGGGCGCGGTGGTGCCCGATGCAAACGGCAATGCCAAGGGTGGGTGGCGACTGCCGCCGCTGGATGTGCCGGCGGCGCGGTACGCCGGCCGCGGCACGCCGCGGGAAGACACCGACCGCGCACGCGCGCTGTGTGCGCTGACCGGCATCCGCCAGCCATTCGATGCGGCGCGGATGAAGGCGCTGTATCGCAACCGTGCCGAGTATGTGCGCCAGTTCAATGCTGCGGTGGATCAGGCCGTGCAGCAGCGCCGCCTCACGGCCGAGGATGGCGCGGCGCTGAAGGCGCCTGTGGTGCGCAGCCTGCCCGCGTTCTAGAAGCGCTGGGCTACCAGCCAGCGGTCATCTTGTAGGGCACGCTCGCCAGCACAGCCTCGATCTGCCGGATGCGGCCTTCCTTCACCTTGAAGACTTCGCCGATCATCAGCGTGGAAGGTTGGCGCAGGCTGGCGGCGAAGCCGTGCTCTACACCGGCGGGGTCCTTGTAGCCCGCCACTGTTCCTGCGTGGTCGAAGAAGGCGAAAGCGAACACGTTGCCGAATTCCGGATCCACCGCCACGAAGCGGCGCGCCCGCACGTCGGTCACCACTACCGAGAAGCCGGTATCGAACTGGGCCTTGCAGCCCAGCTTCATCATCTCGCGGGCGTCCGGCGCCGTGAGACCGGTCATGATGGTGCCGTTTTCCTTGCGCTGGCACTGCGCATCGAATGGCACGTTGCGGCCGCTCTCCTCGTTGTCGAGGCCGGTGAAGTAACTGTCTGCGATGCGCACCAGCTGCTCGCGTGACAACCGCTCGGCAGCTGGCACGCGTTCCAGGAACAAGGGGTGGGGCGCCTTGAGTGTATCGGGGATGCGCGTGTTGCCGGTGGTGCCGTTGCGGCCCACCACATTCTCCATTTCCGAGATGCGCGCGCCATCCTCCACCTTGAGCCGCACGGCGAGGTAGTTGAAGTTCCCGTTCTCCGGGATCAGCCCGATCATCACGATCGTGCCCTGCTCCGGATCCACGATGTCGAAGCGGTAGGGCGGCGGGCCGCTGACCGTGCCCCACATGCCGTCCCGCAATCCGAGCACCTGGCCGTTCTCGGTGTAGCGCGCGTCTGCGGTGAGTGGCAGCTTCGCGGCGTCGTGTTCGCGCAGCGCCTGCAGATAGCCGTCGAGCACCGCAGTGAGGCAGGCGCGGTCGCACGATCTGGCGGTCTGTGCGGATTGCGCGAAGCCAGGTGCCGTCCACAGGCCGGAGCAGGCGAGGGCGGCCACCAGGATGTTCTTCTTCTTCTTCAGCATCGCCATCTCCACACTGTTCAGGGGCACAAAGCTTAATCGCGCATGCATGTTGTGCGGCTGAATGCCTTGTTAACCGCAGATTAAAAATTACCACGCCCACGGCGGGCGCAACCTGACACGGGCATTCATCCAACGTTAATTCGACTGTTAATCGGCATCCATGTGCGCGCGACTACCATCGCCGCCAATAAACATGGGGGTTCTCGCGATGTCTGTATCTTCCGAAGTTCGGCGCATCCTGGCGCTGGCGGGTCTTGCCGCGCTGTGCATTTCTTCGCCAGCCGCTTTTGCCCAATCGGCAACCGGGACCACCGCGTCGCGCGCCGAAGAGGAGGAACTCGAACCGGTGGCAGTCACCGGCTCGCGCATCGTACGTCGTGACTACGAGGCGGCCAGTCCCATCGTCACCATCGATACCGAGCACCTGGACCAGACCGCCGGCGGCACCTTCGGCATCAAGCTGCAGCAGCTGCCGCAGGTCACGCCCGGCTCGAACGAGATGATCGGCAGCGGCGCGCCTACCGGCCGTGCCAGCATCGACCTGCGAGGGCTCGGGCCGAACCGCACGCTGGTGTTGCTCGATGGCCGCCGCCTGCAGCCTTCGCAGTCGAATCTCGTGGTCGACCTCAACAGCATCCCGCAGGCGATGATCGAGAACATCGAGGTGATCAGCGGTGGTGCCTCCGCCGCCTACGGCGCCGACGCAGTTGCCGGCGTGGTGAACATGCGCCTGAAGCAGCACTTCCAGGGCGTCGAGGTTTCCGGCAAGTACAACATCGCCGAGCAGGGCGATGCGCAGGAATACGTGGCCGACGTGCTGATGGGCGGTGACTTCGCCGATGGCCGTGGCAACGTGGTGCTGGGCCTTGGCTACCTCGACCGCGGCAAGGCCTACTTCACCAAGCGCAAGTTCTACACCGATGCATTCCCGCTGGGTGCCTCGCCGTGGGGATCCTCGCAGCTGCCGGAAGGCACCTATATCCCCGGCGCCAACGCACCCAGCCAGGCGGCATGGAACAGCGTGTTTGCCGGCTATGGCGTTACCAGCGTGCCGGCCGGTGTGGGTGCCGGCAGCGTGCTGGGATTCAACGAGGACGGCTCGCTGTACACCCGCACCGCGGGCGTCAACTGGCGGCGCGAGAGCGACGACTACTGGGTGCTCTCTCCGGTGAGCAATTCCGTGGCCTACAACCTCGGCAACTACCAGGTGATGACCGCGCCGACGGAACGTTACACGGTGTTCTCGCGCGGCCGCTTCGACTTCACCGACAATCTGTCCGGCTTCGCGCAGGTGATGATTTCCAAGTATGACGCTGTGACGAATTACGGCGCGGGCCTGCAGACCCAGCGCACCACGGCCGTGGTGCCGGTGGACAACGCCTTCATTCCTCCTGACCTGGCGAGGCTGCTGGCCTCGCGTGCGAGTCCCGGTGCGCCGTTCAACATGGAGAAGCTGTGGACCGCCACGGGCACCTCGGTGCTGGTCTATGGCAATCACATCCAGCAGTTCACGGCTGGCCTTGAGGGCAAGCTGGGCGACAGCGGCTGGAGCTGGGACGCCAGTGGCAGCACCGGCACCAGCGATCTGTACACCTTCCAGCGATCCGGCGGCGCCAGCTTCTCGCGCATCCAGGCATTGCTGAACTCGCGCTCCGTAACGGGCGCCAATGGCCAGCTGGTCAACGTGCCCCAGTACCTGCTGTCGGGCACGGGCGGCGCGGCCGCGGGAGACACTTACATTCCCAATCCTGCTTACGCTACTGCGACCAATGACGGTGGCCGCAGCCTGCCGGGGTACCTGGGCAGCCCCGCGCCTTGCCCGGAAGGCCTCGACATGTTCGGCGTCACCGAACTCTCGGCCAGCTGCAGCGAATTTCTGCAGATCCATCCGAAGAGCTACACCAAACTGAAGCAGAACATCGTCGAGGCCAATCTTTCCGGCGACGTGTTCACGCTGCCCGCCGGCGCGTTGCAGGCGGCCGCGGGCTTGAGCTACCGCGACATCGACTATGTGAACAGCCCCTCGCCGGCCAACGAGGATCTGGTGGGCAGTTTCGGCACCAATGCCGCCAGCGGCTACGACAGCGTGAAAGAGGTGTATGGCGAACTGCTGGTGCCTGTGCTTCGCGACATCCCGCTGGTGAAGGCCCTCGACATCGGTCTGGGTTATCGCTACTCCGACTATCGCTCAGGCGGCGTGAATACCTACAAGATCGATGGCGACTGGAAGCTGGTCGATACCTTCCGCCTGCGCGGGGGTCTGCAGCGCGCCATTCGCGCGCCGAATGTCAGTGAGCTCTATGCCCCCGCCAGCCTGGGCATTGCCACACTGGGGCGCCAGGACCCATGCAATGCCAACAGTCCGGAGCGCACCGGTGCGACCGCAGCCGCCTACCGGCAGCTGTGCCTCGACCAGGGTGTGCCCGCGAGCATCGTCGATTCCTTCAACAACTCGTTCAGCAGCCTGCAGACCATCACCGGTGGCAATCCGGACCTGAAGCCGGAGAAGGCGGATACGGTGACGATCGGTGCCGTATGGAGCCCGGCATTCACCGCGCCATTGCTGGAGCGCTTCACGATGTCGGTGGACTATTACAACATCAAGATGAAGGACACCATCGGCACCACGCAGGGCTCGCTGATCTTCCAGGGCTGCTTCAATTCCACAACCAATCCAGGGCTTTCGAACAGCAACGAGTTCTGCCAGGCCATCGTGCGCACACCTTCCAACGGCAATGCAGACCAGGTCCGTACACCCACCTTCAACCTTGGCGGGCTGCGTGCCAGTGGCATCGATTTCCAGTTCGACTGGGGTTTCGGTCTCGGAGCCATCGGCCTGTCCGACGATGCCGGCCGGATGTCGCTGAACGTCGTGGCTTCGCGCACGCTGAACTTCCAGACCCAGGCCAATGAGTTGTCCGACTGGTCGAGGGATTACACCGGAACCTATGGCTACAACCTGTCGTTCGCCAACAATGGCGCGCGTCCGGCCTGGAAGGGGAATGCCAATGTCGGCTGGTCGCTGGCCGCCTGGAACGCAAACCTGAACTGGTACTACGTCGGCAAGATGACTGATCTCACGGCAGGGCCGGTCTCGGCACCGGTGAATTACATGTCGAGCTACAGCCGCTTCGACCTGTCGGGCGGCTGGCAGGCCACGGAGAAGCTGCGCCTTTCGGCGGGCGCCACGAATCTGTTCGACAAGCAGCCGGTGGCCACCTCCGGTGGCATTGCGGGCAATACCGACTCGGGCACGTATGACACGCTGGGACGGCGTTACTTCGCCGGGTTCGATCTGAAATTCTGATGCAGGGAACGCACATGCGACTACACAGCAACATCCGACATGCGGCTGCCGCCCTCGCGCTGCTGGCCGCCTTGCAGGGCTGCGGCGGGGCGGGTGCGCCGCCGCCCCCGGCAGCGGCCACGCCTACGGTGGCCGCCTGCGACGAGGCATGTCTGAAGGGCTTCGTGGACCAGTATCTGGTGGCAGTGGCGGCACGGGATCCGGCGCGCGCGCAGCTGGCTGCAGATGTGCGCTTCACCGAGAACACGCGTCCGCTGAAGATCGGTGACGGGTTCTGGGCCACGGCAACGCAGTTCGGTCCGTACCGCAACTACTTCATCGACACCAGCACCCAGCAGGCTGGTGTGTTCGCGGTGATGTCCGAGCATGGCATTCCGGGGCTGTTCACGCTGCGCATCAAGGTGCAGGGCGGGCTCATCACCGAGGCGGAGACCATCGTGGTGCGCAAGCAGACCATGGGGCGTTTCCTGCGCACGGATGCCACCGCGGCCAAGCCGGTGTGGAACGCCCCAGTGGCGCAGCCGCTGACGCGCGAGCAGCTGATCAGCATCGTGAATCCTTATTTCGATGCCCTGAAAACCGGCGATGGCAATGCAGTGGCCTTCGACGATGCTTGCCAGCGCATCGAGAACGGCACCCAGACTGCGGGCACCACGCCGCAGCCGCCTGCGCCCACACCACCCGGTGCGGCCGCGGCGGCCACGCCGGCCAGCAGCCTCGGCTTCCAGCTGCGCGGCTGTCGTGAGGGCTTCAATTCGGGCGCCACGAAATACATCCAGGAAGTGGATCCGCGGCGCTTCGTCATCGTCAACGAGAAGCAGGGGCTGGTGTTCGGCTTCTTCATGTTCCGCCACCCCGGCACCCTCACCGAATACGACGCGCCTGGGCGCGGCAAGGTGAAGGTCATGGAGGGGGCGCTGAACCCCATGGACGTGATCGTGGCCGAGCTGTTCAAGGTGCAGGATGGCAGGATCACCGACATCGAGGCACAGATGGTCTCGCTGCCTTATCGATCCGATACGGGCTGGGACAAATAGCCGGTAGCCGGCTCAGGGGTCGAGCCGGTAGCCGAAGTTGCGCACGGTGCGGATGTAGCCGCATTCCAGATCCCAGCCGAGCTTGGCGCGCAGGCGACGCACGTACACATCCACCACGTTGGTCAGCGGATCGGTGTCGTAGCCCCAGATCTTGTTGAGGATCCGTGAACGGCTGAGCACCTTGCCCGGTGTGCTCGCCAGCAGTTCCAGCAGCTGGTACTCCTTGGAAGTCAGTTCCACCTCCTGGCCATCCTTGCGCACGCGCCGTGCCTCCCGCTCGATGGTGATGTTGCCCACCTGCAGCCGCTCCTCGGGCGCTGCCAGCGTGCCGCAGGCACGGCGCGCCAGCGCCTCGATGCGCGCCACCAGCTCGTCGAAATCGAAGGGCTTGGTGAGGTAGTCGTCGGCGCCGCCGCGCAGGCCTTCGATCTTGTCCTCGGTGGCGCACAGCGCCGTCAGCATCAGCACTGGCGTATTGCGCCGCGCCGTGCGCAGCCTGCGGCACAGCTGGTGACCATCGAGCCCCGGCAGCATCACATCCAGCACGATCACATCATGCTGGCCGGTCAATGCCTTCTCCAGCCCCTGCGGCCCGTCTTCGGCCACGGACACGGAGAAGCCTTCGGTCTCGAGGCCCTTCACCACGAAGCGCCGCACCCGCTCGTCATCTTCCACCAACAAAAGGTTCATGATTCCCCCGGTTCTGCTTTGATTATCTGGCCAGCGTGAATTCCAGCACTGCCCGCGCACCGCCGTGGGGGCGGTTCTCGAGGCGGGACTGGCCTCCCTGCACCTCGGCCAATGCCCGCACCAGGCTGAGGCCGAGGCCGGACCCTTCGCTGTGCGTGTGGCCACGACGGAAGCGCTGGAAGAGATCCGGGACGATCAGCGGATCGACACCAGGACCATTGTCGGAAACCGATAACGCGACGCCCCGTGGTGTCTCGCGCGCCTCGATCTCCACATGCACGCCGCTGCGCGTATGCCGCAGCGCGTTGTCGACCAGCGCAGAAAGCGCGCGGCGCAGGCGGTCCGGATCCAGGTCCCAGTAGACCGCCGGGCCGGGCGTCGCGGTGATGGTGGCGTCGAAATCCAGCGCCAGCGCCTCGAAGTCGCCCGCCATCTGCTCGGTGAGGGCGCGCAGGTCGGTGCGCACGATCTGCAGCGGCAAGCCGCCGGATTCCGCGCGCGCGATCAGGAACAGGTCGTCCACCATGCGCCCCAGGTCGCGCGTGTGCTTGATGATGCGTTCGAAGGCCTCCTGCGGGTGGAAGTCCGGCTGCTGCATCGTGCGCAGCGCCACCTGCGCCTCGCCGCGGATGATGGTGAGTGGGGTGCGCAGTTCATGGCCGATGTCGGCGAGGAATGCGCGCCGCCGGCCATCCGAGGCGGCCAGCTCCAGGTTGGCGCGCTGCAGCTGCTCGGTGCGCTCGCGCACGGCATGCTCGAGGCCCACCTGCACCTGTTGCAGTGCCTGCTGCTTGTCGGCCAGCTGCGCGGCCATTGCGTCGAAGGCCGAAGACAGTTGTGCGAGCTCGTCCTGACCGCCGAGCCGCACCCGGTGGCCGAGATTGCCGGCAGCGAAGGCCAGCGTGCCTTCCTGCAGCCGCCGCAGCCCCGGCCCAAGGCGGCCCAGCAGCAGGCCGTGGATCAGCGCCCATGAGCCCACGGCGAGCAGCAGGCACGCGATGCAGGCCACCAGCACCTGGTGGTTCAGCGCCAGAGTGCGGTTGGTGGCCGCCTCGATCTGCTCATCGCCGCGGCGGATCTCGGCATTGAGGATGGCTTCGAGCTCGCGCACCGGCAGCGCGGTGCGCTCGGCTTCGGCGCCGGCGGCATCGCGGCCCTCGTTGCGCCAGGTGGTGTCGATGCGCTCGACGATCTCCACGATATGCGCAAGGTGCGTGGTGACGATGCTGCCATGGCGTTCGATGCGCTCGGCCATCTCGCGCTGTTGAGGCGTGTCCCGCGGCAGCTTCAGTACCGTGTCCAGCGTCTGCAGGAAGCGGCTGCGCGAGACCTGCAGCTGCTCCTGCGCCTGCGGGGTTTTCAGCTGTGCCGAGGTGTAACTGTTGGCCTGATAGGTGCGCAGCGCCGAGATGAGCTCCGAATACGCCTGCACGCGGCTGTGTGTGCGCCGCGCCTCCTGCGCCACCTCGCGCGCCGATCCGGCGGTGAGCAGCAGCAGCGTACCCAGCGCCACGGCGGTGAGCAGCGCCGCCAATGCGGCCACGGCGAGCCGGCGCCGCAGGCTGAGCGCGCCTGTTAATCGGATGTTCATCTGCTGCTCACCCACCCTTCATCGTTATGCCACGCCGCTGTTCACGGCGCGTACGTACACTCATCGCCGGAGCGTGCGCTGGTGAGAATGTACACGTTCCATTCCCCCGGGCGATCGGTCGCGATGCAAGT
>JBEVNO010000013.1:0-4205 GCA_040508085.1 Steroidobacteraceae bacterium
ATGCGCGCATCACGGTCGCGCAGGCGCGATTCGATCTCCAGCACCTTGTTCAGCAGCGCCAGCCACTCCCGGTGCGCGGCGCCCACCCCGGCGGTCGCCGGTTCGAGCTTGCCGTAGTGATCGAGCAGCTCGCGCTGCGATGCGGGGCGCACCAGCGACTGGAATTCGTGCTGGCCGTGCACATCCAGCAGGCTGCCGACAATCTCGCGCAGCTGTTGCACCGGCACGGCCTGGCCGTTGAGATAGGCGCGGGAACGGCCGTCGGCGTTGATCAGGCGCCGGACCAGCAGCTCGTCATCGGCTTCGATGGACTGCTCTTCCAGCAGCGCGCGGAACGCCGGCGGTGCCTGCCGCAGGTCGAAGGTGGCAGCGATCTCGGCCCGCTCGGCGCCGGCGCGGATGAGTTCGGCCGTGGCGCGCGCACCGCAGACCAGGGTCAGGGCATCGACCACGATGGACTTGCCGGCGCCGGTTTCACCCGTGAGCACGGTGAGCCCGCCCGCGAAATCGACCTCGAGGGCATCGATGATGGCGAGGTCGCGGATCTGCAGGTGCGTCAACATTGTTTAATCGCCTGCCGGTGGTGGAGGGGCATGACCGCCACGGCCCCAGTGCAGTTTGGAGCGCAGCAGGCGGAAATAATCGTACCCCGGCGGGTGCAGCAGCGTGATGTGCTGCTCAGAAGGCAGAATCTCCAGCCGTTCCGAGGGCAGCAATTCGCCGATCGTGACGCCATCGCAGCTCACCAGCGCCCGCGTGTCATAACGCTCGTGCAGCACCACGGTGATGCGGCTGCTGGCCGACACCATGATGGGCCGGTCTGCCAGCGTGTGCGGGCAGATAGGGGCCAGCACCAGCACGTCCAGACCGGGTTCGACGATAGGGCCGCCGCAGGCCAGTGCATAGGCGGTGGAGCCGGTTGCCGTGGACACCACCAGGCCGTCCCCGCCATGGGTATTGACGTAGCGGCCGTTGACGCGGGTCTCGAACTCCAGGATGCGGCCGGTCTCCCATTTGGAGATGACCACATCGTTCAGGGCCAGGCGGCTGCGCTCGCTGCCGTCGGCGGCGATCAGCCGCGCATCGAGCAGCCGGCGCTGGTCGCTCTCGCAGCGGCCGCTGAGGGCGGCATCGACACTTTCCAGCATGTCCTGCGGCAGCACATCGGTCAGGAAACCCAGGCGTCCGCGGTTGATGCCCAGCATCGGCACGCCGCTGCCCGCGAACAGGCGCGCGGCATAGAGCAGGGAGCCGTCGCCACCGATCACGATGGCCAGTTGCACGCGCGCGGCGAGTTCCTCGTCCGGAACCTGCGTGGCCAGCCCGGCCAGCAGCTCGCCCTGCGGCCCTGACTGGGTGAGCGTGGTCAGCCCCCGCGCGGCCAGGTGCGGCAGCAGGACGGCCGCGGTGTCGCGCACGGTGTGTTCGGCAAAGCGCCCCAGCAGGGCGACAGTCTGGACGGCTACGCTCATCCTGTTAGTTTACTTGACCCACAGAGCCACACACGGCTAGCGTTTTATCGCCGATGAGCCAGGAACGTCCCGACGAAGCCCGCATTTCCGACCGCGCCCAGCAATTGCTGAAGGTGCTCGTGGAGAGCTATATCCGCGACGGGCAGCCGGTGGGTTCGCGCAGCCTGTCGCGCGATTCCGGGCTGTCCCTGAGCGCGGCCACCATCCGCAATGTGATGGCGGATCTGGAAGCCTACGGTTTTGTCAGCTCGCCCCACACCTCCGCCGGGCGTGTGCCCACCCCCAAAGGCTACCGTTTCTTCATCGACACCCTGCTGGAGGTGCGGCCGATGGAAGCCGCGGCGGCGGACCAGATGCGCATCCAGCTGTCCGGTGCCTCGGATTCACGCACACTGGTCTCTACCGCGTCGCAGCTGCTTTCCAGCGTGACGCAGATGGCAGGCGTCGTGTCGTTGCAGACGCCGCAGGCGGCATCGCTGACCCATATCGAGTTCCTGCCGCTGTCCGAGCAGCGACTGCTCGTCATCCTGGTGTTCGACGACCGCGAGGTGCAGAACCGCGTCGTGACGCTGGAGCGCACCATCGCCCCGGAGGAACTGCGCCGGGCCGCTGCGGCACTCAACGAGCAATTCCGTGGCCGCACGCTGGACGAGGTGCGCCAGGAGCTCATCGAGCAGCTGTCAGAAATGCGCGAGAAGCTGAACCAGGGCATGGTGGATACCATTTCAGTGGCGCAGCAGCTGTTCGGCGCCGGCGAGCGGCGCAGCGACATGGAACTGGTCATTGCCGGTGAAACCAACCTGATGGGCTATGGGGAGCTCTCCAGCGTGGAGAAGCTGCGGCGCCTGTTCGAGGCTTTCGACGAGAAGCGCGCCATCCTGCAGCTGCTGGATTCGTCGCTGCGCGGGCAGGGCGTGCAGATCTTCATCGGCCGGGAGTCCGGCTACCAGATCCTCGACGACTGCAGCGTGGTGACCGCCCCGTACAGCGCCGACAATGGCGCTGTCGGCGTGATCGGTGTCATCGGGCCGACGCGCATGGCCTACGAGCGGGTCATTCCGGTGGTGGATCTGACGGCCAAGTTGCTCGGCGCGGCCTTGAATTCCCGCCGTTAGCCCCCACAATCATCCGGGCCCATTGCGCCATTATGAGCATGAAGATGAAGTATCATCTTCAGCTTATTGATTTACGGAGAGAAAATGTCGGATAACGGCGAGCAGATCTATCCCCCGGATGGCAGCGGCGACACGCTGCCTGCGGCCGTGGCCGCCGAGCTTGAGCAACTGCGCGCGGAACTCGAGGCGGCGCAGTCACAGGCCGACCAGCATCGTGACCAGGCGCTGCGCGCTTCGGCCGAACTGGAGAACATCCGGCGCCGTGCCGCGCGCGATGTGGAGCAGGCGCACAAGTTCGCGCTGGAAAAGTTTGCTCAGGAGCTGGTGCCCGTGCTCGACAGCCTCGAACTGGCGGGCGCCAGCGCCGCCACCGCCGATGCTGCAAGTCTCGCCGCCGGCCAGGAAGCCACGCTCAAGCTGCTGACGCGGGCCTTCGAGAAGTTCGCGGTGAAGGTGATCGATCCGGCGGGCGAACCCTTCGATCCCCAGCGCCACGAGGCTATGGCGCTGCAGCCTTCCAGCACCGCGGAGCCTGATTCGGTGCTGCAGGTGGTGCAGCGGGGCTACGAGCTCAACGGGCGCCTGTTGCGGCCCGCGCGCGTCATCGTGGCCCGCGCGCCTTGAGGTTGCCGGGCCTGCCTACTTGAACAGCAGGCATCCGCGCCCACATACGGCGCATCGATCAACTTATTCAGTTTCTTTCCGGGGTAAACACACATGGGCAAAGTAATCGGTATCGACCTGGGGACGACCAACTCCTGCGTCGCCGTCATGGAAGCGGGCAAGCCGCGCGTCATCGAGAACAGTGAGGGCGACCGCACTACGCCTTCCATCGTCGCCTTCACCAAGGACGGCGAAGTGGTGGTCGGCCAGTCGGCCAAGCGCCAGGCTGTCACCAATCCCAAGAACACACTGTTCGCCGTGAAACGGCTCATCGGCCGCAAGTTCAAGGACGACGTCGTGCAGAAGGACGTCGGCATGGTGCCCTACAAGATCGCGGCCGCCGACAATGGCGACGCCTGGGTCGAGGTGCAGGGCAAGAACATGGCGCCTCCGGAGATCTCGGCGCGTGTGCTCGCGAAGATGAAGAAGACCGCCGAAGACTACCTCGGCGAGGAAGAGACCGAGGCCGTGATCACGGTGCCGGCCTATTTCAACGATTCGCAGCGCCAGGCGACCAAGGACGCCGGCCGCATCGCCGGCCTGAACGTCAAGCGCATCATCAACGAGCCCACCGCGGCCGCGCTGGCCTATGGCCTCGACAAGGCGGCCACCGGCGATCGCAAGATCGCGGTGTATGACCTGGGCGGCGGCACCTTCGACATCTCGATCATCGAGATCGCCGACGTCGACGGCGAGATGCAGTTCGAGGTGCTGTCGACCAACGGCGACACCTTCCTCGGCGGCGAGGACTTCGACAACAAGATCATCCATTTCCTGGCCGACGAGTTCCTGAAGGAATCCGGCGTCGACGTGCGCAAGGATCCCCTTGCCATGCAGCGCCTGAAGGAAGCCGCCGAGAAGGCCAAGATCGAGCTCTCGTCGAGCACGCAGACCGACGTCAACCTGCCCTACATCACGGCCGACGCCTCGGGCCCGAAGCACCTGAACATCAAGC
>JBEVNO010000027.1:0-3398 GCA_040508085.1 Steroidobacteraceae bacterium
GGAGAACACCCGCCTGATTGCCGAGGTGCAGCAGGAACGTGACCGCACGCGCGGCAATGCCAGCAATCCCGCGCAGGCGCGCCGCCTGCGCGAAGAGATGGACGAGAACGTACGCCTGCGCAAGGCGCTGGACGACGCGCTCGCCAAGCTCGACGCCATCACCAAGATCGAGCGCAACAGCATTACCACCGCACCGAAACCCACCGAGGGCAGCAAACCACCATGAACCTCTCAGGCTCAGCCAGGCCGCCCTTTTCCCAACACGAGACGCAAGCGATGAACGCATCATCCCGCAAGGCCCGCATCCTGGTCGTCGACGACGATCCGGGTCTGCTGCGCCTGTTGACCATCCGCCTGCGCGCGGAAAACTACGACGTCGAAGCCGTGGAAAGCGCGGCGCAGGCGCTGGCGGCCACCAGCCGCTTCCGGCCGGACCTCGTCATCTCCGACCTGCGCATGGAGCCGGTGGATGGCATCGGGCTGCTGAAGGAACTGCAGAATCGCTGGCCGGGGCTCAAGGTGATCCTGCTCACTGCACACGGCACCATCCCGGATGCGGTGCAGGCCACGCAGATGGGCGCCTTCGGCTTCCTGACCAAGCCGGTGGACAAGCAGGAGCTGCTGGACCAGATCCAGCGCGCGCTGAAGATCTCCGGCTTCAACGAGACCACCGAGGAATGGCGCTCGGACATCATCACGCGCAGCGCCATCATGGAAGAGCGGCTGGCGCAGGCGCATATGGTGGCCGGCACCGATGCGCGCGTGCTTATCATCGGCGAGAGCGGCACCGGCAAGGAACTGCTGGCACGCGCCATCCACAAGGCCAGCCCGCGGCGCGCGCGCGCATTCGTCGTGGCGCACTGCGCCGGGATCCCCGAAGAACAGCTGGATGTGGAGCTGTTCGGCGCGGATGCGAGTTCAGGACGTGAGCGCGAAGGTGCATTGAAGGCCGCTGACGGCGGCACGGTATTGCTCGATGGCGTGGGCGAGCTGTCGCCACGGCTGCAGCAGAAGCTGCTGCGCGCCCTGCAGGAAGAAGCGGTGCGACCGGTGGGTGCGGATACGCCTCAGCCGGTCAACATCCGTGTCATCTCCACCACCACCGTCGACCTGCAGGCGGATACGGTGGCTGGCAAGTTCCGCGAGGATCTGTTCTATCGCCTGAACGTGGTGCAGATTGAAATGCCACCGCTGGCACGCCGCCGCGAGGACATTCCGCTGCTGATCGCACATTTCCTGGCGCTGAATGCCGCGGAAACAGGGCAGCGCAGCATCTTCCCGCCCGAAGCACTGGAGCTGCTGGCCACCGCGGACTGGCCGGGCAATGTGCGCCAGCTGCAGAACCTGGTGCAGCAGACCGCGGCGCTGGCGCAGACGCCCATCATTCCGGTGGAGCTGGTCCAGCAATCGCTGGGCGGCGCGGCGGGCCGGCTGACCTCCTTCGATGAGGCACGGGACGAATTCACCCGCGGCTACCTGTCGCAGATCCTCCAGATCACCGGCGGCAACGTGAGCCAGGCCGCGCGCCTGGCCAAACGCAACCGCACGGATTTCTACAAGCTGCTGGGTCGGCACCAGCTGGTGCCGGAAGACTTCAAGCAGCGCTGAGCTCAGGCGGCGTCGACGCGCTGGATCAGCACCGCCACGACGCCGGCCAGCATGGCGGTGGGCAGCCACGCCAGCCACAGCGGGTCGAGGTCGAACGCTACCGTGCCGCTTTCCACCATGCGCTGCACAATGAACCACAGCAGCCCGAGCCCGAGCCCGAGCATCACGCGGCCACCGGCACCCGCGCTGCGCAGCGGGCCGAACAGGAATGGCACTGCCAGCAGCATCGTCAGTGGCATCGCCACCAGGCGCGCAATGCCGGACCAGAAAGCGAATCGGTGGCGGCGCGTGTCCTGCTGGTTGGCATCCAGGTAATGCGTGGCGCGCCACAACTGGCGCAGCGACAGATCCCGCGGACTGGCGGCCACCAGGCTGAAGAAATCCGTGCCCGCGGCGAGTTCGAACTGCTGTACCGCATGGCCGCTGCTGCCGACACTGGCTCCGCCGAAGCGTGAATCGACCACGCCTTCCAGTTCCCAACCGCCCTGCTGCACCTGCCTGGCGCTGGCGGCCCGCGCCACGGAAGCCAGCCGCTGCGGACCGTCGAACTCGAACACCGTCACGGTGCTGCCCGCGCCGCCAGCCCCGCCTTCTGCGTGCAGGATGCGCTCACCATCCCGCACCCAGGCGCCACCACGCTGGCCGGCGCTGATGCTGCCATTGCGGTCAACCGCCTTGTTGACGCGCGCCAGCTGCGTCAACGGCGGGCCAATCCATTCGCCCAGCAACACCGCGCATGGCAGCAGCAGCAATGCGGTGAGCAGCACGGCGCCGCATAGCCGCCTGATGGAGACGCCGGCGGCACGCATGACGGTGAGCTCGCTGCCGCGCGCCATCTGACCCAGCGCCAGCAGCGTGCCGATCAAGGCGCCGACGGGCAGGAACTGCAGCACCGTGCCCGGCAAATTGAGCAGCACATAGCGCAGTGCCTGCAGCTGGCCGTACTGCCCGATGCCTATCCAGCCCTGCTCGTTGATGTACAGGAAGAGGCCGAGAAGTGTGGCCAGCACGGCCATCACCAGGGCCAAATGCCCGCAAATGGCCCTGAGGATGTACCGATCCAGCACGCGCATTCAGATAAACTAACCCATCGCGCATCAAGCCGGCACAGGCCGCGGAGAAACCCAGCATCATGGTCCGATTCGATACCCCTGAGCGCTCGGCGACCCAGCTCGCCGCGGATTGCATTGCCATTGGACTATTCGACGAAGACGCTTTGTCCGGCACCGCGCTCGCGGTGGACGGTGCCACCCGCGGCTCGGTACAGCGGCTGAAGGCGGACGGCGATCTGCCCGTCCGGGCCGGTGAAACCTACATCCTGCCCGCGCCCGCCGGCCTCACAGCCAAGCGCCTGCTGGTCGTGGGCCTGGGCAAGCGCAGCGAGTTCCGCCAGCGCCACTGGCGCAAGGCCGTCAGCGCCGCCCTGGCCGCGGTGCTGAAAACCCGCGCCGCGAGCCTGGTGGTGGCCATCGACCAGCCTGCCGCCGACGCCGTGAGCCCCTATTACCTGGGGCGCGCCGTGGCCGATCTCACCGGCGCCGCGATGTACCGCATCAACGATTTCAAATCCGGCCGAAAACCCGCGCGCTACGCGCTGAAGTCTGTTGCCGTGGCCGGCCTTGGCGCCAAGGAACGGGCGGATGCGCAGCGCGGGCTCGACCAGGGCGAGGCGATCGCGGTGGGCCAGACGGTGCTGCGCGATCTTGGCAACCTGCCTGCCAACGTGTGCACTCCGCGCTACCTGGCCGCACATGCCAAGGAGCTGGCCAAGGTGCACAAGAGCATCAAGG